>PUOM01000318.1 GCA_003552795.1 Halomonas sp. | reverse complement strand
TGGGTGGTGTAGTAGAGCTGCTGGCTGCCCGAGGCCTCGCGGATCGACCACTGGGCGCGACGGCCGCCGTTCTCCTCCAGGAAGGCCAGGCCGTAGCCCGGTGAGGCGGTATGCTCGGTGAGCATACGAAACGCCTGCTGATCGGCCGGCAAGGCCATGTTGACCATCACCGGGTCGCCGTGGGCGTTGAAGTTGATCCGCGCCTCGACCTCCCAGACCTCACGCTGCTCGCCGGGTGTCCAGGGAACCTCGAGGGTCACGTGGCGATGGACGCTGAGGCCGATGCCCACCACCAGCAGCAGGCCGACGAGCAGATAGAAGGGCAGTCGAGACATGGATCATCCTTGGAGAAGGCAGGGGCGGAGCACTGGGGGAGGGCGCATCAGCGCTCTTCGTCGTCCCGGTCATCCTCGTCATCGGCCGCCTCGTCGGCGGGACGCCCGCCGGGGAACTCGGGCCGTTCATGAAGGTAGGTCTCGGCAACATCGATCACGGCGATATCCATCAGGAAGCGTCGCCCCAGCAGTACCGGATAGTTGAGGTGGGTGCGGTCGTTGAGGGTGAACTCCACGGACTCGCGGATCGGTCCCAGCGTCATCATCAGGCTTACCACCGGGCGCGACTCCTCGCCGGAGGCCTGTAGGATCCGCACCCGACGCTCCACCGGCGCCTCGATCCAGTCGTCGCGTACGCCGTCGACCACCACGTCCTCATCGGTGACGCCCAGCTTGAAGCGTACCCAGTTGTCGCCGTCGCGCTCGAAGCGGGTGATCTCGCTCGCCGAGAGCGATGAGGTATTGGCGCCGGAGTCGACCCTTGCCTTGAGATAGGTGCCCACGTCCGGCAGTCCGATCCATTCGCTGCGGCCCACCACGGACTTGTTGGCCAGCCCCAGCTCATCGGCGGCACACTCCTGAGTGACCACCAGCGGCTCGCTGTCGGCACGCTCCAGCCGCTCGATATCGGCGCGCAGATGGCGGACCAGGCTGCCGACCTCGCGCACGTCGGCCACCAGCACCTCCTGGCGGCGGGCGTGCTCGCTGACGTGGCTCTGCTGGAGGTCGCAGCGGGCGGCCAGATCAGCCTCCAGCCGATCGATGCGCAGCGCGAATTCATCCGGCCCGAGCACGGGCTCCTGTTCGGCCTGGTCGATGGGCAGGGCACAGCCGGCCAGCAGCAGGCCGAGCGAAAGAACTCCGGTGAAGAGCAGGCGTGGGGGCATGGGTCGGAAAGATATCCTTTGATCGATCGCGTGATGATAAGGAGTCGCTAGCCGGCTTGTCCAACCGGGGGCGGGCCAGAGTACCGCGAGAATGAGGCAATATCTGTGAAGACGCTCTGCGCCAATGGCCATATTTAACATAATATTCATTATGCGAACCCTTGCCGAGGGGCTGTCGCCCTGACGTTTTCCCTGGCTCCGGATGGCGACCGCCGCTAGGATGAGAAAATTCTTTACGCATGTTCTACGAGGAAAACGCCATGTATCGAAAACCCCGGTTTCGCCAGCGGCTTGTCCTGTTGCTGGCCCTGCCGCTGCTGCTGGCAGGCTGCAGCAGCCCCGACATCGAGCGCTATGCCGGCACTACCCCGGTGCTGGATATCGGCGAGTACTTCGACGGCCAGACCCGCGCCTGGGGCATGGTCCAGGACTACCGCGGTGAGGTGCAGCGACGCTTCGTGGTGGACATCGATGGGCACTATGATGGGACTCGCCTGGTGCTCGATGAGGACTTCGTCTACGACGATGGCGAGACCGACCGCCGGGTCTGGACCTTCGAGCGCCAGGGAGACGGCCGCTGGGTCGGCAGTGCCAACGACGTCGAGGGGCCCGTGGAGGCCCGCCAGGCCGGACACGCCTTCCACATGCGCTATCGCCTGCCCGTGGAGGTGTCGGGACGCGAAATCACCTTCACCATGGATGACTGGATGTTCCTGCAGCCGGACGACCGCCTGATCAACCGCACCGACATGCAGAAGTTCGGCATCACCCTGGCGCGCATCACCCTGGTCTTCGAGCCCGTTGACGCCGACGCGGAAGACACGGACGCCCCCGACACCTGAGGCGACGGGGGCGTCATGATATGCCATGCCTGAACAGGCGCCGCTCCGGACTCAGCCCTCGTCGGCAGGCGCGTAGGAGCCGTCCTCGCGGTGAACTTCCTTGCCGCTCAGGCCGGGCGTGAAGACGCAGGCCAGGTGCATGGTCTTGTGCGCGCGCAGCAGGTGCTCGTCGTGCTGATCGAGAATATAGATATCACCCGGCTTGATCGGCCAGATCTTGCCGTCGGCCAGGGTCTCCACCTCGCCCTCTCCCTCGATGCAGTAGACCGCCTCGAAGTGGTGCTTGTAGTGGATATGGGTCTCGGTCCCCTCGTAGATTCGGGTGATATGAAAGGAGCAGTTGCCCCCGTCGTCGGCCAGACTCAGGCGGGTACTGTCCCAGTTGCCGTTCTCGGCCTTGACCAGGCGGTCGGTCTGGCGGCACTCCTCGAGATTGCGAACGATCATGGATGAACTCCGGTAGTTGGATTCGGTAGCGGGCGGGTCACTGGACCCGCCCCAGGCACAGCCCGCGGGGGCGGCTGCTTCAGACTATCAGCTCAGCGCCTGCCTGGCGCTCTCTTCCAGGATGCCCAGGCCCTGCTGCAGATCCTCATCGGTGATGGTCAGCGGGCAGAGGCACTTGACCACTTCGCCATCCTGGCCGCTCGTCTCGATGACCAGGCCATTCTCGAACGCCTGGTGAGTGATCTTGTCGGCGATCTCGCCGCTGCCCACATCGATGCCGCGCATCAGGCCGCGACCACGCACGCTGGCGTCGATGCCCTGCTGGCTGAGCCAGGCGGCGATCTTGCCGAAACGTTCGGCGACGACCTCGCCCTTGCGCTGCACGTCGCGCGCGAAGCTGTCATCGCGCCAGAAGTGATTCAGGGCGGCGGCGGCGGTGGTGAAAGCCAGGGCGAAGCCGCGGAAGGTGCCGTTGTACTGGCCCGGCTTCCAGGCGTCGAGTTCCGGGCGCATCAGCACCTGGGCAAACGGCAGCCCCAGGCCGGACAGCGACTTGGAGTTGGTGACAATGTCGGGCACCACGCCGGCCTCTTCGAAGCTGAAGAACCTGCCGGTGCGGCCGCAGCCCGCCTGGATATCGTCGACGATCAGCAGGATGTCATGGGCCTGGCAGATCTGCTCGAGACGCTTGAGCCACTCGGCGCTGCAGGCGTTGATACCGCCCTCCCCCTGTACGGTCTCGACGATCACGCCGGCCGGCACATCGAGGCCGCCGGACTTGTCGTCGAGCAGCTTCTCGAAGTAGTTCAGGGTGTCGGCACCGTCACCCAGATAGCCGTCATAGGGCAGAAAGGTGCCGCCCACGGTGGGCACGCCGCCGGTGGCTTCGCGGAACTTGCGATTGCCGGTGGTGGCCAGGGCCCCCATGGTCACGCCGTGGAAGCCGTTGGTGAAGGTGACGATGTTGTGGCGGCCCTTGGCATTGCGCGCCAGGCGGATGGCCGCCTCGACGGCGTTGGTGCCGGTGGGCCCGGGGAACTGCACCTTGTAGTCGAGACCGCGGGGCTTGAGGATCACCTCCTCCAGGGTCTCGAGGTAGTGGCGCTTGGCCTCGGTCCAGAAGTCCAGGCCGTGGATGATGTTGTCCTCGGCCAGGTAGTCGAGCAGCGCCTGCTTGATCTGCGGGTTGTTGTGGCCGTAGTTGAGGGTGCCGGCACCGGCCAGGAAGTCGATGTACTCGCGGCCGTTCTCGTCGGTCAGGCGGGCATTCTGCGCCTTGGTGAAGACCACCGGAAAGGAGCGTGAATAGGTCCGGACTTCGGATTCCATGCGTTCGAGAATCTGGGTCTGCATTGGCGACCTCCTGTCGTTAGATAGAAAAAAAAGGACGTGAGCCGCCATGGCCGGTCACGGGACCGGCCATGGCGTCACTTGAAGGATCAGATGCGGTCGGTCTGGAAGGGACCGATGCGGACCAGGTTCTCCGGGTCGTGTTCCCCGCCGAGCTGATCGGTGGAGAAGTACTCGCGGCTGTTCAGGGGCGCCTGCCAGCGGTCGGCAAGGCGACGAAACAGCCCCCAGGAGGCCTGGTTGTCAGGCGTGATGGTGGTCTCGAGGTGATGCACGTCGGCCAGTTCGGGGCGTGACATCACGGCCTCGACCAGGCGCCGGGCCAGCCCGGTACCACGGGCCTTCTCGCCCACGGCCACCTGCCACAGGAAGTAGGTGTCAGGGGCATTGCTCTTCACGTAGCCGGAAACGAAGCCGACGACCTCGCCCTCCTCGTTGGTGGCTACCGCGCAGCTGTCGCGGAACTGGGTGGCCAGCAGCAGATAGGCATAGGCGGAGTTGACATCCAGCGGAGGGCAGGACTTGACCAGTTCGTAGATTCCCCAGCCGTCGTCCGGGTTGGGCTTGCGAATGAACAGCGACGTGCTCTTGGCGCCGACCACGGCGTCTGCCACGCTGGGGCGCGCCAGATCGGCGGAGGGAGTAAAGGGTTCGGAAGTTGTCATCATGGGCAGGTTCGCTGTGCGAATTTGAAAAGGATTATACCAGCGGCGGGCGATATTTCAAATCTGGGGTTATTTACCACAGCCAAATCCATAACAAAAAATTATGCAGCGAGGTGCGCTGCCAGTGAAACCGCCTGCCACACCCCGAGAAGCCGTGTCGTTACCCCTGCACCGCGCTCCTTACCGTCAGTCTAGTCCAGACCGCGGCGGCGGATGACGAAAAGACGTCGGGCCACCCGAAGGTGGCCCGACGTCCTGGAGACAGCGACAGGAAAGGACTCAGCGTCGCGTCGGCGTACGCAGGGTGACGAACTCCTCGGCCCCGGTGGGATGAATGCCCACGGTGGCATCGAAATCGGCCTTGGTGAGGCCTGCCCGCACGGCAATGGCGATCCCCTGAATCACCTCCCCGGCCTCCTCGCCCACCATGTGAGCACCGACCACCACGTCGCTGGCGTCGTCCACCACCAGCTTCATCAGGCAGCGCTCCTGGCTCCCCGATAGGGTGTGCTTCATGGGGCGGAACTCGGTGGCATAGACGCGGATATCGCCACACTGCTGGCGCGCCTGCTCTTCGGAGAGCCCCACGGTACCGATATTGGGGTGGCAGAATACCGCCGTGGCGATGTTGCGGTAGTCCAGCGGCGCGGCCGGGGGCCTGTCGCCGAAGTGATGGGCCACCAGGTGCATCGCCTCGGCCAGGGCCACCGGGGTCAACTCGGGACCGCCGGTCACGTCGCCCAGCGCCAGGATCGAGGGCAGCGAGGTCTCGAAGCGGTCGTTGACCTTCAGATGGCCGCTGTCGGTGAGCTCGACGCCAAGGGCGTCCAGCCCGAGCCCCTCGAGATGCGGCCGGCGGCCGGTAGCGGCCAGCACGGCATCCACCTCCAGCACCTCGCCGCTGGTCAGGGTCACCGCCAGGCCGCTCGCGCCTTTCTCGATGCGCTCGACGTTGGTCTCGAAGTGGAGATTGACGCCCTTGGTGGCCATCTGATCCCGGGTGAACTCGCGCACCTGCTGGTCGAAACCGCGCAGGAACAGCTCGCCGCGATAGATCAGGTGGGTCTGGCTGCCCAGGCCGTTGAAGATACTGGCGAACTCCACGGCGATATAGCCGCCGCCCAGCACCAGGAAGCGCTCGGGGAAGGTGTCCAGGTCGAACACCTCGTTGGAGCTCAGCGCCAGGTCGCTGCCCGGGAACTCGGGCACCCAGGGCCAGCCACCCACCGCCACCAGGATACGTTCGGCGCTGTGGGTCTCACCGGCCACCTCGACGGTGTGCGCATCGAGGAGTCGAGCCCGGCCCTGGATCAGGCGCACCCCGGCGCCCTCGAGAAGCCGCCCGTAGATGCCGTTGAGGCGCTTTATCTCGCCCACCTTGTTGTCGCGCAGGGTCGCCCAGTCGAAGCGTGGCGCCTCGGGAAGCTGCCAGCCGAATCCACCGGCGTCCTCGAAGGCGTCATGGAAATGGGCCGCATAGGAGTAGAGCTTCTTGGGCACGCACCCCACGTTCACGCAGGTACCGCCGAGATAGCGGTCCTCGGCCACGGCGACCCGGGCCCCCGTCGCCGCCGCGGTGCGCGCGGCGCGCACCCCGCCGGAGCCGGCGCCGATCACGAAAAGGTCCCAGTCGTACTGAGCTGCGGTAGTTTCGGACACGGAGTTCTCCTGTTGCCTGGGGCCAGCGGCCCGATACGTCGTGGCGGCATGATAGCAGTCGGACGCAGGGCTCGGCAGGCGGCGATTTGACCCGGCGCGTGCCGAGCGGTTAAAACCCCCGCCAGCATTGGTCGCCTGGCCGCCGCTCCCACCCATGACACGAGCCTCACCCGATGAACAAGGAAATCGACGAGCTGCTGGAGAACAACCGCGCCTGGGCCGCAAAGGTCTGCCGCGAGGACCCGGAGTTCTTTGCCAGCCTCTCTCGGCAGCAGAACCCCAACTATCTGTGGATCGGCTGCTCCGACAGCCGCGTACCGGCCAACCAGATCATCTCGCTGCCGCCCGGTGAGGTGTTCGTGCACCGCAACGTGGCCAACCTGGTGCACCACAATGATCTCAACGCCCTCTCGGTGCTGCAGTACGCCGTCGAGGTGCTGGGCGTACGCCATATCATGGTGGTGGGCCACTACGGCTGCGGCGGTGTCCGGGCGGCGGTGGCCGGAGGCGACAACGGCATGGTGGATATCTGGCTGCACTCGGTGCGCGAGCTCTACAGCCGGCACCGCGAGTCGCTGGCTTCTCTGTCGCTGGACGAGCAGGTGGATCGCATGTGCGAGCTCAACGTCGGGGCCCAGGTGAAGAACCTCTCGCGTACCAAGATCGTCCAGCACGCCTGGCAGCGTGGCCAGGAGGTGTCGGTGCACGGCTGGGTCTATGGCCTGGCGGATGGCCGGGTCAAGGATCTGGGCTGCACCATCGCCGGCCTCGACCAGGCCGAGGCCCTCTATCGCATCGAGGGCCTCACGCCTTCCTAGTAGCGATAGCGCCGGTGGCAGCTGCGGCAGGTCATGCTGAGATCGGAAAGTTCACGGGTCGCCAGGCGGTAGTCCTCCGCCGCCGCGGCCTCGCGGAGAGTCGCGACCTGCTCCTCCAGGTCTGTAAACCCCGCCTTGAACTCCTCCCACTCCTCCCAGATGCGCGCTCGGGCCTCCGACCCGCGCCCGTGGCTGCCTTCGATGAAGGCGGGCAGCAGATTGGCGCCGCTGGCACGCTCGGCGAGCTCCTCCAGGCGCGGCTCCGCGCCGCGGGCGTCACGGTTGTTGACCAGGTCGAAACGCAGCTGGCGCACCAGGCGTTCGATGCCCTTGAGCTCCTCCCGACGCCAGGTCACGGCGTGCCGGGAATCCTCGAACTGCTTGCCCTCGTCACCGGATCTGGGCGCCTCGCCCTGCAGCGGGCCGGCCAGGCCCAGAGCGAGTGTCAGGGCCAGTACGGCACTCAGCGATGTCCGCAACATCAGCATCAAATTTCCCTCTCATAATGATCGCTGAGCATCATGCCAGCCGAACCGGGTCCTGTCTGCCCTGCCCGGCGATTCGCGGGAAGGCTACAATGCACCCTGTATCATCGCGGCAGACGCGCCGCTCGAGGAGCCCGAGTCCCATGACCGAACTTGAACGCCAGCAGCACGATCATCTTGATGCCCTGATGCAGGCCTACGACGAGGCATTGGCGGTCCACGGCGTCGATGGCGTACTGCTCTTCAGCGGCCGGCCGTCGCGCCATTTCGGCGATGACCAGTACGCCAGCTTCTCCGCTTATGGCCACTTCGTGCACTGGACCGGCCAGACACCGCTGACCGACAGCTGGCTGCTGGTGCGCCCCGGCGAGCCGCCGACGCTCTATCTCCACGCTCCGGCAGACTTCTGGCACCTGCCCGCCCGCCTCCCCGACGCCCCCTGGACGGCGCGCTTCACGATCGAGCCCCGAGACACCCCGGATCCTCCGGCCCTGCCGCCCGGGCGCTTCGCGGTACTGGGGGATGTGAGCAGTGCTGTCGCGCGGCATCTGGATGCCGAGGCCAACCCCCCGGGCCTGGTGGCCGCTCTGGATGAGCTGAGGGTGCGCAAGAGCGCCTACGAGGTCAGCTGTCTGCGCGAGGCCAATCGCCGGGCCATGGACGGCCACCGGACGGCGCGCGAGGCCTTCGACGACGGCGGCGCGGAACTCGATATCCAGCTGGCCTACCTGGGCGCCGTTCGCCAGCGCGAGAGCGATATGCCCTACTCGAATATCGTGGGAATCAACGCTCACGGCGGCGTGCTCCATTACCAGCACTACGACCCGGTGGCCCCCGCGCTGAAGCGCAGCCTGCTGCTGGATG
This sequence comes from Halomonas sp., assembly GCA_003552795.1. GTDB lineage: Bacteria > Pseudomonadota > Gammaproteobacteria > Pseudomonadales > Halomonadaceae > Halomonas. Next base: position 17,766 of record PUOM01000318.1, on the reverse strand, counting down.
CCGGCCTGCGCTATCGGGGCTATTCTGCCGACATCACCCGCACCTGGGCAGGCAGCGATGCCGTGCCCGAGTTCCAGCCGCTGCTGGCAGGCGTCACCGCCCTGCAGCAACGCCTGATTGCCGACCTTGCCCCCGGCGTCAGCTATGTCGCACTGCATCAGCGCATGCACGAGGGGCTTGCGGCGCTGCTGGTGGAGCAGCGGCTGATCGATGCCTCAACGGAGGCGGTACTGGAGAGCGGGCTGACCCGCGCCTTCTGCCCCCACGGTCTGGGGCACCTGCTGGGGGTGCAGGTCCACGATGTGGGCGGCCGCGTGAGCGCTGCCGGCGAGCCGCTGGCGCCCCCCGCCGACGATCCGGCGCTGCGGCTGACTCGGGAACTGGAAGCAGGGATGGTGGTCACCATGGAGCCGGGGCTCTACGTCATCCCCATGCTGCTCGAGCCCCATCGCCATCGCCCCGAGGTCCGCTGGGAGCGCGTGGAGCGCCTTGCCGAACACGGCGGTATCCGCATCGAGGACAACGTGCTGGTGACCGCAGACGGCCCCGACAACCTCACGCCCCAGGAGGCCTGAGCCACCCATGAGCGGTCAGCTGCATCGTGCCGACTTCGAGCCCCCCGCGGGGCTGGCCAATCGCCATGTCCAGACCCTGCTGCCCCGACTGCTGCCGAGGCGGCGAGTGCCCCACTGCTGGGAGACGCTGCCCCTCCCGGACGGTGACTTCGTAGAGCTGACCTGGGTGGCGCCTGGACCGGAAGATCCGGCCGCGCCGCTGTTCATCCTCTTTCACGGGCTGGAGGGCTCCTTCCACTCCCCCTATGCCCGGGAGCTGCTGGCCGCGGCCGACGCCCTGGGCTGGCGGGCGGTGCTGATGCACTTCCGCGGCTGCGGCCGTGCGCCCAACCGACTCCCCCGGGCCTACCACAGCGGCGACACGGCCGACGCCTACTGGCTGATCGGCCAGCTGGCCCACCGCTATCCCCGGGCGCTCAAGGTGGCCGCGGGGGTCTCGCTGGGGGCCAACATGCTGGTCAAGCTGGTGGCGGAACAGGGGGGCGACGGTCTGGACCTGGCCGGTGCCATCGCCATCAGCGCTCCTCTGGACCTGGCGGCCAGCGCCGACTGCCTGCAGCAGGGCTTCACTCGCGTCTATGAACGCCATCTGCTCGCCTCGCTCAAGGCCAAGGCAGCCCGCCGGCTGGCCGACTTCCCACTGGAGCTCGGCGCCGAGCGGCTGGGGGCGCTGCGCACCCTGCGCGACTACGATGACGTCGTGACCGCACCGCTGCACGGCTTTCTGGACGCCAACGACTACTATCGACGGGCCTCCGCGGGGCGCTGGATCGGCGAGCTGGAGCTGCCCACCCTGATCCTCCACGCCGAGGACGATCCCTTCATGCCGCCGGAGCTGTTCGTGCGCCTGCCGCCCCCGGGCGAATCGGTGCGGGTCGAGCTCGCCCGTCACGGGGGCCACGTGGGCTTCATGGAGTGGCGTGACGGCCGGCTTCGCTCCTGGCTGGCTCGCCGGGTATCCCGCCAGCTCCAGGACTGGGCGCCGGCCTTCGCCGGCCGCCCGCGTCGCCTGGCCGCCGAGAGCGAACCGCCGGGGCGCTGAGACCAGGCGTTGCCGGTGCCGAGAGCCGAGTCACCCTTTGAGCCGGTCGCCGAAGCGCTGGGCCAGCTTGTGGCGCTTGGGGGGAATCACGAACTGGCAGTAGGCATTGCCGGGGTTCTTCGTGAAGTAGTCCTGGTGATAGGCCTCGGCGGGGTGAAACACCTCCAGGGGCGTCACCTCGGTGACGATAGGGGCGTCGTAGTCGTTCGCCAGCTCGGCGATCATCTCGGCGGCCTGCTGCGCCTGGGCCTCGCTCAGGGTAAAGATGGCCGAGCGATACTGGGGACCCACGTCATTGCCCTGGCGGTTGAGCGTGGTGGGGTCATGCAGGGCGAAGAAGATCTCCAGCAGATCGCGAAAGCCGATCACCGCCGGATCGTAGGTCAGCTCCACGACCTCGGCATGGCCGGTGGTGCCGCGGCACACCGCCTCGTAGCTCGGCGCCGGGTCGTCTCCCCCGGCATAGCCGCACACCACCCGCTCCACGCCCTCCACCAGGCGGAAGCTGGCGTCCAGGCACCAGAAGCAGCCGCCGCCCAGGACACAGGTTTCCGTCGCCATCTTGTGTTCCCTCCGCGGGTTGTCGTTGCACGCCGTCACTCGTTGATTCTCGGTGGCTTGCCGGGACGGCTGAAGGTATAGACCAGGTCTACCGCCTGGGCCGCTCCGGAGACCGCCTGCAGGTAGAGGTTGCGCCACAGCGTGTAGCGCAGGGTCAGCTCGGCGATCGGCGAGAAGACCCCGACGCCGTAGCTGATGCGCAGGTCCTCCGTCAGCTGCCCGCTCACCACCACCTGGCTCTCGTCGCCGATACCGGCGGTTTCCAGGCCGAGGTCGGAGATGCCGAAGGCCTCGCCAATAGCGCCCACGGCCCCCCCTGTCTGGCCCAGCGTCAGGCCGATCAGCGCCTGGGTCAAGGCTCCGTCGGTGTCGCCGTCATCCGGGGCGCGGCCGCGCAGCAGGTAGGAAAGCGCGCGCGCCTCGTCCATGGCCGGCTCGGAGAAGACTCTCAGCTGGGGCTCGGCGGCGGTACCGGTCACCCGCAGGCCGGCGACCACGCCATCCTGGGTGACGTTGGGGTTGCGCACCGCCTCGAAGCTCAGCAGGGGCTGATCGGGTGGACCGCTGAACAGCAGCTGGCCCTCGCGAATCAGCAGATCCTGACCGTAGGCGCGGAAACGCCCATCCACCAGATTGACGTCGCCAAACAGCTGTACCGGTCCGCTCTGCTGTCGCACCTCCAGGGTGCCGGACAGGCCCGATTCGAGACCGTAGGCCGATAGCTGCATGTCGGGACCCAGGCGCAGCTCCATCTGCACGTCCACCGCCATGCCGGCCCGGGCCAGCGCCTCGGCCGCGTCTTCTCCGGGGTCTCCATCGCGCTGCTCGGCGGCACGTTCGGCCCGGCGCTGGGCACGCTCCTCGTCGCGTCGTGTGATGATGATCTCGTCCGGGCTCGGCGCCATCGCCGAGGGCGGCAGGTCGCCCACCTCGAGTCGCGCCCAGGGCACTCGCACCTCGCCGCGAACCTGCAGCAGCGCCGGCGTCACCAGAACGCGCATGTCCGGCGCCAGGCGCAGGCGGCCGAAGGCGGGCAGCACCGCCAGCAGCGGGTCATCACGGCCATCCAGCGCGACGCTGATCCGCCAGTCGTCCGGGCTCGGCCAGTCGGCATCGCCGCGAATGGCGAGCCGGCCCTCCTCGGCGGCGATGAAGCCGTCGATCCGGCCCTGGTCTCCGTCGAGCTCGATCGCCACCTCCCCGTCGCGCACCTCCACCGGGAGGTCCGCGCCGCGCAGGCGCAACCCCGCCAGGCCGATGCGCCCCTCCAGGGCGGGGGCCTCGGCATTGCCGGTAATGGCTACCTGGCCATCGAGCTGCCCCTCCAGGGTCTCCATGCCCGCCACCAGGGTGCGATAGCGCTCCAGCTGCAGGTCGTCAAGGGTCAGGCGTCCTTCCAGGCGACCGGCCCCGACCGGGTCGTCGATGGCCAGCACCAGACGCAGGTCGCCGGCCTGGGCAAGCTCCAGCGCGAGGTCGACCTCGGCGCGAGCCTGGGTGGCGGACACCTCGGCGCTGAGCCGCGAGGCCGGCAGCGACCAGGGCTGGCCGTAGGCATCGAGCCCCTCCAGGGCCAGATCGCTGGCCAGGCGCAGATCGGCCTGCCAGGCGCTGCCGCCCTGTCGCCATTCGGCCATCAGATCGAGTTCACTGCCCCCTTCCAGGGTCCAGTCCTCGGGCACCCACTCCTCAAGCAGCGACATGGGCAGGTCGCGCAGTGTCAGGCGAGCGCTGCCGCTGTCCGCCGAGGCCTGCAGGGGATCCACCGCGCAGAGCTCTCCGCCCTGCTCGCGGCGCAGGCAGAACGGCTGCATCACCACGCTGCCGGCAGGCAGGTTGGCCTCGAAGGCCAGCGGCTGGGACAGGCGGATATCGCCGACGTCGGTATCGACCTCCAGCGGCACAAGCTCCCCGCGGTAGCGTTCGCGCGCCGCGTCCAGCCCGCCCTCGAGGGCGAGGGCCGCGCGCGACAGCGCCATGCCGCGGCCGGCCTGGGCCGCCAGCGTCAGGCGGTGGTCGGACAGCCGGCCGTCCAGGGCCAGCGTGATCTCGCTGAAGCGCTGGCCGGCGGCGTTCAGCCGCTCGAGCTCCAGCAGAACGTCCAGGGCCGGGTCATCGATGCCGCTGACGTCGGCACTCAGGCGCAGCGTCGAGAGGCCGTTGTCGGCGAAGGACAGCTCCTCACCGGTAAGCGACAGGTCGAGCTGCGGCGCCTTCGGGCTGCCGCTCGCGGCGAAACGTCCGGTCAGGGTGCCACCGAGCTCATCGTGAAGACTGGCCAGGGCCGGCATGTCCAGCTCGCCGGTCAGGTCGATGTCGGTCTCACTGATCCGTCCCGCGGCATTCAGACGATTCTCTCCCTGGCGGAAATCGAGGGCGTCGATCTCCCAACGCATCTCGCTGTCGCCGGCCAGGCGCGCCTCCAGAGCCAGCGGCAGCTCCTGCAGCGCGCCGCTGATGGAGAGTCTCGGCACGGCCAGCTGCCACCCCTCGGCGGTCTGGGCGAAGCTGGCCTCGATATCGCCATCCAGGCGGCCGTCGATGCCCTCCACGAAGCGGCCGGGCTCGACGCGATCCAGGCGAGCCACCGCTTCGACCGCCAGCATCTCGGCCCAGTCGACGCGACCGCGGGTGACCAGGGAGCCGCCGGCCAGGCTGATCGAGAGTGGGTTCCAGGCGAAGTGCTCGAGATCACCGTCGCCCGACAGCGCCACTCGGGTGAAGGGCACATCCGGCCCCTCCACCATCAGCGAGCTGGCCAGCCGGTATCCCGTGAGGCTGCCCTCGGCGCGCAGGGCCAACTCCTCCACCAGCCAGGGCTCGGAGGCCGCTTCCTCGTCTTCGGGCATGGCCCCGGGCAGCGGCCATTGCACGAGATCGCTGGTCAGCGAGGCGCTGAAGGGCAGCGTCGGTTCGAGAGCGTCCAGGCGGGCATCCAGTGCGGCGCTCACCGGCCCGGCCAGTTCCAGCCTGACCCGCAGATCTGCGAGGCTGCCGTCCAGAGCCAGATCGATCCGCTGGCCGGCAAGCTCGGGAAGGCTGTCGGGCAGCCACAGCGCGCTCTGCAGTCGGGCCTCCAGGGGATAGTCGTCGCGCAGCGATACCCGCGCCTCCAGGCGGGCGTCGGCATCGCGGCTGCTCACCTCCAGCGGATGGAGTTCCACCTCGTGGTCGCGGGCGGAGAGCGTCAGCGCCAGGTGCTCGATGCCGTACTCGACGGCGCCCTCCAGGGCGGTATCCTCCACCAGCAGCTCCGGCACCTCCAGGCGCAGCGGCAGGCGGATCTCGGGCAGGTCGCGGCGCGCCTGCTCGGCCAGCGGCGTGGCGGCCAGCCCCTCGAGCTCGGCGGCGACCTCGGCGGGTAGCGGTGAATGCACCGCGATGGCGGCATCGATGGCCGCGGCCGCGACTCGAGGGCCCTCGTGATCGGTCCCGCTCGGGGCGAGCTGAGCGCCCGCCGAGAGCGGCAGCAGCAGCCGAGTGCCGGTCAGATGCGTGGGCAGCAGGGTGACGCGGTTCTCCTCGGCGAGGGCACCGCTGGTGAAACTGTCCCAGCGCAGTCGGGTGCCGTCTGCCAGCGCCACTTCCACGTCGTCGAGCACCAGGGCACGCAGTTCCACCGGGAATGGCAGGTGGATCTCTTCGAGGGGCTCGCCGGGGGCGACCGGCGCCTCGTCGCCCTCCTCGCTCGCCTCGCTAGCCCCGACGCGGATCCGCGCCCCCTCCACGGCCAGGGTATCGAGACACAGCCGGCCCTTCAGCAGGCAGTCATCGGCCCAGGCGAGCTCGAGGCGCTCCAGCGCCACCTGGGCGGGGCCCGCCTCGAGCGCGAGGCCGCGCAACACCAGGCGATCCAGGGGAGCCCCCTCATGGGACTCCAGCGTGTAGAAGCCCTGGCGCTCCCCGGCGTCGAGCAGCAGCCCCGTGCCCCAGGGCGACAGCGCCAGGCCCAGGGACAGGATGACCAGCCCCAGGAGGGTGAGCGGCAGCAGGATCAGCAGGCGAAACAGCGCCCAGAGCAGGCTCAGAACTCTGGACCGATGGCGAAGTGGATGCGCCACGCATTCTCCTCGTCGTCGAAGGGGTGAGCGATATCGAAACGGATCGGCCCCACCGGAGAGATCCAGCGGACGCCGAGGCCGGCACCGGTGTTGAGCGCCTCGGGGCTCCACGATTCGAAGGCATCGCCGGTGTCCACGAAGGCGGCCCCCCACCAGTCCCCGGTGAGGCGACGCTGCAGCTCGGCGCTGGCGGTCAGCAGCTGCTGGCCGCCGGTCAGCCGGCCCTCCTCGTTGCGCGGCGACAGGCTCTCGTAGCCATAGCCGCGCACGCTGCGGTCACCGCCCGCGAAGAAACGCAGCGAAGGCGGAATCTTGCTGAAGTCATCGGTCTCGATGGCGCCGATGCCCATCCCGGTCACCAGGCGGGTGGCATCCCCGAACATGCGGATCCACTGGGTCTCGCCGGTCATGCGCAGGAAGTCGGCGTCCGAGCCCCAGAGGCCATCGGAGATCTCGAAGGCGATGCGCTGCCTGTCCCCCCAGCTGGGAAAGGTGGGGTTGCGGGTGCGGGTACGCGCCCAGCTGACGCCGGGATAGAGGATCACCACCTGCTCGGCCTCTCCCCCCTGGGTGAAGTCCTCGAAGGTGCTGCGCGCGTAGATCGTCTGCACCCACTGGTTCTCGAACTCCCAGCGGCGTCCGCCTTCGAGGGTGGCTTCCAGGGAGCGGGTATCCTTGCTGTCGCGATGACGAAAGCCGTACTGGAAGCGATAGCTGTCGCGCAGCGGGTCCGCCAGGGGCATGTTGTAGACGCCGGAGAAGCGCTGCTCCGGCGCAGAGAGGTAGAGGTCGTGATCCAGGCTGTGGCCGAAGCGATTGATCCAGGGCTGGTCCCAGGAGAAGCGCAGCCGCGGTCCCACATCGGTGGCATAACCCACCCCCACCTCGAACTGATGCCGATCTGCGGGGGTGAGGGCGACATCGACGGGCACCTCGGGGGGGCCGCGGCGCACCACGGCGGCGGCGGCGTCCACCGCCGCCATTTCCAGGGAGGGCCTGTCGGCCGCATCGGATGAAGCGTCCAGCTCGTCCCACCAGCCGTCGGCGTCATCCGTGGTATCGACGTCGCCGAACAGCGGCTCGCCCTCCATCAGCCGCGGCCGCACCGTCATCGAACCGAACCAGCGAGTCTGGCCGAGGCGCTGATTGTAGCGGGCCAGCTCACCGGCCAGGTAGGGGTCGCCGGGAGCGAAGGTCAGCATGTTGCGAAGTCGCTCTGGCTCGATATGGCTGCCGCTGAGGCTGACGTCACCGAAGCGATAGCGGGGGCCGCTGTCCAGAGCGAGATAGAGCCGCGCACTCTCGGCGTGGGGACGCACCTCCATGCGGCGGTCGGTAAAGCGCCAGTCGAAGTAGCCCCGCTCCAGGGCCAGATTGGCCAGCCGCGACCGCAGCCGATCGTAGGGGGCGTGAAGCAGCGGATCGCCCTCCGCCAGGGGAAAGGCGTCGATGGCCTCCTGGAAGGGCGGATCCTGTCGGGCATCGCCGGCCAGACGAAAGGAGAGGCTCTCGATGGTGACGCGGGGGCCGGGATCGATGGTCAGGTCGACGTGGCGCGGCGGGTCGCGATCCTCCAGCTGCAGCTGGATGTCGGGTTCGTAGTAGCCATAGACGCGCATCGCCTCCCGCGTGCGACGCTGGGTCTCCCCCTCCACCCGGGCACGGCTGAACTGCTCGGGGTCCAGGCCATCGAGGTAGTAGCGTACGTTGTCGGCCACATTACCGTCGATGCCATCGATGCGAACCTCCAGGGCATGGACCCAGCCCGGCATCAGGGCCAGGGCAGCCACCAGCGTCGCGGTTCCCAGGCGTATTCCCACATGATTCTCCATCTCTCTCGACGCCTTCGTTCCGTGCGACTCGACTGTCTGCTCCCGGGGAGCGCCTCGATCAGGGGGTCAGTGCCTCGAGACGGGCACTCAGCGCAAGCTGATCGCGGCGCAGTTCTCCGATCTCCATCTCCAGCGCGGACAGGCGCCCCGCCATGGCCTCTTTGTCCCCGCGCTCATCATCCCTTGCCTCGGCCAGGGCTTCAACCTCTTCGCCCAGGGCGACCAGACGCTCCTCCAGGATCTCCCGGCCGCGCTCGACCGTCTGTTCCGCCTCGGCCAGGCGTTCGGCCAGAGCCTGCTGATCTGCCTCGAGCCGCTCCAGGCCTTCGGCCTGATCGGTCTCGGTGGCGAGGACCTCGAGCCGTTCATCGATCGCCTCACGATGTCGGCGCTCCTCGTCCCGCGCCTCGAACAGTTCGTCCAGCCGGCGACGCTGCGACTCCAGGGCTTCTCCCAGGGCGGCGCGGCCTTCGCTGCCGGCCCGCTCCAGGGCATCCAGGGAAGTCTGGGTAGCTATCAGCATGGTCTCTCGGGTGCTAGCGGCGTCGGCGAGACGTTCCAGGCTCTCCTGATGACTCTGCTGGGCCTCCAGCCCCTCGGCGAGCGCCTCCTCGAATCCGGCCAGCCGATCCGCGCCCTCCTCGTCGCGACGCTCGAGGTCGCTCAGACGCTCCTCGATATCGGTCAGGGTATCGCCTTCGCCGAGGGCGGTGTCGAAGCGTGCATGGACGTTGGAGAGCTCACCGGAGAGGCGGGCCAGTTCGGCCTCGACGCGCACACGCTCCTCCCAGGCCAGGTAGCCCGCCCCGCCACCGGCGGCCGTGACGCCGAGCAGCAGCAGCCACAGTGGCCACACCTTCGGCGGCGGCGGTCCGCGCCGGCGCGGGGAGCTCAGGCTCGCCTCGGGGTCGGGCACAATGGCGACATGGCCACGGTCCTCATGGCGATCAGCCATGTTCAACTCCTTCTCTGACAGTGGGCGCGGGGCGGACATTGGCGCTCCCCGCGACGGGTTCTATGATGCCTCGCCACTTGTACAGCGTCGTCGTAGTGTAAGATTGTTCTGCCCCGCGGCGCATGGGGGCCGGCCAACGAATACACAACATGGTCTGACGCTGCGACTTTTTCGCAAGACCGAGGAGAACCTGAATGGCATTCGAACTGCCCGCGCTGCCCTATGAAAGGAACGCTCTCGCGCCGCACATCTCCGCCGAGACGCTCGACTACCATTACGGCAAGCACCATCAGGGCCATGTGAACAAGCTCAACGAGCTGATCGAAGGCACGGCTGATGCCGACAAGTCTCTGGAAGAGATCATCACGTCCTCCTCCGGCGATCTCTTCAACCAGGCGGCACAGGTGTGGAACCACACCTTCTACTGGCACTGCCTGGCGCCCAGCGGCGGCGACGAGCCCAGCGGCTCCCTGGCCGAGGCCATCAACGCCAGGTTCGGCTCCTTCGCCAAGTTCAAGGAGACCTTCAACGCCAGTGCTCTGGCCAACTTCGGCTGCGGCTGGACCTGGCTGATCAAGACCCAGGATGGCGGCATCGACATCGTCAACACCAGCAATGCCGATACGCCGATCGCCCACGGCCAGACGCCGTTGATGACCATCGATGTCTGGGAGCACGCCTACTACATCGACTATCGCAACGCGCGCGCCAAGTATCTCGAGAGCGTGTGGAACGTGCTGAACTGGGCGTTCGTCGCTCAGAACTTCGCCGACTGACGGCGCCAGGCGTCGATGGCGCCGAGCAGATGCAGGCGTTCCCGCCAAGGGCGATGACGCCTGCATCCGTAGCGGGAGACGGCGATCAGGGATCCGCGCGGCGGCCGATACCCCGATAGTGCAGCCCCTGGGCGGCCACCCAGCCCGGGTCATAGATGTTGCGGCCATCCAGCAGCAGGCCTTCGCCCAGCAGGGCGGTCAGCCGCTCCCAGTCGGGATGCCAGTAGCTCTTCCACTCGGTCACCAGCATCAGCGCACAGGCCCCCTCGCAGGCCAGGTGAGGGTCATCATCGAACACCTCCAGCAGCGGCTGATCGCCCACCTGCTCGAGCAGCGCCGGAATCGCGGCGGGGTCGTGGAGTCGCACCTTCACGCCCTCGGCCCAGAGGGCGCGCAGCAGACGCAGCACCGGGGCGTGATCGATACGCGCCGTGCCGGGCTTGAATGCTGCCCCCCAGATGGCCACGGTACGACCCTCCAACCGACCATGAAAATGGGCCCACAGCTTGCGGAACAGGGTCTCCTTCTTGTGCTCGTTGATATCGAGCACCTGATCGAGCAGCACCGAACGACGCCCGCTGGCGGACTGCACGTCGGCCAGGCGCATCAGGTCACGGGAGAAGTTGGGACCGCCGAAACCACAGCCGGGATAGAGATACTCGTAGCCGATGCGCGAATCGGCGCCCATGCCCAGGCGCACATGCTCCACATCGACCCCCAGGCTGTCGGCCAGGCCGGCCATCTCGTTCATGTAGCTGATACGGGTGGCCAGCATGCCGTTGATGGCCAGCTTGGTGAGCTCGGCAGCCCGCCGCGGCATGCGCTGAATGACCTCGCTGCGTCGATTGAAGGCGCGCAGCAGCTCACGCATGCGCGACTCGGCGGCGGCATCGTCGCAGCCGAGCAGCCAGCGCGCCGGCCGGGTAAAGGTGTCCCAGGCGCGCCCCTCCTCCAGCAGGTCCGGCAGGGAGACCGTTCTGCCTCGGCCGCCGAGCTGGGCCTCCAGACGCTCGGTCTCGCCCACCGGGAAGGTGGAGTTGTTGATCAGCAGCAGCTCCCCCGCCGCGGCGCAGAGCCTCGCCAGCAGCTCTACCAGGTCGCTGCGCTGCCCCGGGGAGACGGCCAGCCAGACCACCTCCTGCTCGGCGGGACAGGCCGCCTCGAGGGTGTCGACGAGGCGCAGGCTGCCGCTGTCTTGCGCCTCGTCGAGCTGGACCAGCAGGCGCGGTTCGCGTCTCAGCCAGTCGGCATCCTCGAGCTGTTTCCAGGGGGTGTCGGCATGGGGCAGCCAAGTGACCCGATGACCTACCGAGGAGAGCGCGGCGGCGGCGGTGGCCGCGGCCAGCTCGCTGCCGTGAATCAGTACACGCATGGCCTCAGGCCTCGCCGGCATAGCGGGTGAGAAGTTCGCGGAAACCCTCACCGTAGCGTTCATGGCGCCGGCCGTAGGCGAGGGTCGCCTCCAGATAGCCGAGCTGGTGGCCGCAGTCATAGGTCTTGCCACGCATGCGGAAGGCATCGACGCCCTCGCGCTGCCGGAGCGTCTCGATGGCATCGGTGAGCTGGATCTCGCCGCCGGCACCGGGGGGAGTCTCGGCCAGCAGCTTGAAGATGCTGCCCGGCAGGGCGTAGCGACCGATCACCGCCAGGTTGGAAGGGGCGGACTCCACCGCCGGCTTTTCCACCACGCCCTCCAGGGCGCGCGATTCGCCGGGAGGCGGAGCCTGGCCGCCGGTATCGACGATGCCGTACTTGTAGGTCAGCTCCCGGGGCACCTCCTCCACCATCAGCTGGGCCCGGTCGCTGGCGGTGAAGGCGTCGAGCATGCGGCCCAGATCGTTGCGTGCGAGCCCCTCGTCGTCCACCAGCACGTCGGGCAGCAGCACCGCGAAGGGGGCGTCGTCGCCCACCACCGGGCGGGCGCAGAGCACGGCATGACCGAGACCCAGGGGTTCGGGCTGGCGCACGCTGATGATGTTGACGTCATCCGGCACGATGCCGCGCAGCTCGGCGAGCAGTTCGTGCTTGCCCTTGGCCTCCAGGCTCGCCTCCAGCTCGAAGTGCTTGTCGAAGTGGTTCTCGATGGCCGACTTGCTGCCGTGAGTGACCAGCACGATGTCGCGGATGCCGGCGGCCACCGCCTCCGCCACCACGTACTGGATCACCGGACGGTCGACGATGGTGATCATCTCCTTGGGAATCGCCTTGGAGGCCGGCAGGCAGCGGGTGCCGAAGCCGGCGACGGGGAGCACGGCCTTCTTGATCATGGTGAAATCCTTGTCAGATGCGTGTCGATGGCGCGGTCCCTTGGCGGAGCATGGGAATGCCGCCTCGGGAAGGGGTAGAATAGCAGTCAATGATACCGGACGCGCCGCGGCCTGCCATCCCGGGCAGCAACCCCGCGGCGTCCGCCCACGACCCGATGCCAGAACGGAGACTGAGATGGTCGCAACGCAAACGCAGGCGGGCAACGTCGATCCCGGCGAGATTGCCAAGTTCGAGGCCCTGGCCAGCCGCTGGTGGGACCCGGAGGGTGAATTCAAGCCTCTCCACGAGATCAATCCGCTGCGCCTGGACTTCATCGATGCCCGCGCCGGCCTAGCCGGCAGGCGGGTGGTCGACGTGGGCTGCGGCGGCGGCCTGCTGGCGGAGGCCATGGCCCACCGCGGTGCCCGGGTCACCGGCATCGACCTGGGCGAGGCGCCGCTGGCGGTTGCCAGGCTGCATGCCCAGGAGAGCGGCGTCGAGGTGGACTATCGCCGTATCAGCGTGGAAGCACTGGCCGAGGAGATGCCAGGCGAGTTCGACGTGGTCACCTGCCTGGAGATGCTCGAGCACGTTCCCGACCCCGCCTCGGTGGTGCGCGCCTGCGCCGCCCTGGTCAAGCCCGGCGGCCAGCTGTTCTTTTCCACTCTCAACCGCAATCCCAAGTCCTATGCCCTGGCGATACTCGGCGCCGAATACGTGCTGCGCCTGCTGCCGCGCGGGACTCACGAGTACGCCAAGTTCATCCGCCCGGCGGAGCTGGCCGGCTGGTGCCGCGCGGCGGGCATCGAGGTGCGGGAGCAGAGCGGCCTGGTCTACAACCCCCTGACCCGGCGCTACCGCCTGCATCCCACCGACGTGTCTGTCAACTATCTGATGCACTGTCGTCGGGTGACCCAGTGACGCTTCCACGTCCCACGGCGCTGCTCTTCGATCTGGATGGCACTCTGGTCGATACCGCCCCGGACCTGGCCCGCGCCACCAACGCCCTGCGCGCCCACCATGGGCTCGCTCCCCTGCCCTATCCGGTGATTCGCGCCCAGGTCTCCAATGGCGGCAGCGCCCTGGTGACCCTGGCGCTGGATCTGGCGAAGGAGGCGGAGGGCCACGAGGCCGCGCGCAGTTTCCTGCTGGCCGCCTACGGCGAGGCCGTGGCCGACGAGAGCCGGGTCTTCCCCCCTCTGGCGCCACTGCTGCAGCACTGGGAAGCGCAGCGCCGCCCCTGGGGCATCGTGACCAACAAGCCGCGGGCCTATGCGGCGCCGCTGGTGTCGGCGCTGGGACTGGCGCCAGGCGCCCTGCTCTGCGCCGACGACCTGCCGGTGAAGAAACCCGATCCTGCCCCGCTGCTGGAGGCGGCTCGGCGGCTGGGGGTAGCGCCAGGCGCCTGCTGGTACCTGGGCGATCACCTGCGCGACATCCAGGCGGCCCGAGCTGCCGGCATGGCGGCGGTGGCGGTGGGCTGGGGCTACGTGGAGGAAGGCGACGACTACCGCGACTGGCCCGCCGATCTCTGGTTCGAGAGCGGCGAGGCGCTGGTCACCGCGCTGCTGTCGGGGTGACGGACGAGGTGTGGGCATGTGCCGCCGTGGGGCAAGGCCCCGGCGGCATCGACGGCTGGTTCAGCCTTGCCTGGGCGGCTGGGCGTCGAAGCGTTCGCCGTTGTGGCCGCGGCTCTCCGGTCCCATCAGCCACAGATAGGTGGGCATGATCTCTTCGGGGGTGCGCAGCGTCTCGGGCAGCTCTCCCGGATAGGCCTGCTTGCGCATCTGGGTGCGGGTGGCGCCAGGGTTCAGGCTGTTGACGCGAAGAGTGCCCAGGTGCTCCACCTCGTCGGCGAGCACCTCGACAAAGCCCTCGGTGGCGAACTTGGAGACCGCATAGGCACCCCAGTAGGCGCGCCCCTTTCGCCCCACGCCCGACGAGGTGAAGACCACCGAGGCGTCCTCGGCACTCTTGAGCAGCGGCAGCAGCGCCTGAGTCATCCAGATCGGGCCGTTGATATTGACCTGCATCACCTGCTCCCACAGCTCCGGGTTGTACTGCTCGAAGGGCGTGATGCGCCCCAGCAGGCCGGCGTTGTGCAGGATGCCGTCGAGGCGGCCGAACTCCTTGTCAAGGGTCTCGGCCATGTCGTGGTAATCCTTGAGCACGGCACCCTCGAAGTTGAGCGGGAAGATGGCCGGCTGGGGCCCCCCCGCGGCCTCGATGGCATCGTAGACCTTCTCCAGTTTGGCGATGGTGCGGCCCAAGAGGATCACCGTGGCACCGTGACGGGCAAAGGTCAGGGCCGCTTCCCGGCCAATCCCGTCGCCCGCCCCGGTGACCAGGATGATGCGTCCCTGGAGCAGATCGGCAGGGGCCTGATAGTCGATCTTGCAGGTCGTCATGGGGTCTCCTTGGTGATCAGTTGCCGGACTGGCGCAGGAAGTCGTTGGCAAGCCCCGCCGCCGTGCTCTCCGGGTGGTCGTCGCGCACCTGCTCGAGGAGTTCTCGGCTGGCCTCGGGGTTGCCCTGCCGCGCCTTGAGCAGGCCCAGCTTGTAGAGCGAGTCCGGCACCTTGTTGCTCTGGGGGAAATCGTCGAGCACGGTACGGAACTCACGTTCAGCGTCATCGAGGTTGCCCTCGGCGGCGTGCAGTTCACCCAGCCAGTAGTAGCCATTGGCGGTCAGGCTGTTGTCGGGGTGATCAGCCACGAATTGCTCAAAGGCGCTGATCGCCTCGCTGAACTCCCTGGCCTGGACCCGAGCGAAGGCTTGCTGATAGGCCTCCTGCGCCTCGGGGCTCGCGCCACTGGACGAAGGTGCCCGCGCCACCTGCCGGGCAGCCTCCTCGTCGACCTGAGCGGGGGCGTCCACGCCCACGCCGGTCGGCGCCGAGGCGAGCCGGTCCTCGAGGTCAAGATACTGCTGCTGTGACTGGCGACGCAGCTGCTCGAGCTGGTGACGAAGCTCCTCGACCTGTCCACGCAGCTGGCGGATCTCCTCCTCGTGCTGCTGGACCTGATTGAAGATCACCAGGGTACCCCCCGCCTCTTCGCGGGTTTCCGCCTGCTGCAGGAAGCTGCGCGGCTGAGCGGTGAGATCCTCGACCACCGGCTGCTGCGCCTGGGCGGGGAGCCATACGGACAGCGGGAGCACCAGGGCTCCCGCGCCGCACAGTCCTTTCAGACCGTGTTTCATGCGTGTCTCCATCGACGCGGATGCGGGCGACTCAGTAGGCGAAGACGACCCGGCGGTTCTGGGCGTAGGCGTCCTCGTTCTGACCGCGGGCGGCCGGGCGCTCCTCGCCATAGCTCACCACCTCGATCTGGGAGGGCGACACACCCTGCACGGAAAGGAAGCGTTCCACGGAGCGGGCACGACGCTCCCCCAACGCCATGTTGTACTCTCGAGTGCCGCGCTCATCGGTATGCCCCTGCAGCACGACGCGAGTGCTGCCGTTCTCGCTCAGATAGCGGGCGTGGGCGGCCAGCACCGACTCGAACTCGCTGCGAATGCGATCGCTGTCGAACTCGAAGTAGATGGTGCGCTGCTCGGGGATACGTCCATCGGCTTCCTGGCTCGCCGTGCCGTTGCCGCTGCCGAAGCCGGTGCCGCCAACCTGGCTGCCGGAAACGCCGCTGCCCGCCGCGCCGCTGCCGCTGCCGCTTCGAGTACCGTCCATGGACCCGTCCTGGGTCCCGCCACTGCTGGAACAACCTGCCACGAAGGCCAGGGACAGCGCGACTGCCAGAATCCTGGCGTAGGGCTTGAGTTGCATTGTGTTACTCCTTGCTGAATCGAAGAGCACCAACATCACTGTGGTCAGTTGAGAAAAGGAGACCATGCGGGTTCCCGCACATCACCCGATGCGGAAGGCAGCCGGAAGGACGCGCGCCCATCGGCGGTGACTGCCCCCAGAACCCCGTCACCACCCTGCCGGGTGGCGAAGATTACCATGGTCCCGTTGGGCGCAACACTGGGAGATTCATCGAAGTGCGACTCGCTCAGTACCACCAGGCGCCCGCTGTCGAGATCCTGTCGCGCTACCTGGAAACCGTCGCTGGAGCGGTGGACCAGGAAGACCGATTCGCCATCCGGCGAGAAGCGTCCGCGAGCATTGTAGCCGCCGGTGAAGGTGAGGCGCTCCTGCTCGCCGCTGGCGAAGTCATGGCGGTAGAGCTGAGGCCCGCCGCTGCGGTCCGACGTGAACAGCAGGCTGCGTCCGTCCGGAGACCAGGCCGGCTCGGTATCAATACTCGAGTTGTTGGTGACGCGATCGAAGCTGCGCGAGGCGATATCCATCACGTAGATCTCCGGATTCCCGTCCTTGGAGAGCGACATGGCCAGCCGGCGGCCGTCCGGGGACCAGGCCGGCGCGCCGTTGATGCCCTGAAAGGAGGTGGCACGCACCCGCTGTCCCGACGCCAGGTCCTGGATGTAGATGGCGGGGCGCTCGGTCTCGAAGGAGACATAGGCCAGACGACGACCGTCCGGAGACCAGGCCGGCGACAGGATCGGCTCTCGTGAACTCAGCACCTGCTGGCTGTTGCCGCCGTCGGCATCTGCCACATACAGCGTGAACTGCATATCATCGCCTACCCCCTGGGAAGTCACATAGGCGATGCGTGTCTGGAAGGCACCGCGAATGCCAGTGACGGCCTCGAAGATCTGATCGCTGATGTAGTGGGCGGCGCCGCGCAGCTCATCTTGATCGGCGGTGACCACCTCGCCCAGCATCCGCCGCTCACCGCTGACATCCATCAGCTCGTAGCGCAGCCGGTAGCCGTCACCCTCTCGGCTGGCGCGTCCCACCACCAGGTAGCGCACGTCGAGGCCGCGCCAGTCGCCATAGCGCACCTCATCGCTTTCGCTGGGACGGTCAAGCATCTGCCGACGCGGCAGGGGGTCGAAGTAGCCACTTCGCTCCAGATTGTCGTGGATTACCTGGGCGACATCCTCGGGGAACTCCTCGCCGCCGGCGAAGGGGACCACCGCGACCGGCGTGGCCCGGTCGCTGCCGCGCGTGATCTCGATAGTCAGGTTGGCCTGGGCCAGGCCGCTGAACATCAGCAGCAGGACGGTCAGCCAGGAAGTGATCAGGGCTTTCATCAGCGCACGTCTCCCGGTGTGAAACGTAGATTGAATTGACGGTAGTCCCGTTGCAGGTTGGCTGGCAACTGTCGCAATTCGGCGAACGGAGCGGCGGCTTCCACCGCCTGGATTGCCGAGCGATCGAAGGCACCGTCGCCGCTGCCGCGGGTGATCGAGGCGCCGAGCAGCTCGCCCGAGGGGCCCAGGCGCACGGCGACTTCGACGGTAGCGCCGCTCGCCACGTTGGGGGGGATCACCCAGGCCTGCTCCACCGCTCGGCGCACCAGATTGATGAAGCTGTTGGCGGCTTCCTGGCCCTGTCGCGCATCGGCGACGGCGTCGCTCTCGCCATCGATGGCACGATCGAGCCCCTGGCTGGCAGCCTCGGCGGCGCGGCGCGCCGCTTCCTCGGCCTCCTGCTGGCGAGCTTCGGCCTCTGCCTGGCGCTGGCGTTCGGCTTCCTCTTCCGCCTGGCGCTGGCGCTCGGCTTCCTCTTCCGCCTGACGCTGGCGCTCGGCTTCCTCTTCCGCCTGACGCTGGCGTGCGGCTTCCTCTTCCGCCTGACGCTGGCGCTCGGCTTCCTCTTCCGCCTGACGCTGGCGCTCGGCTTCCTCTTCCGCCTG
>PUOM01000005.1 GCA_003552795.1 Halomonas sp. | reverse complement strand
CGACCACACCGAGGCCCTGGCCCGCATCGCCGACAAGAACCACGCCAACGGCGTCCACAACCCCCTCGCCCAGCTGAGGAAGGATCTCGGGGTCGAGTTCTGCCGCGAGGTGTCGGACAAGAATCCGGTGGTCGCCCCGCCGCTCAAGCGCACCGACTGCTCGCCGGTCTCCGACGGCGCCGCCGCCATGGTGCTGGCCCACCCGGAGGCCGCCCCCGCAGGATCGCGCCAGGTGCGCTTTCGCGCCCGGGCGCAGGTCACCGACTTCATGCCGCTGGCCCGCCGCGACCTCACCCGCCTGGAGGGCGCCGAACGCGCCTGGCAGCAGTTGTTTGCCGAGGGGGGCATCGGCCTGGAGGCGCTGTCGCTGGCCGAGGTGCACGACTGCTTCACCATCGCCGAGCTGATGATCTACGAGGCCATGGGGCTCGCCGCCCACGGCCAGGGCGCCCGCGCCATCGAGGAAGGCCGGGTGATGGCCGACGGCGCTCTGCCGATCAACCCCTCAGGCGGTCTCAAGTCCAAGGGCCACCCGGTCGGCGCCACCGGCGTCTCCATGCACGTGCTGGCGGCCCGCCAGCTGCTCGGCGAGGCGACCGGCGTGCAGGTGCCGGATGCCCGCCTGGCCGCCGTCTTCAACATGGGGGGCATGGGCGTGGCCAATTACGCCAGCCTGCTGGAACGGGTCAACGACTGACGTTGCCGCCGGTGACGCGCCAACGGCTCCGTCAAAGAGTCCCATCACATTCCAATAACAAGCGAGGAAAGTCCCAATGTCACACCTTCACGACAAGAACGTGCTGGTCACCGGCGCCCTGGGCGGCATCGGCTCCGCCATCTGCCTGGCTTATGCTCGCCAGGGGGCCGGCATCATCATTCATGACCGGGTGGCGGCCGATGAGGAGACGGTCGCCGCCCTCAAGGCCCAGCTGCTCTCGGTCGGAGCCCGCGAGGTCTGCTACCAGCAGGCCGACCTCGGCAGCCGCGAGGCGATCCACGCCATGTTCGCCCGCCTGCGCGAGGAGCGGCGTGACGTCGATGTGCTGGTCAACAACGCCGCCATCCAGAAGACCTCCCCCATCGCCGATTTCCCCGATAAGCTGTGGGAGTCGATCATCGCCATCAACCTGGTCGCGGTGTACCACTGCACCAAGCAGGCCCTGGTCGACATGCGCCGCAAGGGCTGGGGGCGCGTCATCAATCTGGCCTCGGTGCATGGCCTGGTGGCCTCGGTGGACAAGTCGGCCTACGTGGCCGCCAAGCACGGCGTGGTGGGTTTCACCCGGGAGGTGGCGCTGGAGACCGCCGGCCAGGGCATCACGGTGAACGCCATCTGTCCGGGCTGGACCGACACGCCCATCATCGCGCCGCAGATCGAGGCGCGACAGCAGCGGCTGGGCAGCAGCCGGGAGGAGGCAATCCGTCATCTGGTCTCGGAGAAGCAGCCGGACGGCGGCCTGATTCCCCCGGCCCATGTGGCCGAGCTTGCCCTGTTCCTGGGCGGCGAATCGGCAAGCCATATCACCGGCACCGCCATGCCCATCGACGGCGGCTGGACCTGCGTCTAGGACGACACCGCCAGAGGAGGTATCACGCCGATGACGGCCTCACCCCCCATGGGGCGCGAACTGATGGCGCTGGCCTTCGAGCATTCCGCCAGCGCCATCGTCGTCACCCAGAAGCGTCGCATCCTGGAGTGCAACCATGCCTTCTGCGAGCTCTTCGAGTATTCGCGCAGCGAGCTGATCGGCCAGCTGATGCTCAAGCTCTACCCGAGCTTCGCCGACTTCAAGACGATCGGCGACCGCGGCTACAAGAAGATGCTCAGGACGCCCAACTACGCCGACGAGCGCTTCATGCAGACCCGCTCGGGAGAGGTCTTCTGGGCCAAGACCCGCGGGCGCACCCTGACCCCCGAGGCGCCGTTCGACCTGGCGGTGTGGACCTTCATCAAGATCGATGTGCGCCCCCAGGCGGAGAACCAGCTCTCCATGCGTGAGCGTGAGATCTCCGGCTTCATCGCCAACGGCCTGACCTGCAAGGAGATCGCCCGGGAGCTGGGCATTTCCCATCGCACCGTCGAGACCCATCGGGCGCGCATCATGAAGAAGCTCGACTGCCGCAATACCGCGGAAATGGTCTCGCGCATCATCCAGCTATCATGACGCTGCAGCGTGCCGACAGGGCATGACCATCTACGCAACCCGATACGTAGTACTACGTATATCGTCGCGGGGTACCGCTGCCTAGGATAAGCATCAGGCGTGCACACTCCGGGAGCCCCGCCCGCGAGTGACACCCCTTACCGACCCAATAATTACAAGGATCACGTCATGCACAAGCATCCTCATCTGCTTGCCACCTGCTCACTGGCTGCGGCCATGGCACTCGGCACCGTTTCCACCCAGGCCGTCGCCGACAAGGCGCGCTGGACCATGACCTCCACCTGGCCGGACAGCCTGGCGCTGATCGAGGCGGATCGCCGCTGGGTCGATACCGTGCACCGGATCGCCGGCGACGACATCGAGATCGAATTCCGCGCCGGCGGCACTCTGATGCCGCCCGGAGAGGTGTTCGATGCCACCGAGACCGGCAGCATCGAGGCCGCCGGCGAGACCGGGGTCTACTGGGCCGGGCGCTCCCCCGCCTTTGCCCTGCTGGGAACGACCGCCAGCCTGTTCAACGCCGTGGACTACCTGAACTGGATCCAGGATTGGGGCGGCTATGAGCTCTATCAGGAGGTCTATAACCAGTTCGATATTCAGTACCTGCCCTACGCCATTCTCAATAACGAGACCGGCTTTCTCGGACGCACCAAGATCGAAACTCTGGCGGACTTCGAAGGCAAGCGCCTGCGCCTGGGCGGCCGTGACCAGGGCCGAATCCTGGAGCAGCTGGGCGGCTCCCAGGTGACCCTGGCCGGCGGCGAGATCTATCAGGCCATCGAGCGAGGCGTGGTGGACGGTGCCGAGTTTTCCTCCCCTGGCGTCGACTACCAGGCAGGCTTTGCCGAGGTGGCGAACTACTGGTCCACCCCCGGCTGGCACCAATCCGCCACCGTGCTTGGCGTGATGATCAACAAGGAGGCCTGGGACGCCCTCTCCGAGGAGACGCAGGCGAAACTGGAGCTCGCCGCCCAGGCTAACCTGGCGTGGTCGATCTCCCATTTCGAGCAGAGCGCGACGGAAGGCACCCTGAATTTCCAGGAGGCCGGCGTCGAGATTTCCCAGCTCTCCGAGGAGGAGCTCGACCGCATTCAGGCGATCACCAACGAGGTCTACCTGCGCGGCGCCTGCGAGGACCCGCTGTATGCCAAGGTGCTCCACTCCATGCTGAGCTACATGGATCATTACGCCAACTGGCGTGATCTATCCGCGCCGTTCAACATGAGTCGCACCATGGACGACCTGCCGTCCCTTGAAGAACTCGAAGCCTGCCTGTAAGCCCCCTGCAGCGCCCCGGCCCCGCCCGGGGCGGCCTGTGTTCCAACGCCGGAGACTGCTCCCATGAATGCGATTGCCAAGGCGATCGACACGCTCAACGAGGTGCTCGGGCGAGTCATCGCGCCGCTGATCGCCATCATCACCCTGGTGGTGCTCTACGATATCGCGCTGCGCTTCTTCACCGGGCGACCCAGCGACTGGGCCTTCGATATCACCAAGATGCTGTTCGGCGCCCACTTCATGCTGATGGCCGCCTACGGCCTGCGCCATCATGCCCACGTCGAGGTCGACGTGCTCAAGCGCCTGCTCTCGCGCAGGAAGCAGGCGGCCATCGAGATACTCGGCTACCTGATCTTCTTCGTGCCCTTCAGCTGGATGCTGCTGACCTTCGGCTGGAGCTTCTTCATGCGCTCCTACAGCCGCGGGGAAACCACCTACGGCATGGTCTCGGTCCCGGTCTATCCGATCAAGGGGGTCATCGTGGTGGCCGCCTGCCTGATCCTGCTCCAGGCCATTGCCATCGTCATCCGCGCCATCCAGCAGCTGCGGGAGGAAACCGCATGAACCTGAGTCCCGAACTGCTCACCCTGTTCATGTTCAGCGGCCTGCTGATCGGCCTGTTCATGGGCCATCCGCTGGCCTTCGTGCTGGGCGGCGTCGCCGTCATCGGTGCCTTCCTGGGGCCCGGCGAGCGCGTGCTCGGCACCATCATCAACAACATCTACGGCAACGCCATGGACAACTATGTCCTGGTGGCCATTCCCCTCTTCGTGCTGATGGCGCGCTTTCTCAACGACTCCGGGGTCACCGAGAAGATGTTCGGGGTGATGCGCCTGCTGCTGGCCAACCTGCGCGGCGGCCTGGCGCTCACCGTGGTCATCGTCTCGGTGCTGCTCGCCGCCACCACCGGCATCGTCGGCGCCTCCATCGCGGTGATGGGCATGATCGCCCTGGCCCCGATGCTCAAGTTTGGCTACAACAAGGAGCTCAGCTCAGGGGTGATCATGGCCAGCGGCTGCCTGGGCATCCTGATCCCGCCGAGCATCATGCTGATCCTGATGGCCAGCTACTCGCCGGTCTCGGTGGGCGCGCTGTTCGCCGGCGCCCTGGTGCCGGGCGTGATGCTGGGCAGCATGTACGCCCTCTACGTGCTGGTGGTCTGCTACCTCAAGCCGAGCTACGGCCCGCCGGTGCCCGCCGCGGAGCGCGCCGAAACCAGCACCGGGCAGCTGCTGATCATGCTGGCCAAGTACGTGCTGCCGCCCATGGCGCTGATCCTCGGCGTGCTGGGCGCACTGTTCACCGGGGTGGCCACCGCCACCGAGGCCTCGGCCATCGGCGTGGGCATCGCCTTCCTGCTGTTCATGATCTTCGGTGATCGCAAGCTCACCACCTGCTTTCGCACCCTGCTCGAGGCCGGCAAGACCACCACCATGGTGATGCTGGTGCTGGTGGGCGCCACCGCCTTCACCGGGGTCTTCTCCCGCGGCGGCGGCATGACGGTGATCAGCGACCTGGTGCTGGCGATGCCCGGCGGCACCACCGGCGCGCTGATCCTGATGCTGTTCCTGGTGTTCATCCTGGGCATGTTCCTGGACTGGACCGGCATCGTGCTGCTGAGCTTTCCGATCATGTTGCCCATCGTCAACCAGATGGGCATCGACGTGCTGTGGTTCGTGGTGATGGTGGCGGTGGTGCTGCAGACCTCCTTCCTCACCCCGCCCTTCGGCTATGCGCTGTTCTATCTGAAAGGCGTGGCGCCACCCGGCATCGAGATCGTCGACCTCTACAAGGCGGTGCTGCCCTTCGTGGCGCTGATCGTGCTGGCCTGCCTGCTGATGGCCTTCTTCCCGGTGCTGGTCACCGGCCTGCCTTCGGTCCTGGTGGGCTACTGACGACATCGCCCTGCCAACCCTGTCCTCGCCGAGAGAGCGCCCGCCATGCCCTGCATGGCGGGCGCTTCGGCTTTCACTGCTCGGCCGCGGGTCAGGCTGGAATTGATCCATATCATGAAAAGCCTTTTGCGTATCATTATCATTTGCAGCAGACAATAATTTTGCTATCGTGCCGATAGACCGAGACTGGCCGAGGACCACCAACCGCCGCAGAGCGGGTTCGTCCCTAACGCCAACCCAAGGATCATTTCGACATGCAGAAGTCGCTGTTTACCGCCGCTACCGTCGCCGCCACCCTGCTGGCCGCTCCCCTGGCCTCCGCCGCCGATCTCACCCTCTACTCCGGGCGCGGCGAGTCCATGGTCGAGCCGATCATCAGCCAGTTCGAGAAGGACACCGGCATCAGCGTCGCCGTACGCTACGGTGACACTGCTCAGCTGGCGGTCCTGCTGCAGGAAGAGGGCAGCCGCTCTCCCGCCGACCTCTACTGGGGCCAGGACGCCGGCGCCATGGGTGCGCTGAGCAAGGCCGGGCTACTGGCCGAGCTGCCCGACGACATCTACGCAGGGCTGCCCAGCATCTACACCAGCGAGACCGGCAACTGGGTTGCCGCCAGCGGTCGCGCCCGCGTGGTCGCCTACTCCCCGGAGCGGGCGAACGAAGACGAGATTCCCGAGAGCGTCTTCGATCTCGTCGACGAGCGCTATGAAGGCCGCGTCGGCTGGGCGCCAACCAACGGCTCCTTCCAGTCCTTCGTTACCGCCATGCGCGTCGAGCATGGCGACGAACGCACCCTCGAGTGGCTGGAGGGCATGAAGGACAACGGCGCCGTGACCTTCCGCAACAACACCACCCAGGTGCAGGGCATCGCCGATGGCGAGGTGGACTTCGCGCTGGTCAACAGCTATTACCTGCCGCGCTTCCTGGCCTCTGACGATGAGTTCCCGGTAGAGCAGGCTTTCTTCGCCGACGGCGACATCGGTAACCTGGTCAACGTGGCCGGCATCGCCGTGCTCGAGAGCAGCGACAACCGGGAGGCCGCCGTGGAGTTCGTGCGCTTCCTGCTCTCCTCCGCCGCCCAGCAGTACTTCACCGGCAACGTCTACGAGTACCCGGTCACCCGCGACGTGATCCAGAACCCGGTGCTCGAGGACTTCGATCGCCTGCTGGAGGTCTCCCCGCAGATCGACCTGGATGATCTCGAGGACCTCGAGGGAACCCTCAACCTGCTGCGTGACGCCGGCCTGCTGTAAGCCTGGCGCCGCCACGCGCCCTGCCACCTTCGGGTGGCAGGATATCGACCACGAGGCACGATGACCCAGCTACGTCACTCCGCCGCGCCGCGACGCACTTCGGGCTTGCCCCGGCTGCTGCCTCGCGGCGTTCCGCTGCATATCCTGCTGCCCTCGCTGATTGCGGCGGGTGCCATGCTGGTGCCTCTGATCTACCTGGGGCTGCGCGCCTTCGAGGCCGATAGCGCCACCCTCCTCGATCTGGTACTGCGCCCCCGCAACCTGCAGCTGCTGCTCAACACCCTGCAGCTGGCCGCCGGCGTGGTGGTACTCACTACCCTGATGGCCTTCCCCCTGGCCTGGCTGGTAACCCGCACCGATATTCGCTTCAAGAAAAGCCTCACCGTGCTGGGAGTGATTCCGCTGGCGGTGCCCGGCTATGTAATGGCCTATGCGCTGATCGGTCTGGGCGGCAACTACGGGGTGCTGGCCCAGCTCACCGGCTTCCAGCTGCCGCGTATCCAGGGCTACTGGGGCGCCACCCTGGCGCTGTCGCTCTATACTTTCCCCTACCTGTTTCTCAATCTGCGCGCCGCCCTGGCCGGTCTCGACGGCAACCTCGAGGAGAGCGCGCGGAGCCTGGGCTACTCCCGCGGCGAGATCTTTCGCCGGGTGACCCTGCCCCACCTGATGCCGGCGCTGATGG
>PUOM01000214.1 GCA_003552795.1 Halomonas sp. | reverse complement strand
CCGGCACCCCGCTGGTGGAGGGCTACGGCCTCACCGAGAGCTCGCCGGTGGTGAGCTTCAACCCGCTGGTGGGGAGACGCAAGCCGGGCAGCATCGGCATTCCGGTGCCCGGCACCGAGGTCCGCCTGGTGGATGACGCCGGCGCGCCGGTGGGCACGGGCGAGCCGGGGGAGCTCACCGTCCGCGGCCCCCAGGTGATGCCGGGCTACTGGCAGCAGCCCGAGGCCAGCGCCGAGACCCTGCGCGACGGCTGGCTCTACACCGGGGATGTGGCCGCCATGGACGCGGATGGCTACCTGCGCATCGTCGACCGCAAGAAGGACCTGATCCTGGTCAGCGGCTTCAACGTCTACCCCAACGAGGTGGAGGACTGCATCGCCCTGCTCGACGCCGTGCACGAGGTGGGGGTGATCGGCGTGCCCGACCCCGACACCGGCGAGGCGGTGCGCGCCTATATCGTCACCCGCGGCGAGCTCGACCGCGATACGGTGAAGGCCCACTGCCGCCAGCGGCTGGCCCGCTACAAGGTGCCCAAACAGATCGCCTTCGTCGACGAGCTGCCCATGAGCCCCATCGGCAAGGTGCTGCGCAAGGACCTGCGCGCCCAGTACCTCAAGGATCACCCGCCAACCGCCACCGACGGGAGCCCATCATGCTGAGCCCGCTCGAGGAGACCCTGCTGGCCATCATGATGGCCGTGATCATGCTGGGCATGGGATCGTCGCTGACCTTCAAGGACTTCCGCATCGCCCTGCGCCAACCCCAGGCGATCGGCATCGGCTTCGCCTCCCAGTACCTGTTCATGCCGCTGCTCGCCTTCCTGATCGGCCGCGCCCTGCAGCTGCCGCCCATCCAGGCGGTGAGCCTGATCCTGATGGGCTGCGTGCCCGGCGGCACCACCTCCAACATCTTCGCCTACTTCTCGAAGAGCCTGCTGGGGCTCTCCATCCTGATGACGGTCTGCTCGACCCTGCTGGCCGTGGCGATGGTGCCGCTGGTTCTCGCCCTCTACACCAGCGGCATCGACGCGGCCTTCCGGATCCCCTCGGGCAATATCGTGGCGGTGCTCGGCGTGCTGCTGGTGCCCACCCTGCTCGGCATGTGGCTGCGCCGGCGCAATGCCAACGTCGGCGCCTGCACCGAGCTGATGGGCGGCATCCTCGGAGTGGTGGTGATCGTCTTTTTGATCGCGACCTGGGTGCCGCGCAACTGGCCGCTGCTGATGACCACCGGCCCCGAGGTCTACCTGGCGGCCATTGGCCTGGGCCTGTGCGGCTTCATGATCGGCTACTGGTTCAGCCGAGCGGCCCGGCTCGAGCCGCTGAAGGCGCGCACCGTGTCACTGGAGACCGGGATCCAGAACGGCCCCCTGGCGGTCCTGATCGTCACCCTGTCGTTTGCCGGCGAGACCCAGCAGCAGATGCTGCTGATCCCGGTGATGTACTCGCTGTTCATCGTCATCACCTCCACCGTCGTCACCTTCTACTACCGCCGCCGCAGCCTGCGCGAGGAGTTGGCCCGGGACCAGGCGAAGGTCGAGCCGACCGTCAAAGCTTGACGGTCGGGTCATCGAAGCCGCGAGGGACATAGAGGTTGTGCTCCCCGAGATTCCCGACGTCGGTTTCGCCACACAGCGCCATGGTGACATCCAGCTCCTTGTGGATGATCTCCAGCGCCCGGGTCACGCCGGCCTCGCCCGCCGCGCCCAGGCCATAGGTGAAGGCCCTGCCGATGTAGGTGCCCTTGGCCCCCAGGGCCAGCGCCTTGAGCACATCCTGGCCGGAGCGAATCCCGGAATCGAGATGGACCTCCACGTCATCCCCCACCGCGTCCATGATCGCCGGCAGCATGCGAATGGAGCTCACGGCGCCGTCGAGCTGGCGACCGCCATGGTTGGAGACGATGATGGCGTCGGCGCCGATCTCGACGGCACGCCGCGCATCCTCGGGCGCCATGATGCCCTTGACGATCAGCTTGCCCCCCCACCACGCCTTGAACTGCGCGATGCGCTTCCAGTCCAGCGAGACGTCGAACGCCTCTGCCGTCCAGGCCGAGAGCGAGGACGGGTCGGTGACGCCCTTGGCATGGCCGACGATGTTGCCGAAGGAGCGGCGCTTGGTGCGCAGCATCTCCAGCCCCCAGGGGATCTTGGTGGCCAGGTTGGCGATCGAGCGCGGCGTCAGCTTGGGCGGCGCCGAGAGGCCGTTCTTGATGTCCTTGTGGCGCTGGCCGAGCACCTGAAGGTCAACGGTGACGACGATCGCGGAGCAGTTGGCGGCCTTGGCACGCTCGATCAGGCGACGCATGAAGTCGTCATCCTTGAGCGTATAGACCTGAAACCAGAAGGGTCGGGTCGTATGCTCGGCCACATCCTCGATCGAGCAGATCGACATGGTCGACAGGGTGAAGGGCACCCCGAATTTCTCGGCCGCCCGGGCCGCCTTGATCTCGCCGTCGGCGGACTGCATGCCGGTCAGCCCCACCGGCGCCAGCGCCACCGGCATGGCCACCTCTTCGCCGATCATCCGGCCGCGGGTGGTGCGCCCGGACATATCGACCGCCACGCGCTGCTTTAGATGAATATGCTGGAAGTCGCTGGTATTTTCACGGAAGGTCTGCTCGGTCCAGCTGCCGGACTCCGCGTAGTCGTAGAACATCCTGGGCGTGCGCCGCGCGTAGTGGCGCCTCAGGTCTTCGATATTGGTGTAGATCGGCATCTCGGCTCCTGGGTGGAAGAGCAGCAAGCGACAGCTGCTGGGCCGCCTGCGGTCACCGGCAGAATAACAGAAGACCATCGGAGGTCATGTGAGCGCGATGAAGACCGTCACGATTGAAGCCGACGCCGCCCTGGATACGCTGCAGAAGCTGGAGATCTTTCACCGGAGCCTCCAGGCCATCGCCGTCTCGCTGGAGCGTCACGGGCTGCAGCCCGGCGATATCACGCAGCTGGGGGAGTGTGCAGCGGGGCTCGAGGCGTTACGCGGCTCGCTGGCCGAGTCGCTGCCGCCACTGCCGGAGGCGAACGCCGCCTCCGAGGTGGTACGCATCGACTGGAAGGAGCGTGCCCATGCCGGACGGGAAACCGTCGCTCAGGCACGGGGCCTGGCGAGCGCGCTGAACCGCATGGCGGGCGAGCTGGAAGAGGAAGCCTTCGAGGCGCGCCAGATGCGCCGGCACTTCGACCCGGACAGCGCCGACAGCCGGCGGGGCATGATCTACACCGATACGCGCCTGGCACCCATGGCACAGATGGCCGGCGTGCTGAATCGCGCGGCGGAGGAGCTGCAGGCGATCGCCCGGAACCCGGGAGCAGCAGGCGAGGCGCGTGATGACGGCTGACCCGCACGCCTGGGCGAGCGAGCTGAGAACATTGCACGCCCAGGTCTGGACGCGCCTGTCCCGCGGCGTGCATGATCGCCACGCCGCCGCGCGCCACCCCACCCTGGCCACCCTGGGCGTCGATGGCAGGCCACAGGCCCGCACCGTGGTGCTGCGCGCCGCCGATGCCGCCAGCGGCACGCTGCATCTCTACACCGACCGGCATTCGGCCAAGGTGGCCGAGCTCAGGGCCACCCCCCTGGCAGCGCTGCACGTCTGGGACGCCTCGGCGCACCTGCAGCTTCGCATCGACGCCGAGGTCACGATCAGCACGGGGGCGGAGATCGCCGGCGTCTGGGCGAGCGTTCCCGAGGCGTCGCGCTACGCCTACAGCAGCACCGCCACGCCGGGCCGGCCGATACCCGAGGCGCTGGCCTACACCAAGACCCCCGACCCGGCCGCCTTCGCGCTGCTCTGCCTGACCGTCGAGGCCATCGACGCCCTGCATCTCGGCCGCGACCACCGTCGCGCCAGATTCGAGCGCAGGGATGACTGGGCGGGGCAGTGGCTGGTGCCGTGAGCGAGCCCGCCGGGCATCGCCCCTGGGGGCAGGCAGCCAGCGCGCCTGACGCTCACTGCTCCGGGGAGGCTTTCAGCATGTTTTCGAGTCGCTCGATCTCGGCCCGGGCATTGACGAGTTCGCTGACGTCGTACTGGACCCCGAGATAGTAGATCAGGCGCCCCTCGGCATCGCTCAGCGGCTGAATCGACAGCCGGTTGTAGAACAGCGTCCCATCCTTGCGATAGTTGCGCAGCGTCACCTCGACCGGGGAGTGCGTTTCGAGGGCGGCACGGATCTCGTCGAGCGCCGGCTGATCGCGATCCTCACCCTGGAGGAAGCGGCAGTTGCGACCCAGGATTTCCTCCTGGCTGTAGCCCGTCAGCTGTTCGAAGACGGAGTTCGCATAGACAATCGGCGAGTCCGGCATGTCGGGGTCGGAGAGGGTCACGCCATTCACGCAGGTATCCAGAATCTGCGTCAGGACATGCGGGATGATTCCGGTATCTTTGTCTGCGGTAAACAGCATGGTACCTCCAGCGAAGGACGCGCTCGGCGAGTGAATTAGTCCGGCTTGTTTCGGCCGAGTTCCCGCTCGGCCAGGGTCTTCAGGTCGCGCACCACGCGCTCCGTGCCGTCCTGAACCGCAAGGCGAATGAGCTTCTCGAACGGCCGCATGGCAAACGTCAGACGCGCCAGTTCGAAGCTGAAGGTCAGCTGCGTATGCTCCTGCCGCGGCTCGAAGATATAGGTGATCACGAAGGGATCCTTGATACCCTTGAAGCAGACGCGGCGCTCGGGTTCGAGCGCGATGACCTTGAAATCGGCTTCGGTTCGACGCCCCTGAT
This sequence comes from Halomonas sp., assembly GCA_003552795.1. Lineage (GTDB taxonomy): Bacteria > Pseudomonadota > Gammaproteobacteria > Pseudomonadales > Halomonadaceae > Halomonas. The sequence goes on along the minus strand of PUOM01000214.1, from coordinate 2,588 downwards.
CCACCCGCACCTGCCGGGCCGTCCAGCCGACGGCCAGCGGCCCGCTGCTCAGGGGCCTGAGCTGCTTGACCTCGGGCGACCACCGCGGGTAATTGCGGACGAAGTCGGTCACCACGAAGCCATAGACATCAGGCAACGGGCAGCGAATAAGCGTACTGGACTGGGACTTTACCATCGTTCGAGCACTTCCCATGAAGACGGTTTGCGGGAGTTCGAAACGCCATGGGCACCTTGAACCCATTCGACCGACTTTGACGATAGCAGCATCCCGGAACCGCGGATAGGGCCGATAGCCCGGTCATCCTGCTGTGGGGGCTGGGCGTGGCGCTGCTGCTGTGAACCCTTTCGGCGTGCAGGATCTCTCCCCCAGCCTCGACTCGATGGCCGCCCATGGGCGGCCATCTCGGTTGCTCAGAAGGATTCCCACTCCTCCACGCGCTCCCTGGTGTGAGACGGTGGAGCGGCGCTCTCCTGCCTGGGGAGAGGTGCCTGGCTCGCCGGCAAGGCGCGAGGTGCCGCCCGGGGAGCCTCCCGCGTCGGACTGGACTTGCCGCTGTCATCCAGGATAAAGACGCTCAACATGCGATCGAGGTCCTGGGCAGCCTCCTGCATGCTGCCGGCCAGCGTGGAGCTCTGGCTCACCATGGCCGCATTCTGCTGGGTCATGGTGTCCATCTCGGCGACGGCCACATTGACCTGGGAGATCCCGGCCGACTGCTCCTTGGTGCCCGCGGAGATCTCCCCGATGACATCCGACACCTGGGCGACAGATTCCTGGATCGTCTTCATATTGGCCACTACCAGCTCGAGCAGCTCACCCCCTTCACGAGTCTGGCGCACGGAGTCATCGATCAGCGTGCGGATGTTCCTGGCCGCATCGCCGGCGCGCGTGGCCAGATTGCGCACCTCCTGAGCCACGACGGCAAAGCCCCGGCCATGGTCTCCGGCTCGCGCCGCCTCCACGGAGGCGTTCAGCGCCAGGATATTGGTCTGGAACGCAATCGAGTCGATCAGGCCGGTGATTTCACTGATGTTGGTGGCCGATGCCGAGATCGCCTGCATTTTCTCCTGCATCTCCCGCATGCTCTCTCCGCCCTCTTGGGCGGTCCTGGCGGTATTCACCGCCAGGCCGTTGGCCTGCTCGGCGGCCTGCGCGGTATGGGTGACGGTGGAGTTGATCTGCTCCATCGAGGCGGAGGTCTCCTGGAGGTTGGCCGCCGCCTGCTCGGTGCGCGTGGAGAGCTCTCCGCTGGCCCCCGCCAGCTCATTGCTGGAGGTGAGCACCGCCCCCGTGCTGCCGCGCACCCTGAGCAGCGTCTCCTGCATGCGCTCCACGAAGGCGTTGAACTGCCTGGCCAGCTCTCCTACCTCATCATTGGACCGCACCGTGAGGCGCTGGGTGAGATCCGCCTCTCCCCGGGCAATATCGGCCATGGTCAGTGCCGTCTGCCTTACCGGGGAAAGGGTGCGGCGAGCGGCCAGGCCCAGCACCAGCAGGAGCAGCGCCCCCACCACCAGGCTCTGGAAAAGGAAGGAGCGAACCAGCTGCTGGGTGACCGTGGTGAAGAGCCGCTCGGGGGCGGTGACGGCCACGTACCAGCCGGTATCGCCGACGGGCTCCCAGAACAGCCTGACCTGCTCCCCGTTCGGAGTTCGCATGCGCCCGGTGATCGGCTGCTGGTCGCCCAGCGAGCGCGCCATGGCGGCGGCCCCCTCGAAGCCGGCAGCCTCCGCCTCATGGATATTCAGGTTCATGCGCAGCTCCGGGTCGGGATGCGCCACGATGACCCCCTGGGTATCGGTCAGCATTCCGTAGCTGCCCTCGCCGACGTCAATGCTGCCCACCAGGTCCGAGACGTATTCCATGGAGAGGGTGATGCCCAGCAGGCCGATTCGCTCACCGCGCTCGTCGAACAGCGCCTCGGCGATCACGGCGGTGGGCTCGCCGCTGACAAGGGACACCACCGGGTCGCCCAGCATGCTGTCAACGCTGCCGTCGGTGACCAGATCGCGAAAGTAGCCGCGTTCGGCAATGCTGGTCGTGATGCCTGCGTGGGTGATGATGTTGCCCTCCCGGTCGGCGACAAAAAAGGACTCGATCGAGTCATCGCCGGGGAAACGCTCCTCCAGCCAGTCGAGGTGCGATTCGACGGGCACCGCCTGCCTCAGCTCGGTGGACTGGGCCATGGCCGACAGCCAGCGCTGGTAGCTGTCCAGCCACTGAGCGACCTCGCCGGTTCTGGCTTCGGCCTGCCTGACGGCGCCGTTCTCGACGATCGGCGGCACATCGCGGTTGAGCTGATGCTGGATGAGCAGGAAGAGCGCGACAAACCCCAGTATCAGGGGAATGGCGGCGGCGCCGAGCAGCTTTTGCGTCAGCGACAGGCGGGTCTTGAGTTTCATGTAGCCAAGCTCTCGTATCAAGATGTGAAAGTGCCAGGGTTGCAGCGCCCAATTTCAGGCAAGGTTTTGAATATTGGCGTTATTCTTGTCTCTCGGAGTGGCGTGCCGGCTGCTCGATTCGGCCAGCCGATGGTGTATGCGGATGCCGGTCGCGGGGGCTGCTGCCATATAACCCGCGGCCGTAT
>PUOM01000047.1 GCA_003552795.1 Halomonas sp. | reverse complement strand
GTCGCGGCCTGCTGGCCCACCGTCGCGCGGCCTCGCCCGCGCCGCACTATCCTGACAGGGAGACCGCCGTGGCAGCGCGGGTGGCGGGGGGCGCCACGCCCATCGATGCCCACACCGCCGCCCCCCTGGTGGCCAGAAACCTGATGGCGCTGGAGAACGGTCGGGTCGGGCTGCGCACCGACAGCCGCCTGGTCAGGCCGTCGCCGGTGCGCTTCTGCCCGGAGCAGGTGCAGGCCTGCCTGGGGGCGATCCGCTGTCCGACGCTGCTGCTCGAAGGCGAGACGGGGATCCTGGGGGAGCGCGAGCGCGCCTGCGCGGCCCGCGCGGCCCTGCCGGGGCTCACGCGCCGGGTGCTGCCCGGCGGCCACCATCTGCACCTGGAGACGGCGGCGGTCGACGAGGTCGCCGAATCGATCGGCGCCTGGGTCGAGGCGGCGGCTGCCACCGACGGGGAGGGGAGTGCATGAACGGGGACGAGACGACGGCGGGCCCTGAGGGCAGGCGGGTCGCCCTGGTGCTGGGAAGCGGCGGCGCCCGCGGCTACGCTCATATCGGGGTGATCGAGGAGCTCGAGGCGCGGGGCTACCGAGTGGTGGCCATCGCCGGCTGCTCCATGGGCGCCCTGGTGGGCGGTATCTATGCGGCCGGGCAGCTCAGGGGCTATCGCGACTGGGTATGCCGGCTGGACTACTTCGACGTGCTCAAGCTGGTGGACGTCACCTGGAGTCCCATGGGCGCCATGCGCGCCAGCAAGGTGATGGAGAAGCTGGAGTCCCTGGTCGGCGACGTGCGCATCGAGGAGCTGCCGATTCCAGTCACCACCGTGGCCACCGATCTGGTTCGCCAGCGCGAGGTGTGGTCCCAGAGCGGCCCGCTGCTGGAGGCGATCCGCGCCTCCATCGCCGTGCCCGGTGTGATCACGCCGGTGCACCGCGGGGATCAGGTGCTGGTGGACGGTGGCCTGCTCAACCCGCTGCCGATCATTCCCACCGTCTCCGCCCACGCCGACTTCGTGATGGCGGTCAACGTCACCGCCCACAGTCCGCGGCCGGTGAGCCTCGAGGAGCTGCTGCCGCCGGACCAGGCGGCCGAGGAGCGAGCCCGGGAGCGCGAGCGTGATGCCGGCGGCATCGACTTCGGCGGCTGGGTCGAGGAGGTGAGGAGCGTCGCCAGCCGCTGGTTCGACGGTCTCGGAGGAGGCAACGGCAGCGCGGAGGGGGACCAGAGCGAGGCGGGGATTCGCCGCCGCCAGTGGGGGCGCCTGGATATGGTGCTGGAGTCCTTCGATATCACCCAGGCGGCCCTGGCCAAGTACAAGGTGGCGGGCTACCCGCCGGACGTGCTGATCGAGGTGCCCAAGACGGTGTGCGGCGCCTATGAGTTCCACCGCGCCGAGGCGCTGATCGCTCTGGGGCGCCACCTGGCGGTGGAGGCGCTGGACCGCTACGAGGGGCGTAGCCACCCCGGCTGGGGCGCCCGGGGCATCGTCGTGGAGCCGGCGCCTACGCCTGTGCCGTTCCGCGAGCCGGACCCGCCCGCGTCGGGCGACTAGCCAGGCTCGCCGCGGCGGCGCAGCAGCACATAGACGGCGCCGGTGCCGCCGTCGGCCGGGGTGGCCGAGGTGAAGGCCAGCACGGCGGGCCACTCGCGCAGCCACGCATTCACATGGCTCTTGATCACCGGATAGTCGCCGCTCGCTCCCCAGGCCTTGCCGTGAACCACCAGGACGCAGCGGCGTCGTGCGGCGCTCGCCTCGCGCAGGAAGGCCTCGAGCTCGCTGCGAGCCTCCTCCAGGGTGTAGCCGTGCAGGTCCAGGCCCGCCTCCCAGGCCAGCTGGCCCCGCTTGAGCCGCTGGCGGGTGCGCCAGGGGAGGTCGGGCAGGGCGAACTCCAGATACTCCGAGGGGCGCACGGCTTCGACCCGTCCATCGGAGGTGCGGCCGGTACTGCCGGCCTCATTCGCCGTCTGGGCAGCGGCGCGGCGCTCGGCGACGGCCACCTCCTCGCGGCGCGCACGACCGGGGTCGGCGCGGTTGGTGCGTAGTCGACGCACGCCGGCCTCGCGCAGCGCCTGACGGAAGGCGCTGATCTCGTCGTCGTCCGGGCGATGGGGGTCTCGGCTCATGGCAGTGGGGGCCAGTTGGGGGTCAGGGCGCCCAGTATAACCAGCGTGGCGTGGCTGTGAACCGCCACGGCGGTTACAATCGGCTTCCTTGTTCGATTCTCCCGACAACGACAGGATGCCCCGTGGCCGCCCGCAACGACTCCTCTTCGACCCTGACACTTCCCGATGCCGAGCTGCGCGATGGCCTGATCACCCTGCGTGACTGCCTGCGCTGGGCCGCCAGCGAGTTCCACCTGGCCGGGCTCTTCTACGGCCACGGCACCGACTCCGCCTGGGACGAGGCGGTGGCGCTGACCCTGGGCGCCCTGCACCTGCCCTGGAACGTCGATCCGGGGGTGCTCGAGGCGCGGCTGCTGCCCATGGAGCGCGGCCGCATCGTGGCCCTGGCGCGCGAACGCATCGCCACCCGCCGCCCGCTGCCCTATCTGCTCGGCGAGGCCTTCTTCGCCGGGATCCCCTTCGATGTCGACGAGCGGGTGCTGATCCCGCGCTCGCCCATCGCCGAGCTGATCGAGCACGGCTTCGCCGCCTGGTTCCCCGAGGAGCCGCCGGCCCGAGTGCTGGACCTCTGCACCGGCTCCGGGTGCATCGGTATCGCCACCGCACTTCACCTTCCCACCTGCGAGGTGGATCTCGGCGACATCAGCGAAGAGGCCCTGGCCGTGGCGCGGCAGAACATCACCCGTCACGACCTGGGCGAGCGGGTGCGCGCCGTGCCCTCCGACCTCTTCGCCGCGCTGCCCGGCCGCTACGACCTGATTGTCTCCAATCCGCCCTATGTGGACGCCCGGGACCTGGCCACCATGCCGGCCGAGTTCCATCACGAACCGGCCCTGGCGCTGGGCGCCGGGGCCGACGGCCTGGCGATCGTGCGGCGCATCCTGCGCGAGGCGCGCGGGCATCTCACCGAGCACGGCGTGCTGATCGTCGAGGTCGGCAACTCCGACCGCCACCTGGAGGCCGCCTTCCCGGAGGTGCCCTTCCTGTGGCTCGAATTCGAGCGCGGCGGCCAGGGCGTCTTCGCCCTCACCGCCGATGAACTCGACGCCCATGCGGCGTCCTTCGCCTGATTCCTGACTTCCTTCGAGGAGAAGCGCCCATGTCCGGCAACGCCTTCGGCAAGCTGTTTACCCTCACCACCTTCGGCGAGAGCCATGGTCCGGCGCTGGGCGCCATCGTCGACGGCTGCCCCCCGGGGCTGCCGCTCACCGAGGAGGACCTGCAGCGCGATCTGGATCGCCGCCGCCCCGGCACCTCGCGCCACACCACCCAGCGCCGCGAGCCGGATCGGGTGAAGATCCTCTCCGGGGTCTTCGAGGGGGTGACCACCGGCACCTCCATCGGCCTTCTGATCGAGAACACCGATCAGCGCTCCAAGGACTACGGCAACATCAAGGATCAGTTCCGCCCGGCCCACGCCGACTACAGCTACCACCACAAGTACGGCCTGCGCGACTACCGCGGCGGCGGGCGCTCCAGCGCCCGGGAGACCGCCATGCGGGTGGCCGCCGGGGCCATCGCCAAGAAGTACCTGGCGACTCAGGGGGTGACCGTTCGCGGCTACATGAGCCAGCTGGGGCCCATCGAGATCGACTTCAAGGAGTGGGAGGCGGTGGATGAGAACCCCTTCTTCTGCCCCGATCCCGACAGGGTGGCAGAGCTCGAGGCCTACATGGATCAGCTGCGCCGCGACCAGGACTCGGTGGGCGCAAAGATCAGCGTGGTGGCCGAAGGGGTGCCGCCCGGGCTCGGTGAGCCGGTGTTCGACCGCCTGGACGCCGAGCTGGCCCACGGCCTGATGAGCATCAACGCGGTCAAGGGCGTCGAGATCGGTGACGGCTTCGCCAGCGTGGCCCAGCGGGGCAGCGAGCACCGCGACGAAATGACCCCGGAGGGCTTCCTCTCCAATCACGCCGGCGGGGTGCTCGGCGGCATCTCCAGCGGCCAGAGCCTCGTCGCCCATCTGGCGCTGAAGCCCACCTCCAGCATCACCACCCCGGGCCGCAGCATCGACGTTCACGGCAACCCCGTGGAGGTGGTCACCAAGGGGCGCCACGACCCCTGCGTGGGCATCCGCGCCACCCCCATCGCCGAGGCGATGATGGCGCTGACCCTGATGGACCACCTGCTGCGCCATCGCGCCCAGAACGCCGACGTCAGCGTAGCGACGCCGGTACTCCGGTGACAGCGTAGCGCTATCGCAGTTACCAGTACCGTGTCAGCGAAAGGCGCTGGGGACAGGTCGGAAAGGGGGTCCGTGGACCATGGACGGTCTAGGTAGCCCCCAGGGAGGGGGTCATGGCGCCCCCTTGCAGGCCTGTCGCCGGAACAGCCTTGAGCGATGCTCCCATCGGTGATTGCCTTGGGTGGCGGCGGAAGCGTTGAGGTGGGCACCGCGCAGGCTGCTACACTGCTGGGCATAACCATCGCAAGGGCCACGCCATGAAGATCAACGTCGAATTTGACCTGACCCCCGAAGAGTTTCGCCGGTCGCTGGGCCTGCCCGATGTGGAGGCCTTCCAGAAGGATCTGCTGGACCGGATCTACAAGCAGATGGAGTCCGGGGCAGAGGGCTACGACCCCATGAGCCTGATGCAGCCCTATCTGCAGCAGTCGGGCATGGGTCAGGGCCTGACCCAGGGGCTCTCCCAGGGCCTTTCCCAGGGGCTCTCCAGCTTCGGCACCTACCAGCAGATGATGCTCGACATGCTCAAGCAGGCCGGCCAGAACGCCGCCCAGGGTGGAGCCAGCGAGACTCAGGCGACGGGGGAGGCTCAGGAGAAAAAGGCGGGTGCCGCATCATCCTCCTCCAAGGCTGGTGCGTCAGACAAGTCGGCAGGCGGCGGCGCGGCCAAGAAGGGCCCCGCCAGCGCCCGTTCGCGCACCAAGCGCGAGAGCTGAGCCCGCCCGTATTCGCCTTTCATCGTGTTGCAACTTTTAGCATGGCAGACTACGCTTTGTGCAGTGCAACATTTCGGGATGGCGGGCGCCGCGTCCGCCATCCGCCGACGTTTCGGGAGAACGCCCCATGCAAGACAAGATGATCGAAAGCTTCAACGAGCAGACCCGCCAGTTCTTCGAGCCGATGCGCAAGCTCAATTCCCTGATGCTGGACAACATGGAAAAGCTGACCCAGCACCAGATGGAGTCCATGAAGCGCTACAGCCAGCTCGGCAACGAGCGCATGCGCGATGCCAGCGAGATCAGCGATGCCGACTCCATGCAGGCGTTCAGCGCCCGCCAGGCCGAGGTCATGAATCAGCTCTCCCAGCAGATGCTCGAGGACGCCAAGGCGCTCTCCGAGATGAGCCTGGAGTTCAAGAGCGAGCTGGAAGCGCTGTTCGCCGAGCAGGCCAAGCTGGCCGAGAAGATGGCCGGCAAGGCCGCCGCCGGCGGCGACAAGGCCGCGACGAGCGGTGAGGCGAAGTCAGGGTCTGCCAAGGCCTCCTCTACCCGCGGTGCCAGCAAGAGCTGAGTGGCCGTCGCCAGGAAACCCATGGCGGTGCACACGGATGCACCGCGTACCAGGCCGCTACCCGTCCGGGACGGGTGGCGGATTGCGCTATTGTTAGCCGGCACCGGAGCGGTGGTCGGCGCGTCAGGAGGGGTCAATGCAGCCAGGGCTTGAAGCACCGACACAGGCAGAACTCGAGGCGTGGAACGTCCAGCTGAAGGAGATCGGCGAGGAGTACCGCGCCTTGATGAGCGATCTGCTGGAGCGCATGGTGCCCAGCGATGCCGCAGATTCCGTCTACGGGGACATGCGCAATAGCTTCCAGGCGGCCGCAGAGTCGCTGATGGGCAACCCTCACCAGTTCTGGCAGACCCAGGCGCGGCTGATGCAGGATCAGTTCCAGCTCTGGCAGAACGGCCTGCGCAACATGGGCGGCGAGCAGGTCGAGCCGCTGGTGACCCCGGACAGGGGCGATCGCCGCTTCAAGGACGAGGCCTGGACTAACGATCCCTACTACCTGGCCCTCATGCAGCAGTATCTGCTCTTCTCCCGGCTGGTCGAGGAGCTGATCGACAGTCTCGAGATGCCCGCGGATCAGAAGCAGCGCCTCGGCTTCTATGCTCGCCAGCTGGTCAACGCCATGGCGCCCACCAACTTCGCCGCTACCAATCCCGAGGTGATGCGTCAGACGCTGGAGAGCCGCGGTCAGAACCTGGTGGATGGTCTGGCAAGGCTGCGCAAGGACCTGGCCAACTCCGCCGAGGGTCTCAACGTCACCATGACCGATCGCAGCGCCTTCGAGATCGGCAGGAACATTGCCGTGCCCCCGGGGTCGGTGGTCTACGAGAACGAGCTGATCCAGCTGATCCAGTACGCGCCGACCACCGAGCAGGTCTTCAAGACGCCGCTGCTGGTCATCCCGCCCTGGATCAACAAGTACTACATCCTCGATCTGCGCGAGGACAACTCGCTGGTCAAGTGGCTGGTCGGCCAGGGCCATACCGTCTTTCTGACCTCCTGGCGCAACCCGGGCCCCGAGCAGCGCGACCTGACCTGGGCCGACTACATGCAGCTGGGGCCCATCGCCGCCATGGAAGCGATCGAGCAGGCGACCGGCGAGAAGTCCGTCAATCTGCTGAGCTACTGCGTGGGGGGGACCCTGGCGGCCTCCACCGTGGCCTATCTGACCAGCACGCGGCGCGGACGCAAGGTCAAGTCGGCCACCTACATGACCACCCTGCAGGATTTCCGCGACCCCGGCGAGATCGGCGTCTTTCTCTCCGAGCCCGTCCTGCAGGGGATCGAGGCCAAGATGGAGCGCGACGGCTATCTGGACGGCCGCGTCATGGCCTTCAGCTTCAACCTGCTGCGCGAGAACGATCTGTTCTGGTCGTTCTACATCAGCAACTACCTCAAGGGTGATGTGCCGGCCCCCTTCGACCTGCTCTACTGGAACACCGACGGCACCAACCTGCCCGCGGGCACCCACGGCTGGTACCTGCGTAACATGTACCTGGAGAACCGTCTGGTGCAGCCCGGCGGCATCGAGCTCGACGGGGTCAAGATCGACCTGCGCAAGGTCTCCACGCCGAGCTACTTCCTCTCCACCCGGGAGGACCATATCGCCAAGTGGAACAGCACCTACTACGGGGCGCTGCTGCCCAAGGGGCCGGTCAAGTTCGTGCTGGGGGGCTCCGGTCACATTGCCGGGGTGGTCAATCCGCCCCACAAGAACAAGTACGGCTACTGGACCAACGATGCCCTGCCCAAGACCCACGAGGAGTGGCTCGAGGGCGCCGAGCAGGAGGAAGGCTCCTGG
>PUOM01000112.1 GCA_003552795.1 Halomonas sp. | reverse complement strand
GTTGTCGTGGAGCCAGGCCATGGCCTGCTGAAGGTCGTGCAGCTGGGCGGGGAATCGGTACTCCGGGGCGAAGCGATGCTCGATATTGACGGTCACGAAGCCGCGTTCGGCCAGACGCTCGGCGATGCCGGCCATGTCCTTCGGAGTGCGGTTCTGCCAGCCGCCGCCGTGCACCAGCAGGGCGGCAGGGCGAAGCGCATCGCCCGCCGAGCGGGGGAGCAGCACCTCGGCAACGAGGGGGCTGGACCAGTTGTCAGGCGTGTAGGTCTGTTCGGGCAGCGCATCGAAGGCCAGCGCCGGGTTCTCGCTCGCTGCCGGCGTCACCGGAGTGAGGCGGTTGTCGAGGTGCGTGGCACCGCAGCCGGCCAGCAGTGCGCAGATCAGCAGCAGCGCCGGCCCCCGCCGATGCGGTGGCCGGCGCGACGGCCGTGGCTCAGACCCTCTCGGCCAGCGCATCGTCGGCCTGCTCCGCGGGCAGTCGGGCTAGGCGCATGACCATCGCCTCCACCATCCGGGCGGAGTGGGTCGCGGCTTTCTCCAGAAACTCGTCAAAGGACAGGTGGTTGTCGCCGCCGCCGGCGATGTCGGAGAGGGCGCGGATCACCACGAAGGGGCAGTCGTAGAGCAGGCAGGTCTGGGCGATGGCGGCGGCCTCCATCTCGGCGGCGAGCATGGTGGGGAAGCGCCGGCGGGTCTGCGCCACCAGGTTGGGGCAGGCCATGAAGACATCGCCAGTGGCGATCAGCCCTTCCACGACCTTGACCTCGCCCAGTGACTCCACGCACTCCCTGGCGATGGCCACCAGGCGGGGGTCGGGCAGGTAGGCGGCCGGCATCTGCGGCACCTGGCCATGCTCGTAGCCGAACACCACGGCGTCCACGTCGTGGTGGCGCACCTCGCTGGACACCACGATATCGCCGATCTCGAGACCTTCGCCGAAGCCGCCGGCCGAGCCGGTATTGATCACCGCCTCGGGCCGGTAGATGTCCAGCAGCAGGGTGGTGCCCACGGCGGCGTTCACCTTGCCGATGCCCGACTGCAGGATGACGACCTCGACGCCGTGCAGCGATCCTCGATGGAAGGTGGAGCCAACATGGTGGCGGGTCTCGCGCTCCTCCAGCAGAGAGGCGAGGTGATCGACCTCCTGGGGCATGGCGCCAATGATACCGATGCGTTGCATAGCAGTTCCTGGTGGGGTCAGCGTGGTTAGAGAGCGTCGTGCATGTCGGCGGCCTGCAGGGTGTTCTCCAGCAGGGTGGCGACGGTCATGGGGCCGACGCCGCCGGGCACCGGCGTGATCCAGCTGGCGCGCTCGGCGGCGGCGGTGAAGTCCACGTCGCCGATCAGGCGGCCATCCTCCAGGCGGTTGATGCCCACGTCGATGACGATGGCGCCCTCCTTGACCCACTCGCCCTTGACCAGCCCCGGCTTGCCCACCGCGACCACCAGCAGGTCGGCGCGGCGTACGTGCGCCTCGAGGTTCCGGGTGAAGCGGTGGCAGACGGTGGTGGTGCAGCCGGCCAGCATCAGCTCCAGCGCCATGGGGCGTCCGACGATATTGGAGGCGCCGACCACGGTGGCGTCGAGCCCGCGTACGCTGAGGTCGGACTGCGCGAGCAGGGTCATCACGCCTCTGGGCGTGCAGGGGCGCAGCATCGGCAGACGCTGGGCCAGGCGTCCCAGGTTGTAGGGGTGAAAGCCGTCCACGTCCTTGTCGGGACGAATTCGCTCGAGGATCGGCCGGGCATCGAGGTGGGCGGGCAGCGGCAGCTGGACAAGAATTCCGTCCACCGCCGGATCATCATTGAGCCGGTCCACCAGGGTCTCGAGCTGCTGCTGGGAGGTCTCGGCGGGCAGCGTATGACTGTATGACTCGATGCCGGCCTCGACGCAGGCGTTGTGCTTGTTGCGTACATAGACCGCTGAGGCGGCATCCTCACCCACCAGCACCACGGCGAGCCCCGGCGCGCGGCCCCCGGCGTCGCGGCGTGCCTTGACCTGGCGTGCGACCTGCTGGCGGACTCGGGCGGCTATGGACTTGCCATCGATCAGTTGGGCGGACATCGCGCTTCCTCTGGCGGCTGGGTGGACGGGGCGGACTGGCTGCCGGCCCGCGAGTGGAAAACGGCAATTTTCGCACGCCGAGGCGGTGAAACAAAGCGCCGGGCAGGATTGTTGATCCTCCAGGTGCTTGACCGCAGGGGAAAGTCACGTAGAATACGCATCGCTCGACGAGGCCTCTGCGGCGGCGTCAGGCCGGCATGAATCGCGGCGGAGTGTAGCGCAGCCTGGTAGCGCGCCTGCTTTGGGAGCAGGATGTCGGGGGTTCGAATCCCTCCACTCCGACCACAACCTCTTGAATGATTTGGAAAATATGAGGTTGGCGGGTTGCGGTTCGGCAGTCTGAAGAGTAGAATGCGCCTATAGCTCAACCGGATAGAGCAACGGCCTTCTAAGCCGTAGGTTGCAGGTTCGAGTCCTGCTGGGCGCGCCAGCTCCGGTGCGGTGGCGGGATATCGGTTTGAGCGAGCAGTTGTCGATATGGTGGGTGTAGCTCAGTGGTAGAGCCCCGGATTGTGGCTCCGGTGGTCGTGGGTTCGATCCCCATCATCCACCCCATTTCGACAGGCGTTTCAAGGCAGTGGTGGATGTAGCTCAGTGGTAGAGCCCCGGATTGTGGCTCCGGTGGTCGTGGGTTCGATCCCCATCATCCACCCCACTCCTTGATCCCTCCCGAAGATCTTTCTCCCGATCTCGCTGTCTATATCGCGCAGGCCCTCAGCGGGGCGGCGCTTTTGGCGTTTCCGTCATACCGATTCTTGAGTCGCTGCCTTGTCCTGCACCCTTGCATTCCGGCCTCTCGCCCCCACCTCGTGAGGCATGAGGCTTGCCAGTGCCGGGCGGGATTCATAAAATCACCCCCTTGATCTTTCCAGCCTTTCAACACAACGCCCCCAGCGGTAGAGGACATTTCATGCAAGTTTCCGTCGACACGACCTCCCAGATCGAACGCCGCATCACCGTCCAGGTGCCGGCCGCCGAGATCGACGAGGCCGTCAATGCCCGTCTCAAGGATGCCGCCAAGAACGTTCGCATCGACGGCTTCCGCAAGGGCAAGGTGCCGATGTCGGTGATCCGTCAGCGCTACGGCCACGACGTGCGCAACGAGGTGGTGGGCGAAGTGATGCGCGAGCGCTACGTGCGCGCCTTGACCGACAACGAGCTCAACCCGGCGGGCTTCCCGCAGATCGAGCCCACCGTCAACGAGGCGGGCAAGGATCTCGAATTCGTGGCGACCCTCGAGGTCTACCCGGAGGTCGAGCTGGCTTCCATCGAGGGGACCGAGGTGGAGCGTCCGGTGGTCGAGGTTGTCGAGTCCGATATCGACGAGATGGTCGAGACGCTGCGCAAGCAGAATGCCGGTTGGGAAGACGTCGAGCGCGCCGCCGAAGAAGGTGATCAGGTGACGATCGACTTCCAGGGCTTCCTGGGCGATGAGCCCTTCGAGGGCGGCAGCGCCGAGGGCCACAGCCTGGTGCTGGGCTCCGGCAGCTTCATTCCCGGCTTCGAGGAGCAGCTGGTGGGTGCGACGGCCGGCGAGGAGAAGGAGATCAAGGTCACCTTCCCCGAGGACTATCAGGCCGAGCAGCTGGCCGGCCAGGAAGCGACCTTCAAGGTCAAGATTCACGCCGTGCAGGGCCAGTCCCTGCCCGAGGTTGACGCCGAGTTCATCAAGAAATTCGGCGTCGAGGACGGTGACCTGGAGAAGTTCCGCGCCGAGGTCACCAAGAACATGACCCGCGAGGCCGAGCAGGCCGTCGACAATCGCGTCAAGCAGCAGGTGCTGACCGCGCTGCAGAAGGCCAACGAGATCCCGGTGCCGCAGTCGCTGATCCAGCAGGAGGTCGACGGTCTCAAGCGCCAGGCGGCCCAGCAATTCGGCCTGGGAGAGGACTTCGACGTCTCGCAGCTGCCCAACGAGCTGTTCGCCGAGCAGGCCAAGGGGCGTGTTCAGGTGGGCCTGCTGCTGGCCGAGGTGATCAAGTCGAACGAGCTCGAGGTCAGCGACGACGAGATCCGCGCCAAGGTCGAGGAGCTCGCCGAGCAGTATCAGGAGCCCTCCCAGGTGGTCGAGTACTACATGGGCAACGACCAGATGAAGACACAGGTCAAGTCTGCCATCCTCGAAGAGAAGGCCGTCGACAAGCTGCTCGAGCAGGCCACCGTCAAGGATGTCACCATGACCTACCAGGAGGTCCTGGCCGCTGCCCAGCAGCAGGCCGAGGCCGACGAGGAGGAGAGCGAGGAAGCGGGTCAGGAAGAAAGCAAGGCCTGATCCCCCTCATCTCCCCCGGCGGGCGCGCCGGTGAACGGTGCGCCCACCCAACCGCTTCCATTCTCCGGATGCAAGGACATCACACTGATGAGCAACGAGTTCGAGATCCACAACGCCGGTGGCCTGGTGCCGATGGTGGTCGAGCAGAGCGCGCGCGGCGAGCGGTCCTACGACATCTATTCCCGCCTGCTCAAGGAGCGTGTGATCTTCCTGGTGGGGCCGGTGGAGGACTACACGGCCAACCTGGTGGTGGCTCAGCTGCTGTTCCTTGAATCCGAGAACCCGGACAAGGACATCCACCTCTATATCAACTCGCCGGGAGGTGCGGTGACCGCGGGGATGTCGATCTACGACACCATGCAGTTCATCAAGCCCGACGTCTCCACCGTCTGTATCGGTCAGGCGGCGAGCATGGGCGCACTGCTGCTGGCCGGCGGTGCGGCCGGCAAGCGCTACTGCCTGCCCAACTCGCGAATGATGATTCACCAGCCGCTGGGCGGCTACCAGGGGCAGGCCTCGGATATCGAGATCCACACTCGTGAGATCCTCGGCATCCGCGACAAGCTCAACAGCATCCTGGCCCACCACACCGGTCAGGATTTTGACACCATCGCGCGTGATACCGACCGCGATAATTTCATGAACGGCGTCCAGGCGGCCGAGTATGGCCTGATCGATGCGGTGCTGGATAAGCGGCCCGCATCCTGATAGCGTGAGTTTTATCATGCTCTGGCACCGTTCTTCGGCAGCCCGTGCTGCCGATGTGAGCCCGGCCGGACGCCCCGTGCGTCGGGCCAACTGAGAAGAGGTATGCGAATGGCCGACGGCAAAGGCAAGGACGAAGGCGGCAAGCTGCTCTACTGCTCGTTCTGCGGCAAGAACCAGAACGAGGTGCGCAAGCTGATTGCCGGCCCGTCCGTCTATATCTGCGATGAGTGTGTCGACCTCTGCAATGACATCATTCGCGAGGAGGTGCTCGATGCCGATGCCGAGACTGACGAGGAGCGCCTGCCGGCTCCCCGCGAGATTCGTCACACCCTGGATGACTATGTAATCGGTCAGGACCGCGCCAAGATGGTGCTGTCGGTGGCCGTCTACAACCACTACAAGCGCCTGCGTTCCGAGGTCAAGCAGGATGATGTGGAGCTGGGCAAGTCCAACATCCTGCTGATCGGGCCCACCGGCAGCGGCAAGACCCTGCTGGCCGAGACCCTGGCCCGGCTGCTCAACGTCCCCTTCACCATCGCCGATGCCACCACGCTGACCGAGGCGGGCTACGTAGGCGAGGACGTCGAGAACATCATCCAGAAGCTGCTTCAGAAGTGCGACTACGACGTCGAGAAGGCCGAGCGCGGCATCGTCTATATCGACGAGATCGACAAGATCTCGCGCAAGTCGGACAACCCCTCCATCACCCGCGATGTCTCGGGGGAGGGCGTGCAGCAGGCGCTGCTCAAGCTGATCGAGGGCACCACCGCCTCGGTGCCGCCCCAGGGTGGCCGCAAGCATCCCCAGCAGGAGTTTCTGCAGGTCAACACCGGCAATATGCTGTTTATCGTCGGGGGGGCCTTCGCCGGCCTGGATCGGGTGATCCGCGAGCGCGCCGAGAAGGGCGGCATCGGCTTCAGCGCCGAGGTCAAGAGCAAGGACGAGGCGCGCGGCGTGGGCGAACTGCTGGCCGACGTCGAGCCCGATGACCTGGTCAAGTTCGGCCTTATCCCTGAGTTCGTGGGGCGCCTGCCGGTGATCGCGACCCTCACCGAGCTCACCGAGGATGCGCTGATCCAGATCCTTACCGAGCCGAAGAACTCGCTGATCAAGCAGTACGTCAAGCTGTTCGAGATGGAGGGCGTCCAGCTCGAGTTCCGCGAGGACGCTCTGTCCGCCGTGGCGGAGAAGGCCATGGCGCGCAAGACCGGTGCCCGCGGCCTGCGCTCGATCCTCGAGTCGGTGCTGCTCGATACCATGTACGAGATCCCGTCTCTGGAGGGGGTCAGCAAGGTGGTGATCGACGCCTCGGTGATCAGTGGCGAGAGCGAGCCGCTGTTGATCTACTCTCAGCAACAGCAGGAAGCGGCCGGCGACGGCACCGCCGGCTGAGCCGTTCGGGCCCGCGCAGCTGCCGGGCCGCGACGCGGGAGCGAGCCTCGCCAGTGCCGGTGAACGCCGGCACGGCGAAGTCGCTCCCGCGTCTTTTTGTGTGGGTGCTGCCCTTTTCCGTCACCCCCTGGTCAGGCCTTCCCTTGCAAAGCGGCCGGCGCGCCCCCACTCCTGTGACATTCACCCGTTTTTGTTGAGGAACGTCTGCGATGCAGCAGAACGCTGATCAGACCCTGAGTCTGCCCCTTTTGCCGCTGCGGGACGTGGTCGTCTACCCGCAGATGGTCATTCCGCTCTTCGTCGGCCGGGAGAAATCGATCCAGGCCCTCGAGGCGGCCATGGACGCCGACAAGCGGGTACTGCTGGTGGCCCAGCGCGAGGCCAGCAAGGACGATCCGGACCGCGATGACCTCTTCGCCATCGGCACTGTGGCCGAGATCATGCAGCTGCTCAAGCTGCCCGACGGCACCGTCAAGGTGCTGATCGAGGGCGTTTCGCGTGCCGACGTGGGGGAGCTCCATGCCGGCGATGCCTATACCTCCGCAGAGGCGGTGCTGCGCGAGAGCGAGCCGCTCACCGAGCGCGAGCAGGAGGCGCTGGTGCGCGTGCTGCTCAACCAGTTCGAGCAGTACGTGAAGATGTCGAAGAAGGTGCCCAACGAGGTGCTCAATTCGCTATCCGGCATCGAGGACCCCAGCCGGCTGGTGGATACCATCTGCGCCCATCTCTCGTTGAAGATCGACGACAAGCAGCGCCTGCTGGAGATGGACCGCGTGCGCGATCGCATCGAGCACCTGATGGCGCTGATCGAGGCGGAAATCGACCTGCTGCAGGTCGAGAAGCGTATCCGCTCCCGGGTCAAGGACCAGATGGAGAAGTCCCAGCGCGAGTACTATCTCAACGAGCAGATGAAGGCCATCCAGAAGGAGATGGGCGAGCTCGAGAACGTGCCCAACGAGGCCGAGAAGTACGAGC
>PUOM01000076.1 GCA_003552795.1 Halomonas sp. | reverse complement strand
TGACGATGCTGCTGCGCTGGCTGTTGGGAGGCACGCTGGCCTATCTGCTGGTGGTGACGCTGGCCTGGGCCTTTCAGGAACGCCTGCTCTATCTGCCGCACATGGGGCGCGAACAGGTCGGCACGCCCGGCGATCGGGGCATGTCCTGGGAGGAGGTGGCACTGTAGACCGAGGACGGCCTGATCCTGGACGCCTGGTGGCTGCCCCGCGAGCGGCCCCGGGCCAGCCTGCTCTTCCTGCACGGCAACGCCGGCAATATCTCCCACCGGCTCGACTCCCTCGCTCAGTTCCACCGCCTGGGGTTCTCGGTGCTGATCCTCGACTACCGCGGCTACGGCCGCAGCGAAGGGCGCCCCTCCGAGGCGGGGCTGGCCCGGGATGCCCGGGCCGGCTGGCGCTGGCTGCGGGAGGAGGCGGGTTCGGCCCCGGAGGAGATCGTGCTGTTCGGGCGCTCCCTGGGGGCCGCCGTGGCGGCCGAGCTGGCCGAGGCCCGGGAGGCCGAGGGAGAGCGGCCGGCGGCGGTGATCCTGGAGTCCCCCTTCCGCTCGGTGCCGGAACTGGCCCAGCGCGTCTATCCCTTCCTGCCGGCGCGCTGGCTGGCCCGCTTCTCCCATGACACCGAGTCCCACGTCAGGGGCGTCACGGCGCCGCTGCTGGTGATCCACAGCCGCGACGACGAGATCATCCCCTTCGCCGAGGGCGAAGCCGTCTATAGCGCGGCCCGGGAGCCCAAACGGCTGCTCGAGATCCGCGGTGGCCACAATACCGGCTTTCTGGACAGCGAGCCGGACTATTCCGAAGGAATTGATGCTTTCCTGAGTGAGCTTGCCGACCTGGAAAGGCCGCGGGGATGAGGATGGGATCCATGACAGCGAGGCGCACCGCCGGGCAACGAGCCGGGTGGGTCTGGGCGGCAGCGCTGCTGCTGGCGCTGCCAGCGGGCAGTTGGGCCGACGACGAGACGGACGGCTGGAGCCGCGAACGCAAGGCGTTCTGGCTCAACGGGGCCATTGTCGGCGGGGTGACCGCCTACGGTTTCGGCGTCTGGAACTGGGGGGAGTCGAGCTTTCGCACCGAAAGCGAGGGCTGGTTCGGTCGCGATACCGCCTCTGGCGGCGCCGACAAGCTGGGACATGCCTATGCCGGGGCGGCCTCCACCGCGATTGCCGCCAGCCTCTACCGGCGCTGGGGTTATGACGAGCGCGAGGCCGCGCGCCTGGGGGCCTTCAGCGGCCTGCTGCTGACCACCACGGTGGAGCTCGGCGACGGCTTCTCGCCGGACCACGGTTTCAGCTGGGAGGATCAGGTGGCCAACATGGCCGGGGTGGGGCTCGAGTACCTGCGCCTGCGCCATCCTCAGTGGGGCGAGCGGGTGCAGTTCCGCTGGGAGTACTTCCCGTCACCCGCCGTGCGCGACGGCCGCAAGTACGATATCGCCACCGACTACTCGGGCTCGCGCTGGCTGCTGGCCTTTCCGCTGCAGGCCTGGGGCGGCGAGGACACGCCGCTGCGCTGGGTGGAGCTGCAGGCCGGCTACGGGACGCGCGGCTACTCCTCCGCCGACCGCGACGACTTCGGCGCGCCGTCGCGCCACCCCTTCATCGGCATGGGGGTTCACGTGCCGCTGGTGCTGGGGCGGATGGGGGCCCCGGCGGGAGCGCAGCGCGTCTTCGAGTACGTGCAGGTGCCGGGCACCGCCTGGCCGCTGCCGCCCTGAGCGGGCGGCAGAGGGAAGGAATTACTCGGGCAGCTCGGCGTTGTGGAAGACGTTCTGGACATCGTCCAGCTCGTTGAGCATGTCGATAAACTTCTCGAACATGGCCACGTCGTCGCCCTCGAGGGGCGTGGTGGTCTGGGGCACGAACTGGATCTCGTCGACCTCGAAATCGAGCTCGCCGAAGGCGTCGAGCAGCGCCTGCTTGGCCTTGGCATATTCGGTGTGAGGTGCGAAGACGGTGATCTGGCCTTCTTCGTTCTCGATGTCGGTGACGTCGACGTCGGCCTCCATCAGCGCTTCCAGGGTGGCCTCCTCGTCGTCGCCATGAAAGGCGAGGATGGCGCAGTGGTCGAACATGTGGCTGACGCTGCCCGGGGTGCCGATCTTGCTCTTGGTCTTGGTGAAGCAGCCGCGCACATCGCCGAAGGTGCGGTTGGGGTTGTCGGTCAGGCAGTCGACGATGACCATGGCGTTACCGGGGCCGAAGCCCTCGTAGCGAGCCGGGGAGAAGTCCTCGCCGCCCACGCCGCTGGCCTTGTCCAGCGCCTTGTCGATGACGTGCGAGGGCACCTGGTCCTTCTTGGCGCGCTCGATCAGGCCGCGCAGGCTCAGGTTGCCGGCGGGGTCGGTGCCGCCCTGCTTGGCGACCACGTAGATTTCCCGGCCGTATTTGCTGTAGACCTTGGTCTTGGCGGCGGCCGTCTTGGCCATGGATTCCTTGCGGTTCTGGAAGGCCCTACCCATATCGTTGTCCTGTCGCGTTCAACATGTGATGTGGCTGGATTCTACGAAACCGGGCCGGAGGCGAACAGGGATATTTTTGCTCCCTCACCGCGGCCTGCGCCGTGGGCGGGGTTACACTGCCGACAGTGCTAAATCCGCCCGTTCGCCGCGGGCCGTGCCCTCATCGTCCGTTTCCTGGAGAGTGCTAATGGACCATCACGCCTACCGCCACGCCCTGGCCGAGCAGCTGCAGGGCAGCGAGCTGCCCTTTGCCTCCGTCGAGTTCGCGGGGCGCCTCGCCCGGGTGCGCGCCGCGATGCGCGCGGCGGGGCTAGAGGCGCTGCTGCTCACCGATCCCGCGGATATCTTCTACCTGACCGGCTACCACACCTTCGAGGTCTCGGTGCACACGGCGCTGGTGGTCTCGGCCGACCGGCGGGTGCTGCAGGTACCCTCCATCGAGACCGGGCCGGCGGTGGTCACCGCCGAGGTGGACGAGATCCTCGGCTACCGCTGGGAGGGGGTCGACGAGGTGATCGCCCCGCTGGCCGAGACGCTGTCGCCTTTCCAGAGCATCGGCCTGGATCTCTTCGGCGCCGGGCTGCGCTTCGGGGTGATCCGCGAGCTGCAGGCGCGGCTCGGCGCCGAGCGCTTCCGCGATGACGGCGGCGCGCTGCTCGACGCCATTCGCCTGGTCAAGACGCCGGCGGAGCTCGACTGCCTGCGCGAGAGCGCACGGATTACCGCGGCCGGCCTCGCCGCCGCCGAGGCGGTGATCGCCCCCGGCGTCACCGACAACGAGGTGGCCGCCGAGGGCGCCCGGGCGATGCTGGCGGCCGGCGGGGAGTTCATGAGCCTGCAGCCCATTGTCACCAGCGGTCGGCGCATCAGCGTGATCCACGTCAACCACAAGCGCACTCGCATCGAGGCGGGAGATCCGGTGTTCCTGGAGTTCGGCTCGGCCTTCCAGCGCTACACCGCCCCGATGATGCGCACCGCCGTGGTGGGCCGCGCCACTGGCGAGATGCAGCGGGTGCGGGACCTGTGCCGGGCGCTCTTCGAGGCGCTCACCGCCGAGATGCGCCCCGGCAACACCTTCGATGCGGCGGCCCGGGCCGCGGAGGTCGTGCTGGCTCCCCACGCCGAGCGGCTGTTCTTCTCGGGGGTGTTCGGCTATGCGGTGGGGGCGCAGTTCCCGCCCAGCTGGGTCGAGGGCACCGGCTACATCGCCCGGGGCCAGCGGCGGGCGTTCGAGACCGATATGGTCTTCCATCTGCCGCTCTGTCTGCGATTGCCGGGGCAGTGGGGTGTCGGTCTTAGTGATACCGTGCGGGTCACCCCGAACGGCGGCGAGCCGCTTACCGACAACGACTGGCAGCTGGCCGAGAGGGGCGCTTGAACCGCGGTTGCCGGAGATGGCCATGAGCATGACGCTGCTGCTGGTCCTTGCGACCACGGCGGTGAGCCTGGCGGCATGGGTCTGGCCCCGCCTCTTCGAGGCGCTGGTCTACTGGCCGCCCGGCGTGGCGAAAGGCCAGTGGTGGCGGCTGCTGGGCCACGGCTTCATCCATGCCGACGGCACCCACCTGCTGTTCAACATGGTCACCCTCTACTTCTTCGGCACGGTGATGGAGCTGGTGCTGACCCCGCGTATCGGCCCGGCAGGCTTCGTGCTCTTCTACCTGTCGGGCCTGCTGGTGGCAATCCTGCCCACCCACCTGCGCCATCGCCATGATGTCCGCTTCCTGAGCCTGGGGGCCTCCGGGGCCGTGGCGGCACTGCTCTTCGCCTATATCCTGCTGCGCCCCTGGTCGCTGCTCTTCGTGCTCTTCGTGCCGGTGCCGGCGATCCTCTTCGCGGCGGTCTACGTGATCTACTCCTTCCGCGCCCAGCGCCGCGGCGGAGATCGCGTCAACCACAGTGCCCACCTGTGGGGCGGGGCCTGGGGAGTCGCCTTCATGCTCGGCCTGGAGCCGGCGCTGGCGGTACGCTTCCTGGATGCGGTGATGTCCCCCGCCAGCGGCGGGATCTGGCTGGGCTAGCCCCGCGGCGCCGGGCAGCGGCCGTTCGCCGCCGCTTCGGCCTCCTGGCCGATCACCTGCACGGTGGTGGAGAGGGTCAGCCGCTCATCCGGCGCCTCGGCAAACTGCAGCTCGCCGAACAGCGCCAGGTACCCAGCGTCGGGGCGTGGCAGCGTGATGGCGAGCCCCTCGTCGTCGGCCTGCAGGGGGTGAGGCTCCCAGCGCGCCTCGCGGAAGTCCCGCCGCGGTGCCTCGGCCACCCAGGCTCGACCCAGGCTCACGGGCTCCGAGGCGCTCACCCGCAGCGTCACCCGGTCACGCTCGCAGTGGAAGTGCGAGGCCAGCATGGGCAGCGGCTCACCGCGGCTGACCCGCTGGTGGAAGGCCACCAGGCTTGGCAGCAGGCGCGCATAGTCGCGCAGCCGGTGCCCCTGGTTGGGCAGGTAGAGCAGGTGGCGGGGCTCGGGCAGCTCATGCCAGTAGAGGTTGAGGGCATCCACCGGCCAGTAGGCGTCGTTGCTGGCCAGTACCAGCAGCTTGGGCTGGGTCAGGCGCTCCCGGTAGCGGTAGGGGTCGACCATGGCCTGCAGCGCCTGGCCCGCCTCGCCGTCGAGCCGCGTATCGATACCGCGCTCGGTGTAGTCGGCGAGCTGCGGCGAGGGGGCGCCCCATACCCGGCGCTGGTGGGCCAGCTGGGGCTCCAGATCGAGGATGTCGAACACCATGGGAGCCTGGGCCGCCACCCGCGGGTCCACCGCGGCGGTGAGCCAGGTGGTCCAGCCGCGCTTGGAGGCGCCGGTGAGGGTGAAGGTCTCGATGGGGGCGTCCCAGTCGGCGGTCAGCGCCTGCAGGGCGTCCATGGCCCGCGCCGTGCTGTTGACCATGGGCAGCAGCAGGGGCCAGTCGGCCTCCTCGGGGGTCGCGAGGAAGCGCAGGAAGGTCTCGGCGATCAGGGCGTCCTCGGTGAGGCCGTCGAGCAGCGGCTGGAAGGGCACCTGGCGCAGCACCGCCACCGGCGTCTCCAGCGCCCGGGCCAGGGCCACGAAGCTGGCGGCATCCCGCGGCGGCTCTCGGGAAGGCTTGCCCTCGGCCGGCCAGGTGCCGCTGCCGATGAACAGCAGGGCGTGGTGGCTGCCGGCTCCCTCTGTGGGGTCGATCAGCCACAGCTGGTGGCGCCAGAGGGTGTCGCGCCAGCGCTGGGAGGTCAGCTCGATCAGCCGGGTGTCGGTGCCGAGGAGGCGCTGCTGCGCTACCTCCTCCCAGGCGAAAGCGGTATCCGGCTTCGCCACATAGGCCTCGAGCGCCGTGTCCGGCGTCGGGGGGCGGGTGTCGTCCGCCATGGCGGCGAGGGGCAGCAGGCAGGCGAGGCCGAAGAGCAGAGTCGCGAGGCGCATGGGCGAGGTTTCCGCAGGAGCTTGCCTGCAGCATAGCGAATACCGCCAGGCCTCGCGGCATCGCCCGGGCAGGGCCATCGCCGCTATCGAGGCTGTGTCAGCGAAAGGCGCCGTAACAGCCCGCCAGCGGCGATACCCCTGGTCCGTGCTGCGTGAGCAGCTATAACTACACTGTGGTCAGGGAGTGGCTCCCTGGCATAACCCCGGTGCCTGACGGCGCCGATGCTCCTTTGATTCCGACCCGGAGGGTGTCATGACCCAGACAGTGACGGCTGCCTATGGCGGCGCCGACAAGGCCATCAACGCCTACGATGAACTGGTCTCCGAGGGCTATCCTCGCGAGAAGCTCTACCTCGACAAGGAGACTCACGAGGTCAAGGTGATCGTGCCCGATACGTCCAAGCCCGAGATCGAGGAGATCCTTGGCCGGCATGAGCCGGACGAGATCCGGTCACGCCCCTACGAGGAGGCGCCATAGCAGTGGGGCGGCGCCGAGCGGCAGCCGGTACGGCTATGGTGGCCGGCCGCGTTCTCTGCTTCAATGGTCAACGAAAGTGGCACGGCATGGCGCCCAGCGGCCTGGGCGCCAATCCGGCGTGTCTCCTTGATCGACCAGCGTAAGGAACACCGGTGATATGAGCGGCGATGCCCTCACCCCCAGGGAGCCTTCAGGGCTTGCCCATCCGCGTCTTCGCCGCCGCGCCATCCTGTTCTACCTTGTCGCCCTGCTGGTCATCTTCCTGCTCTTCGCCGCGATCCTCCACGATCAGCGCCAGCGCGACCTGGAGGCGGCCCAAGAGCGTGTTGCGGCCCGGGCCGATATCGTCGCCGAATGGGTGGACACCACCTTTGCCGTCAGCGAGCACGCCCTGAGCGGCCTGTCGCAGCTGCTCGATGAGCAACCGGCGGCCGGGCCCGAGGAGCTCGAGCCGCTGCTGGCGAGCCAGCGCGACCGGCTCGCCTTTATCGAAGAGCTCAGCCTGGTTGACGCAGGGGGGCGCGTGATCGCCTCCTCGGCGCCCTGGTGGCCTCCCGGCTACGATCTCGGCGGGCGCGAGTTCTTCACCGCCTTTCGTGACGATCCGGAGCGCGAATCGCTGGTGACGCCGCTTTACTGGTCACCCTTCGGGCAGACGCATCATCTGGTTCATGCCCGTCGCCTGCGGGATGCGCAGGGCCGGTTCTTGGGGCTGGCCGCCCTGCGGCTCAATCCCGCGCTGTTCGGTGAGGTTCTGGAGCGGCTCAGCATGACCCGCGCCGAGAGCATCGCCATCCTCGATAGCGAGATGCAGCTGGTCACTCGGCGCCCCGGCTTCGGCGAGGGGAGCGCCATGGAGGTACTGGGCCGGCCGGTGGTCGAGCCGCAGGTACAGGCCTTCCTCGATGATGGTGAACTGCCCACCACGGGGCGCTTCATATCGCCGCTGGACGGCGCCGAGCGCCTCTATGCGCTGCAGCGTGTGGCGGACCTTCCCCTGGTGGTGGTGGTCGGGGAGGAGGTCGAGTCGGTCCTGGCCGATTGGTGGCAGCGATTCTGGCTGCTGCAGGGGCTCTTCCTGCCGGTGGC
>PUOM01000208.1 GCA_003552795.1 Halomonas sp. | reverse complement strand
GACGAGATATCGCGTCCCATTCGTCTAGTGGTCCAGGACACCGCCCTTTCACGGCGGGAACAGGGGTTCGACCCCCCTATGGGACGCCACCTATCCGGATTGAGTAGAAGTAGCAACAGCGGTTGTAGTAGTGCGAGATCCGCGGGAATAGCTCAGTGGTAGAGCATCGCCTTGCCAAGGCGAGGGTCGGGAGTTCGAATCTCCTTTCCCGCTCCAACTTTCGAACATTCGAAAGACGATGTGTCCCATTCGTCTAGTGGTCCAGGACACCGCCCTTTCACGGCGGGAACAGGGGTTCGAACCCCCTATGGGACGCCACTTCGCTCGCAATGCTTCGATGGCACCGATTGGCAGTACCGACAAAGCGGGAATAGCTCAGTGGTAGAGCATCGCCTTGCCAAGGCGAGGGTCGGGAGTTCGAATCTCCTTTCCCGCTCCAATGTCACTCCCCCCTGATTTCGATGATGTCTGCCTCCGTGCGGACGTTTTTGCGTGTCCGGATGTCACCACGATCCGCGTCTCACCCGGGGCGACACCTTGAAGGTATGCCGCCTTGCCCCCATAACCTTGTGCCTTTGCGGCATCATTGCCCTATCACCCTGACCAGCATCAAGGATTGCGCATGGCCGAACCGGCTCTGTCCATCCGTGGCCTCACCAAGGTTTACGGCAATGGCTTTCAGGCCCTCAAGGGCATCGACCTCGACGTCGCCGAGGGTGACTTCTTCGCGCTGCTGGGGCCCAACGGCGCCGGCAAGTCCACCACCCTGGGGGTGGTCTGCTCCCTGGTGCAGAAGAGTGCCGGCCAGGTGTCGATCTTCGGCATCGATATCGACCGGGACTTCGCCCGCGCCAAGTATCACCTCGGCGTGGTGCCCCAGGAGTTCAACTTCAACCAGTTCGAGAAGGTGATCGACATCGTGCTGGCCCAGGCAGGCTACTACGGCATGCCGCGCCGCGAGGCACTGCCCCGTGCCGAGCAGCTGCTGCGCGATCTGGGCCTGTGGGACAAGCGCAACGGCAGTGCGCGCATGCTTTCCGGCGGCATGAAGCGCCGGCTGATGATCGCCCGGGCCCTGATGCACCGCCCGAGGCTGCTGATCCTCGACGAGCCCACCGCCGGTGTCGACATCGAACTGCGCCGCAGCATGTGGGACTACATGCGCCGCATCAACCGCGAGGAGGGCACTACCATCATCCTCACCACCCACTATCTGGAAGAGGCCGAGAGCCTCTGTCGCAACGTGGCGATCATCAACCACGGCGAGATCGTGCGGAATACCGGCGTGCGCGAGCTGCTCGCCGAACTCGACACCGAGACCTTCCTGCTCGATCTGGCCCAGCCCGTGGAGGCGGCCCCCGAGCTGCCTGGCTTTGAGGTCGCTCGGGTGGAACCGGCCCAGCTGGCGCTGGTGGTCCATCGCGGCCAGCGCATCAACGACGCCTTTACCGCCCTGAGCGAGCAGGGCCTCCAGGTGGTCTCCATGCGCAACCGCGCCAATCGCCTCGAGGAGATGTTCGTCACCATGGTGGAGCAGGGCAACGATGCGCGGGACAAGGCCGCCGCCGTGGTGGAGGGCCGCCCATGAATCCGATGCAGACAGCCATCGCCCTCTGGACCCTGGTGGTCAAGGAGATCAAGCGCTTCACGCGCATCTGGCCGCAGACCCTGCTGCCACCCTCCATCACCATGACCATGTACTTCATCATCTTCGGCAACCTGATCGGCGCACGCATCGGCGAGATGGATGGCTTCAGCTACATGGACTTCATCGTCCCCGGGCTGATCATGATGGCGGTGATCACCAACAGCTACTCGAACGTGGCCTCGTCGTTCTTCTCCAACAAGTTCCAGCGCTCCATCGAGGAGATGATGGTCTCGCCGATGCCCAACTGGGTGATCCTCACCGGCTTCGTGATGGGGGGCATGGCCCGCGGCCTGGGAGTTGGCCTGATCGTCACCATCGTGTCGCTGTTCTTCACCCGGATCAGCGTGGCGCATCCGCTGCTGACCATCGGCGTGGTGGTGCTCACCTCGGCGCTGTTCTCCATCGGTGGCTTCATCAACGCCCTGCTGGGCAAGAAGTTCGACGATATCTCCATCGTTCCGACCTTCATCCTCACGCCGCTGACCTATCTGGGTGGCGTCTTCTACTCGATCTCGCTGCTGCCGACCTTCTGGCAGGGCGTGTCGATGCTCAACCCCATCCTCTATATGGTCAACGTCTTCCGCTACGGCTTCCTGGGTGTCTCCGACATCCCGGTAGGCTGGGCCCTGGCCGCCATTCTCACCTTCATCGCCGTGCTGTTCAGTATCGCCCTGTGGATGCTGGAGCGCGGCAAGGGAATTCGCTCATGAGCCAACATCGCCCCGAGACCCTCGAACACGCGCCCCTGGGGCGCGATGCTGCCTATCCGGAGCGCTATGATGCCGCGCTGCTCTATCCCATTCCCCGGGCGGCCAACCGCGCGCCGCTGGGCATCGAGGCGGGCGCACTGCCCTTCGTCGGCGAGGACGAGTGGCACGCCTTCGAGGTCAGCTGGCTCAACGCCCGCGGCAAGCCGGTGGTGGCCGTGGCACGTTTCCGCCTGCCGGCAGACTCGCCCAGCCTGATCGAGTCCAAGTCCTGGAAGCTCTATCTGAACAGCTACAACCAGACCCGCTTCGCCAGTCGCGAGCAGGTGATTGATACCCTGGTGAGTGATCTCTCTCTCGCCGCCGGTGCCGCGGTGTCCGTCGAGCTGTTCGACGTGGACGATGCGGCGCTGGCCGTGCGCCGCCTGCCAGGCGACTGCCTGGATGACCTGGATATCGAGGTCGAGCACTACACTCCCAGCGCCGAACTGCTGGCGGTGGACGACGAGATCGTCGAGGAGACGCTGCATTCGCATCTGCTCAAGTCCAACTGTCCGGTTACCGGCCAGCCCGACTGGGGCAGCGTGCTGATCCGCTACCGCGGCCCCAGGCTCGACCGCGAGGGGCTGTTGCGCTATCTGATCGGCTACCGCCAGCATCAGGACTTTCACGAGCACTGCGTGGAGCATATCTTCATGGATCTGCTCGAGCGCGCGCGCCCCGAGCGGCTGCTGGTGCTGGCTCGCTATGTGCGCCGCGGCGGGCTCGATATCAGCCCCTGGCGCGGCACGCCAGGCGAGCGTCCGCCCGAGCCCCTGCGGCTGGCCAGGCAGTAGCGCCAGGCGAGGAGCTTGGATAGAGTGCCCTTAACCTACGCCAACAGGAGCACGACATGGATGCGATGACGCTGCTGCACGAACGCAGCTCCATGGGCAAGCTGATGGGGCCGGAGCCTGCGCCTGAGCAGCTCGAGGCCATCTACCGGGCGGCCCTGCGCGCCCCGGACCACAAGGAGCTGCGCCCCTGGCGCTTTATCGAGTTCTCCGGGGAGGGGCTCGGGCGCCTCGGTGAGCTGTTTGCCGAGGCCGAGTACCGCGAGGACCCCCATGTCGGCGATGCCGCCCTGGACGCCGCTCGCAAGAAGCCGCGGCGCGCCCCCATGGTCATCGCGGTGATCGCCAGGGTGACGCCGGATGTGCCCAAGGTGCCCAAGATCGAGCAGGTGATCTCCGCCGGCTGCGCCGCCCACGGCATCCTGCTGGCGGCCCACGCCCTGGGGCTGGGTGCCATGTGGCGCAGCGGCAAGTACGCCTTCGACCCCACGGTTCGCAAGGGCCTGGGCCTCGAGGAAGACGACGAGGTGGTGGCCTTTATCTACCTGGGGCAGCTCGGCGGGCGCCACAAGCGTCTTGCCGAGCACGATATCGACGCTTTCGTCGAGCACTGGCGCTGAGCAGGAGATGACAATGCGCGAGATCGGCAAGCCCCACCCGCGGCTTCCGCTGCCCGGCCCGGGGGAAGAGGATGATCCGGCACGCTTTCTGGCCTGGCTGGGCGAGGCGATTCCCGTAGTCGAGCATCTGGGCATCCGCGAGATGTGTCGCGACGGCGAACGCCTCGCCTGGGCGCTGGACCTGGCCCCCACGCTCAACGACAAGGGCACCGGCTTCGGCGGTGCGCTGACGGCCCAGACCACCCTGCTGGGCTGGTGCTGGACCACCCTGTGGCTGCGCCGCCGCGGCTTGGTCCGGGATGTCGTGGTCGCCGAGGCCAGCCAGCGCTTCCTGGCGCCGGTCACCGGCGACTACCGCCTCGAGTGCGAGCCGGAAGAACAGGGTGGCCCCGAGCGCCTCGCCGAGCAGCTCGCCGAGAAGGGGCGCGGGCGGCTCGCCCTGCGTCAGCGGCTCTGGTGTGGCGAGACCCTGTGCCTGGAAGCCCGCGGCGATTACGCTGTGCTTGGCGGTCGCCGAATGGAAAACGGCTTGCAATCCAGCACTTGAGGCGATAGGATACGCGCCGTCCTCAAGGGAAAGGCAACGCCCTTCTCGACGGGACTGAAATGTGGAGGGGTGTCCGAGTGGTCGAAGGAGCTCGCCTGGAAAGCGGGTAAGCCGAAAGGCTTCGAGGGTTCGAATCCCTCCCCCTCCGCCAAGAATATCGAAAAGGCCGCTGAGCAATCAGCGGCCTTTTCTATTTCCGGAGCCGGTGGCCGGGGCCCCCTGTGCCCCCCGTGTCCCGTCTGCCTGAAACTCTCCCGCCCGTTGCTTTCTCCCCACCTCCGCTTGCTCGGCGCTGACAACGGCCGATCGCGAAGGTTCGTCCTGTTCAAAGGGCGCCGCTTTGTATGGTGCGGGCTACCCTGTGATGCTGGCTTGCGTCAGACTGTCGACATGACGCTCGTGATATTGCCGCGCGGCGGAACGGCCGGCGTGCTGCACGCGAATCCAAGGAGGGGTCATGCCAACCACCACCCGCCATCTGATGATGGACAGCCTGCTGCTGCTGCTGGCAGCTGCTTTCATCATCGTGGGTCTCAACGGTCTGGTGCTTGGCTGGCTGAGGCTGGTCTACTCGCCGCTGCATCTGCTGATGGTGGCGGATGGTTTCCTGGTTCTGCTGCTGGGGGGAACAGGCCTGATGGCCGTGCTGGCCGGTGCGGCAGGCGCTCGGCGGCTCGCCGGAGGGCTGCTCGGCGCCCTGCTGCTCAACACCCTGGCCCATGCGCTGCTGGTTCCCGGGGGACTCATGCCGGCCGGCGTAGAGCCGCGGCTGGGCGTCCTGCCGGCGCTGCTGCTGCTGCCGGTAGCGCTCTGCCTGCTGCTGGGCCAGCCCGGCGGGGCTCGGCGCTGGCTGTGGGTATCATGGGGGGGACTGCTGGTCGGAGCCGGCCTGTTCGCCTCGCTGGTAGTCGTGCCCGCGCTTCGCCCCTGGTTCCTGGCCCGCTTTGATCCTGAGCTGCTGTCGGCGCTGCTGATGGCGGGGTTGCTTGGCCTGGGGATCATGGTGGCCGGGCTGCGCGGTGACAGGCCGCTGCAGCTGGGGCGGCTGGCGGTGTTGGCCGGCGTTGCGGGAGTCCTGGTCAGCAGCCTGGCCTGGTTTGCACTGAGCTGGCAGCAGGAGCAGGCCCTGGACCGTCAGGCCGACTACCTGCTGGACAATATTCAGCTCAATGCCGAACAGGTGATGGTGTCGCGGTTGAACCTGATGCGGCGCATGGCCGACCGCCTGGACGCAGGGGGCGGTGAGCTGGACGCGGCGGTGCTCGAGCGCGACCTGCAGGGCTATCTGCAGGATGCCCCCAGCCTCAAGGCGGTCGGCCTCTATCGGCCCGATGCGGGGTGGGCCTGGCGGGTCGCGGGCGATCATGACGGCGAGACTGTGCTGGCCGCACAGCTTCAGCTGCCGGAGGTGCGCGACTGGCTGGGCCTCGGACTGGGGCCCCCGCGGCTGATGCTCCCCGAGCCGGAGCGCTCGGCACTGGCCTTGCTGGCCATCGATGTGCCCGTCAGCGGTCAGCGGCTGATGAGCCTGATCGACCTCGCCGAGCTGTTCGCCGACGAGCTGCGCCTGCAGCTCGGCGCCTACCGGGTCGGAATCCTGCGCCACGGCGAGCCGGTGGTGGAGCTGCGCCCGCCGGGTGTCGGCCAGGGGGAGCCCGAGGGTGTCTTCGTCAACCACCTGCTGCACCGCCGACACATCGGCCTGCCCGGGGGGGCCATGGTGACCCTGGAGGCCTATCCCGGTACCCAGCACGATTGGCTGCTGGCCGGCCTGATGCCGGTCGGCGTGGCCAGTGGCGGGGTGGCGCTCAGTGGCATGCTGATGTTCAGCCTGGCGCTGGCCGGCCAGCTGCTGGGCCGCACGCGAACGCTGGGCGAGGTCCGCCAGCATCTCGAGGCGCAGCAGAGCGTGCAGGCCCGCATCGTTCGCGAGGAGCCGCTGGAAGGGATCCTGGCGGCCGTCTGTCGCATGCTGGAGCAGCAGATCCCCGGCTCGCTGTCTTCGATCATGCTGGTCAATGAGCAGGGCACGGCCCTGAATCTGATGGCCGGGGACAGTCTGCCACGGGCCTATCGGGAGGCCGTCACTACGCTCGAGATTGGCGCGGGCATCGGCTCCTGCGGCAGCGCCGCCTATCTCGGCGAGACGGTGATCTGCGAGGACCTGGCCGAGGACTCTCGCTGGAGCGGCTTCCGTGAGCTGGCGCTGGCCAGCGGCCTGCGTGCCTGCTGGTCGGTGCCGATCCAGGGCAGCGATGGGCGGGTGCTCGGCACCTTCGGGACCTACCTGCCGACACCGCAAGCGCCCGACGGGGCCGCTCGACGGCTGCTCAGCAAGGCGGCCGATCTGGCGGCCCTGGCGGTAGAGCGCCACCAGAGCCGCCGTGACCTGCGGCTGCTGGAGCGCAGCGTCGAAGGCAGCACCAACGGCGTGGTGATCGCCGATGCCGAGCGGCCGGATATGCCCATCATCTATGCCAATCCGGCCTTCCTGCGCATGAGCGGCTATGGCAGGGCGGAGGTGCTGGGGCACAATTGCCGCTTCCTGCAGGGCGCCGAGACCGATCCCGCTGCGGTGGAACAGATTCGTCAGCAGCTGTCTCGGGAAGAGGACGTCCATGTCACCCTGCTCAACTATCGCAAGGACGGCACGCCGTTCTGGAACGACCTCACTATCACCCCCGTTCGCGATGCCGATGAGAGGGTCACCCACTATGTGGGAATGCAGAACGATGTCTCAGAGCAGAAGGCCTATGAGTCTCGGCTGGCCCACCATGCCAGCCATGATGCCCTGACGGGGCTGGCCAATCGCAGCCTCTTCGAGGACCGCCTCGAGCATGATGCGGCGCTCACTGCCCGTCGCCGGGAGCGGCTGGCGGTGCTGTTCGTCGACCTCGACGATTTCAAGCCGATCAACGACACCCTGGGCCACGCGGTGGGCGATGAGGTCCTGTGCGAGGTGGCCCGGCGGCTGCAGGCCGCGGTGCGGCCCGGCGATACGCTGGCGCGCATGGGGGGCGACGAGTTCGTGCTGCTGATGGCCGACGTCACCCGGGAAGAGCAGGTGCTGACCCTGGTGGAGAGGCTGATGCTGGAGATCTCAAGGCCCTACCTGATCAACGGCCATGAGCT
>PUOM01000329.1 GCA_003552795.1 Halomonas sp. | reverse complement strand
CCATGCGGATCAGGCCACGACGGGAGTGGTGATCCTGCTTGTTGCTCTTGAAGTGGTCCTGCAGGCCATCGATGTTGGCGCTCAGCAGGGCTACCTGCACTTCGGGGGAACCGGTGTCGTTGTCGCCACGACCGTACTCGCTGACGATTGCGGACTTCTGCTCGGCTGTCAGTGCCATCTGTCTCTCCAGTAAGCAATATGCCTGAATGATAAGTGTGTGAGACCACGCATATTTGCAGTCTCGGCGATACTCCCTAGTCGGCCGCGGTACTCAGCAGCCGTTTCGGCGCCACCTCCTGTGGTGCCGTAACCACGCCGAGACCCAAAAAGGCCCCGTCGCAGTAGAGTCTTGCTGTCTCGCCCGTGCCGATGCCCGAGGCATCGAGCCGGGCCGCCTGCCCCAGAGTCAGGGCCCCGGCAGCCGAGGCGCCCAGGTCGAGCCTCGGCAGATGCTCGACCAGAACGTCGACGGGCAACAGCGTCGCCTCCCGAGCGGCCTGGTCGGGCAGCGCCTCCAGGGCCTGAAGGGTCAGCATGCCTGCCCCGTCGCGGCTGTCGCCGTCGAAGGGCCCGGTGGCCAAACGCCGCAGCATGCTGATATGACCGCCGCTACCCAGGGCTCGGGCAATATCCTCGGCCAGGGTGCGCACATAGGTGCCCTTGCTGACCTTCACCTCCAGCTCGAAGGCATGGCCCTCGAAGCCGAGAAGCCGGGCATCATACACCGTCACGCGGCGAGCTGCACGCTCGATCGACTTGCCCTCGCGGGCCAGTTCGTAGAGCTTGCGGCCCTGATGCTTGAGCGCCGAGTACATGGGCGGCACCTGCTCGATCTCGCCCAGAAAGCGTTCGAGGACGCCCTCCACGTCAGCCGCGGTGAGCGGCGGCACCGCCAGCCGCTCGAGCACCTCGCCCTCGGCATCGCCGGTATCGGTGACCGCACCCAGTTCGACCCGGGTGCGATAGACCTTGTCGGCGGCCAGCAGGTGAGCGGAAAACTTGGTCGCTTCACCGAAGCAGACCGGCAGCAGCCCGGTGGCCATGGGGTCCAGGGTGCCGGTATGACCGGCCTTCCGGGCCTGGAACAGCCGTCGGACACGCTGCAGGGCGTGGTTGCTGGACGCCCCCTGGGGCTTGTCCAGCAGCAGCACCCCGTTGACCGGCAGACCGCGACGCCGACGCGCCATCAGTCGCGCCCGCTGTCGTTGCCGGTCTCGCCATCATCGCTCTTCTCGTCGCCGCGCTCGTCGACCGAGCGGGAGCGGTCGCTGGCGACCGCCTCCTGGATCAGCGAGGAGAGCCGCTGGCCCCGCACCACGCTCTCGTCGTAGTGGAAGCGCAGCTCCGGCACGTGACGCAGCTTGATGCGCTTGGCGACCTGACCCCGCAGGAAGCCCGCGGCCTGCTTGAGAACCTTGAGGTTCTCCTTGATCCGTTCCGGCGTGTCCTCACCCAGCAGGGTCACGTGAACGTCGGCATAGCCGAGGTCACGGCTGACCTCGACGCCGCTGACCGTCACCATGCCCAGTCGCGGGTCCTTGACCTCGCGCTGGATGAGTACCGCCAGCTCCTTCTGGAGCTGGTCGGCTACCCGGTCGGTTCGCTTGAACTCGCGCATGAACGACTCCTCGAGCCTTTAGAGGGTCCGCTCGACCTTGACCTGATCGAAGACCTCGATCTTGTCGCCGACTTGGACATCATTGTAGTTCTTCACGCCGATGCCGCACTCCATGCCGCTGCGCACTTCCTGGACATCGTCCTTGAAGCGGCGCAGCGACTCGAGCTCGCCCTCGTAGATCACCACGTTGTCGCGCAGCACGCGGATCTTCTTGTTGCGATGGACGGTGCCCTCGACCACCATGCAGCCGGCCACGGCGCCGATCTTGGGTGCGCGGAAGACGTCACGGACCTCGGCGATACCGACGATCTCTTCCTTCCACTCCGGCGCCAGCATGCCGCTCATCGCCTGCTTGACCTCGTCGATCAGCTGGTAGATGACGCTGTAGTAGCGCAGATCCAGGCCTTCACGCTCGATGATCTCACGGGCTGCGGCGTCGGCACGCACGTTGAAGCCGACCACGATGGCTTCGGAGGCCAGCGCCAGATTGGCGTCGGTGCCGGTGATGCCGCCCACGCCGGAGGAGACCACGGCCACCTGCACCTCGTCGGTGGAGAGCTCTTCCAGTGCCCCCTTGATCGCTTCCAGCGAGCCCTGGACGTCGGCCTTGAGCACGACGTTGACCTTGGCCACCTCGTCCTGCCCCATCTGGCTGAACATGTTCTCCAGCTTGGCCTTCTGCTGGCGGGCCAGGCGCACCTCGCGGTACTTGCCCTGACGGAAGTTGGCGACTTCGCGGGCCTTCTTCTCGTCGGCCACGACCATGAAATCGTCACCGGCGTCCGGGGTGCCGTCGAGCCCCTGGATCTCCACCGGCATGGCCGGCCCCACCTCTTCTACCTGCTTGCCCAGCTCGTTGGTCAGGGCGCGCACGCGGCCGTAGTGCAGGCCGGCGAGCACGATGTCACCCTTCTTCAGGGTGCCGTTCTGGACCAGCACGGTAGCGACCGGACCGCGGCCCTTGTCCAGGCGAGACTCCACCACCACGCCCTTGCCGGGCGCCTCGGGCACGGCCTTGAGCTCGAGCACTTCGGAGACCAGCTGAATCGCTTCCAGCAGCTCATCGATACCCTCGCCGGTCTTGGCGGAGACGTGCACGAACTGAGTGTCACCGCCCCACTCCTCGGAGATGACGCCATGCTGGGAGAGCTCGTTCTTGACCCGGTCCAGATCGGTACCGGGCTTGTCGATCTTGTTGACCGCCACCACCATGGGCACTTCGGCGGCCTTGGAGTGCTCGATCGCCTCGATGGTCTGGGGCATGACGCCATCGTCGGCGGCCACCACCAGGATGACCACGTCGGTCGCCTTGGCGCCGCGGGCACGCATGGCGGTAAACGCCGCATGGCCGGGGGTGTCCAGGAAGGTCACACCGCCGTGCTCGTCCTCGACGTGGTAGGCGCCGATGTGCTGGGTGATGCCGCCAGCCTCGCCGGTGGCGACCTTGGCCTTGCGGATATAGTCGAGCAGCGAGGTCTTGCCGTGGTCGACGTGGCCCATCACGGTGACCACCGGCGAACGGGTGATCTCGTCGCCCTCGTAGGAGATGCCTTCCAGCATCTCGATCTCGAGGGCGTCATCCTTGATCAGCTTGGGCTTGTGGCCCATCTCCTCGACCACGATGGCCGCGGTGTCCTGATCGATGGTCTGATTGATGGTCACCGCCGCGCCCATGGTGAACATGGCCTTGATGACCTCGTTCGCCTTGATCGACATCTTGTCGGCCAGATCGGCGACGCTGATCGACTCGGGGATGGAGACCTCGCGCACGATCGGCTGGGTCGGCTTCTGGAAACCGTGCTTGCCGCCACCCTGGGAGCCACCGCGGCGGCCGCCGCGACGCTCGGCGCGCTTGGCCTTCTTGCCTCCCCCGCGACGACGCTCATCGCGATCGTCATCGTCGCGCTCGTGACGCCCCTTCTTGGCGGCCGTCTTCTTGGGCGGCGCCGTGCGACGGTCGCTGCGGCCCTCCTTCGGCGGCGCGGGCGGCTCGTCACCGGCAGGCTGTTCGACCAGCTCCGGCACCGGGATCTGCGGCTCGGTGACGGCCTTCTCGGCCTCGAGCTTGGCCGCGGCCTCGCGGGCAGCCTCCTCGGCGGCGCGGGCCTTGGCCGCCTCGGCCTCGCGGGCCTCCTCGGCGGCCTTGGCCTGCTGGGAGTCGGCCATGTCGCCGACCAGCTGGCGCGGACCGGTGTCCTCCACCGGCTCCGGCGCCGCCTCTTCATCGGCACGCTTGACGTAGGTGCGCTTCTTGCGAACCTGCACCTCGATGGTCTTGCCGCGCTCGCCGGTCTTGATGCGGCTGCGGGTCTTGCGTGTCAGGGTGATGCGGTTCTTCGGCGCCGCAGCGCTGGTATCTCCACCGTGACTCTTGGTGAGATAGTCCAGCAGTCGGCGCTTGTCCTCCTCGGACACCGCATCGCTCTCGGACCTGTGGCCAAGTCCGGCTTCTTTCATCTGTTCCAGGAGACGAGGCACATCGCGCCCCACCTTCGCTGCAAAATCCTTAACGGTCATCTCTGACATTACGACCCTCCTGAGCCCGTGACCCCAATTCTTCGCTTCGAATACTGTCGCCCGGCCAGTCGCTGCCGGGCATGGCGACCGTTGCACCACTCGCCTTCGAGCTACTCGTTTTCAAACCAGGGCGCACGGGCGGTCATGATCAGTGCCGCGGCGCGCTCCTCGTCCATCCCCTCGATGTCCAGCAGGTCATCGACGGACTGCTCGGCAAGATCCTCCATGGAGACGATCCCCCGACTGGCCAGGATGAAGGCCAGATGGCGCTCCATGCCGTCCATCGCCAGCAGGTCGTCGGCCGGCTGGGCGCCATCGAGCTCCTCCTCGGAGGCGATGGCCAGGTTGAGCAGCTCATCCTTGGCGCGAGCGCGCAGCTCCTCGATGGTCTCTTCGTCAAACTCCTCGATCTCGAGCATCTCCTCCACCGGCACGTAGGCAATCTCCTCCAGGGAGGTAAAGCCCTCTTCGACCAGCAGTCGCGCGACATCATCATCGATGTCCAGGTGCTGGATGAAGTGCTCGACCAGACTGTCGATCTCCTGGTCGCGCTTGGCCTCGGCGTCGGCCTCGGTCATGACATTGATCCGCCAGCCGGTGAGCTCGGAGGCCAGGCGCACGTTCTGACCGCTGCGACCGATAGCCTGGGCCAGGTTGTCCTCGGCGACCGCCACATCCATGGCGTGGGCATCCTCGTCGACGAGAATGGACGCGACATCCGCCGGCGCCATGGCGTTGATCACCAGCTGAGCGGGGTTGTCGTCCCAGAGCACGATGTCGACGCGCTCGTTCTGCAGCTCCGAGGAGACCGCCTGCACGCGAGAACCGCGCATGCCCACGCAGGCCCCCACCGGGTCGATACGCCGATCGTTGGTCTTCACGGCGATCTTGGCCCGGGAACCGGGATCACGGGCGGCGCCCTTGATCTCGATCAGCTGCTCGGCGATCTCCGGCACCTCGATGCTGAACAGTTCGATGATCAGTTCCGGGCAGGTACGCGACAGGATCAGCTGGGCCCCGCGTGCCTCGGGATCCACCTTGACCAGCAGGGCGCGCACGCGTTCATTCATGCGGTAGCGCTCGCCGGGAATCATCTCACCGCGGGGCAGGAACGCCTCGGCATTCTCGCCCAGGTCGATGATCAGGCCGTCGCGAGTGGTCTTCTTGACGATGCCGGAGACCAGCTCGCCCTCGCGGTCGGCGTATAGGCGCACCACCCCCGCCCGCTCGGCCTCACGCACCTTCTGGACGATCACCTGCTTGGCGGTCTGGGCAGCGATGCGGCCGAAGTCGGCGTTCTCGATCCGCTCCTCGACCACGTCGCCCAGCCCCAGAGGCGGATCGCGACGTTCGGCGAAGGAGAGCTTGATCTCGTGGTCGGGGCCGTCGAATTCGTCGTCCTCCACCACGGTCCAGCGGCGGAAGGTCTCGTACTCACCGGTGCGGCGATCGATATGCACCCGCACGCTGGCTTCCTCATCCTCGAAGCGCTTGCGGGATGCGCTGGCCAGGGCCGCCTCGACGGCCTCGAAGATCACCTCGCGGGAAACTCCCTTTTCGTTGGAGATCGCATCAACGACCGCCAGAATCTCTTTGCTCATGCCATTGCCTCGCCAGAAAACCTGTCATCGAGCCTCATGCTCATTCAGCCGTGCCGACCGACGGTCCGATGGTCACTCCTGACCATCGACCGGGTCCTCGAACCGCGGCACCACCTGCGCCTGGTCGATGCTATCGATGGGGAAGCAGTACTCCTCACCCTCCATCTGGAGCAGCACCTCATCTCCCTCGACGCCGGCCAGCAGCCCCTGGAACTTGCGCCGGCCCTCGAAGGGCGCGCGCAGCTTCAGCGACACATCGTGGCCACGATAGCGGTCGAAATGGTCGAGGGTGTAGAGCGGGCGGTCCATCCCCGGAGAGGAGACCTCGAGGCGATACTCGCCGCGGATCGGATCCTCGACGTCGAACACGGCACTCACCTGGCGGCTGATGTCGGCGCAGTCACCGACGCTGACGCCATCCTCG
Organism: Halomonas sp.; assembly: GCA_003552795.1. Lineage (GTDB taxonomy): Bacteria > Pseudomonadota > Gammaproteobacteria > Pseudomonadales > Halomonadaceae > Halomonas. The sequence continues at coordinate 1,344 of PUOM01000329.1, read as the reverse complement.
TGATCGATATAGATCACCAGACGGGAGTGCTTGCCCTGGGATTGAAAGTCGATGCCCCACAGCTCGAAGCCCATGGCCGTGACCACGGGTTCGATCATTGCATGCAGGGCAGCATCCTTGATTGCCACGAAAATATCGCTCCTACAGCCGTTGCATCAGGCACCTGGCCGGGAGTCATCAGGAAAGTCAGGTGGCTGATTGGCGTTGCCCGGAACAGCCGCCGGGCGGATACCGCCCTGCATGCTGCTAACAAAAAGCCCCTTCGCAGGAAGGGGCTTTCGAAAGAAACCTGTTTACCACTTCTTCGGACTGGCTGCCCCTTCATTTCGAACACTAGCGCATTTGCCATGCGATTCGAAAGGCGCCAAACCGGAAGATGGTAGCGGGGGCCGGATTTGAACCGACGACCTTCGGGTTATGAGCCCGACGAGCTACCAGACTGCTCCACCCCGCATCAATCTAGGACGGCCATGCTACACATCAGCGCGACTTTCGTCAAGTGGTGCGAGCCGCCATGCCAATCCTGCTTTCTGAAGGACCGCCTGAGCGCCCAAGGCGCTGCGGTGAATCAGATGGTGCCGAAGGCGGGACTTGAACCCGCACGACCGTAAGGTCACTACCCCCTCAAGATAGCGTGTCTACCAATTCCACCACTTCGGCATCAGGGGAGGCTGGAAATCATGAAGCGAACTAGTCGTCGCTTCCCTCCAGCACTGGCGCTGCATTATCCACACCTTGAGGACTGTCGTCAAGCGTCGGAACGCTACGCTGTTGCTCGATGAGCCGCGAATCAGGGATGCCGGCATCGGGCGCCTGCCCCGCCTGGGAAGCATACCAGGCCAGGGTCAGGGAAGTGACGAAGAACGACGCCGCCAGCAACCCGGTCATCTTGGAGAGAAAACCGCCGCTGCCGCGAGAGCCGAACACGGTCTGGGAGGCGCCGCCACCGAAGGCGGCGCCGGCTTCGGCGCCCTTGCCCTGCTGCAGCAGGATAAGAACGACCAGGGCGATGGCGATCGCCACGTGGATCATGAGAATGGCAACTTGCATGGAATCAACCTGCTGACTGACAGATGGCTAGAAAATCGTCGACCTTGAGCGAGGCACCGCCCACCAGGCCGCCGTCGATATCGGGTTGGGCGAGCAGCTCGGCGGCGTTGCCGGCATTCATGCTCCCCCCGTAGAGCAAACGCAGCCCATCGGCCAGCTCGCGGTTGTAGCTGGCCTGGTAGTCGCGAATGCCGGCCATCACCTCCTGGGCCTGCTCCGGGGTGGCGGTGCGGCCGGTGCCGATGGCCCATACCGGCTCATAGGCGATCACCACCTGCCGGCGCTGCTCGGGCT
>PUOM01000325.1 GCA_003552795.1 Halomonas sp. | reverse complement strand
GCATCCGCCAGGGCGGCGACCGCGATGCCTTCGCCCGGGCCGGCTACGCGAACCTGCCCGGCGGCAGCTACCGTGGCATGTGGTGGGTACTGCACAACGAGCATGGCGCCTTTGCCGCCCGCGGCGTGCACGGCCAGACGATCTACATCGACCCCACTGCCCGCATGGTGATCGTGCGTTTCGCCTCCCACCCGGTGGCGGGCAACGCGGCCAACGACGCCACCTCGCTGCCCGCCTATCAGGCCCTGGCCGAGTACCTGATGCAGCGCGAGCCGGAGGCGCCGTAGAGGGTCATCGTTTCACCAGCACGGCGTCGAGGCTCACCGGCACCTCGTCGCCGATTCGCTCGTAGCCGAGCAGCCGCATCACCGAGCGCAGCGTCGGGTCGGCCATCAGCTCGCGGCCGTCCAGGGCCACCCGCTCGGCGTTGGTGACCTGCACCCGCTCCGGTGACTCTCGGGTAAAGCGTACCGCCAGGGGCTCGCTGCGGGTGCTGTTGCCGGACTGCACCGCGAGCATCAGCACCTCCACCAGGGATTCGCCCACGGAAAGGCTCTCCAGGCGCTCCGGCGGGAAGCGGGTGGTCAGGGTGGCCATGGGGCGTTCGGTGAAGCCCGAGAGCCAGGGCGGCAGCGGGCCCATGCGCTCGATCACATCGCTCTGGGCCAGCCGCAACGGCAGCACCAGGGTGCCGTCCGCCTCGGCGACGCCGCTGAGCCGGCGCACCTCGTGCTGGCGGGGCATGGGACCCTCCGGGGCGAGCTGGATCACGGTGGCGGCGACCCGCGACTGGGCCGGGTCGAGCTCCCAGGCGGCGGCGGGCAGGGCCAGCAGCAGAATGAGGAGGGTAGGGCCCAGCACTGGCAGGCTGGCAATAGAGCGACGTGGCACCGGCGTATCTCCAGAAGGGGCGGGCTCAATGAAGACCGCGCTAGCGGGAGAAGGTGCCGAGGCGGTGGAATCGGCCACGGTAACGCGGCCGGCTATGGCCTCCTTCATCACCATTCGCTATCATACGCCGGCGCGTTCGCGCATCCTTCGCTGAAAGGGCCTATAGCTCAGTTGGTTAGAGCAGGGGACTCATAATCCCTTGGTCGCAGGTTCAAGTCCTGCTGGGCCCACCACAAACCAAGCATCTGCGCTTGGCCTCCCTTTTGCTTCACTGTCCCCCGCTTTACCTGCCCATACGAACCGTGGCTGATCAGCAGCTGTGGTGATAGTGCTTGATGGCACGATAGGGTCGGCAGGTTTCCTATGCAGGCTCTCCCCATCACGGCCCAACCACAGTAGGATGGCATCGGCCTTCCTGGCGGTTTTATCCCGCTGGCAAGTGTGCTGCGGCTATTCCGTGAGCCAAGAAGGCTGAGTTCAGGCCGTGAAAGGAACCCTCGAAACGATGCTGGTTTACAACGCCACCAAGCAGCAGTTCATCGACGACGTGCGAGCCAACGCCATCGCCGACGCCATTGAAAACGAGGTGGCGCGAAGGCTGAACCGCAACTCGCCGCCTAGTGAGGTGAAAGCTTGGGAATGCTCTCTTCGCTTCATGATGAGTGCTTTGCTAGACGAAGCGATTCCCGCGTCGGCAGGCGTAGCCATTGAATACAATATTCCGCTGACCAATCGTCGCGTGGACTTCATCCTGACCGGCAAGAACCACCAGCGTGACGATGCCGCGGTCATCGTGGAACTGAAGCAGTGGCAGTCCGTCGAGGTGACGAAGAAGGATGCCATCGTGCGTACCCGGCTGGGCGGCGGAGTTCGCGAGACCAACCATCCGTCTTATCAGGCCTGGTCCTATGGTGCGCTGATCGAGGATTACAACGAGACGGTGCGCTCCGAGTCGATTCGCCTGGTGCCCTGCGCCTACCTGCACAACATGAAGCAGGGGAACGCCATCAATGACCCCTTCTATGAGCACCACACGCGCCGTGCTCCAGTCTTTATCTCGCAGGATGCCTTGAAGCTCTCCGAGTTTCTGAGCCAGCACATCAAGTACGGCGACAGCAACGATATCATGTATCGCATCGAGCACGGTGTGATCAAACCGAGCAAGAACCTGGCGGATGCCCTGGCCTCGATGATGCAGGGCAACGCCGAGTTCCTGATGATCGATGACCAGAAGCTCGTCTATGAGACCGCCCTTGATCTTGCGCATCGCGCAGGCAGCGGCAATAAGCAGTGCCTGATCGTCAAGGGTGGGCCAGGTACCGGCAAGTCGGTGGTGGCTATCAATCTGCTGGTGGAGCTGACGAAGCGCGAGATGATGACCCAGTACGTCTCGCGCAACTCGGCCCCTCGGGAGGTCTTCAAGAAGAAGCTGACTGGCACGCGCAAGAAGACCCACATCGACAACCTGTTCAAGGGCTCGGGCAGCTACGTCAACGCGAAGCCGGATACCTTCCACGCGCTGATCGTCGATGAGGCGCACCGCCTGAACGAGAAGTCGGGCATGTATCAGAACCTGGGGGAGAGCCAGATCAAGGAGGTGATCGCCGCGTCACGCTTCTCGATCTTCTTTATCGATGAAGCGCAGCGCGTGACGCTGAAGGATGTGGGGACGGTCGAGGAGATCAGGCGGCGAGCAGCGGAGGGCGGTGCCGATGTCCAGGAGCTCGAGCTGGCCTCGCAGTTTCGCTGCAACGGCTCGGACGGCTATCTGGCCTGGCTCGATCACGCCCTTCAGGTTCGCACCACGGCCAACACCGACCTGGAGCACATCGACTACGACTTCCAGGTGTTCGATGACCCGAGCGCCATGCGCCGGGCGATCCTCGAGAAGAACCGCAAGGCCAACAAGGCACGCATGGTAGCGGGCTACTGCTGGCCCTGGGCCAGCAAGAAGGACAAGCAGGCCATGGACATCGTGTTTCCCGAATATGGCTTCGCGGCCCAGTGGAACCTCGACGACGACGGCATGCTGTGGGCCATCGCCGAGGACTCCGTCGAACAGGTCGGCTGCATCCACACCTGCCAAGGGCTCGAGTTCGACTACGTCGGCGTCATCATCGGCGACGACTTCGTGATTCGTGACGGCCGCGTGGTGACAGACGCGGCCAAGCGGGCAGGGCAGGATCGTTCCGTGCATGGCTACAAGAAACTGCTCAAGGAGAAGCCGGGGCATGCCCGTGCCCTGGCGGACCAGATCATCAAGAACACCTATCGCACGCTGATGACGCGGGGGCAGAAGGGTTGTTACGTCTATGCCACGGACCCCGAGACCCGCGAGTACTTCGCGGCCTTTGCTCGTTCGCAGGCAGCCGTCGAACATATCGATCAGGATGAAGAGGCCGAGACGCTGGATGGTTGGCACCTTCCCGTCGTGACGCGTGATGAGGCAGTGCCGTTCGAGCGCCATGTGCCCGTGTATGACTTGAGCATCGCCGCCGGTGAGTTCAGCGAGATGCAAATCGCCGACGCCGAGCACTGGGTCGAGCTGCCGGACTTCATGCGTGCGAGCCCCGACCTGTTCGTCAGCCGGGTAGTGGGGGAGTCGATGAACCGGCGCATCCCCAATGGCGCCTGGTGCTTGTTCCGTGCCAACCCCGGCGGCACGCGGCAGGGCAAGGTCGTCGTGGTGCAGCATCGCGCCATCGAGGACCCGGACCACGGCGGCAGCTTCACGATCAAGCTGTATCAGAGCGAGAAAGTCGAGGAGTATGGCGAGTTCGTGAACCAGCGCATCGTGCTCAAGCCCCAGACCAATGCCTTCGGCTACAAGGACATCGTGCTCGAGGACGAGCTCGAGGACCTGAAGGTCATCGGCGAATTCCTCTCCGTGCTCTGAGCGAGTGGGGGGCCGGATGGTCGCCCATGCCGGCTGGATAGCGATCGGGAGAGCAGGCATGCTCACCGCTATCCGATACCGCAGAACCAGGTGACCCCTAGATGTCAGACCCGTTCAAGCAACTCCGCGACGCCATGGACCAGTTCGCCGTCGAGCGCGACTGGGATCAGTTTCACTCGCCCAAGAACCTGGCCATGGCGCTGACGGTGGAGGCAGCCGAGTTGCAGGAGTGCTTCCAGTGGCTGACCGAGGCGCAGTCCAGGGAGCTGGACGAGCAGCAACTCGCCGCCGTGCGTGACGAAATTGCCGATGTTCAGCTCTATCTGATCCGGCTGGCGGGCAAGCTGGAGGTAGATATCGAAGCGGCCTGCCGGGCGAAAATGGAGAAAAATGCGGATAAGTATCCCGCCGACCAGGTGAAGGGGAGTGCAAAAAAATACACGTACTATCAGGATTGACGAGATGTGTGGCCGCTTTTTCACGTGAAAAAATGAAACGCTGTCTGCATCTACCGACAAGGAGGTCGCCGTGGGATTTCGCTTCCAGCGCCGTATCACCCTCGCGCCGGGCATCCGCCTCAACCTGAGCAAGCGGGGCCTCGGGCTTTCGGTGGGCCCGCGGGGCGCGAGCCTCAGCGTGGGCCCAAGGGGCGTTCACGGCCACGCGGGCATTCCCGGCACCGGGCTGGCCTATCGCCAGAAGCTCAACGCTCGAAGCCGTCCGGCCGGGCGGGGAAACAGCGGCGCCGGCCGCGCAAGCCCCGCGGCGGGCCTGGAGGCGCTGCTGGCTCAGGGCGAGTCGCTGCCCATCCGGCTCGATATCGACGGTGATGGCGGCATCCACTATGCCCACGGTGACGGCACCCCCATGAGCGACGACGAGGCCCGGGTGCTGCGGCGGCACGCCGGGGAGTCTCTGCGCGAGCAGCTGGCACAGCACTGCGAGCGCCTCAATGCCGACCTGGACCGCCTGGGGCGGCTCCACGAGGAGACGCCCCATCCGGATATCACCGGCTACGTCACCCGAGTTTTCACCGAGGCGCCGCCGGCTCCGCCAGTGCTGCGTCAGCCCGCCTGGTGGCAGCGGCTGTGGCCGCCCGCCAGGCGGCGCGTCGAGGAGGAGAACCGGCGCCGGCAGGCAGCCTTTGACCAGGCCTATCGAGACTGGGAGTGGCGCAAGGCGAAGCACGACGAGGCCGAGTTTGCACGCCACCTTCGCGAGGGGGAGGAGGTGCTGCACGACCCGGACGCCATGGAGCAGACGCTGCGTGAACGCCTGGAGGAGATCGACTGGCCCCGTGAAACCGCCATCGACTTCGACCTCGGCAGCGACGTCAGCACCATCGCCGTGGATATCGACCTGCCCTGTGAGGGCGAGATGCCCGACCGCTACTGGACCATGCCCGCCAAGCAGATCAGGCTCACGCCCCGCCGGCTCAGCGACACCCGGCAGCGTGAGCTTTATCGGGACCACGTTCACGGCATCGCCTTTCGCGTGCTGGGTGCGGTGTTCGCCCGCCTGCCCGCCGTGCAGGAGGCGAGGGTCTCCGGCTATCGCCAGATCTCCGACCCGGCCACCGGCGGCGAGCGCGACCAGTACCTGTTCAGCGTGAAGGTCACTCGGGAGCAGTGGAGCCGGATCCACTTCGACAGGCTGGACCAGGTGGACCCGGTAGCGGCCATGGCGGCCTTCACCCTGCGCCGCGACATGACCAAGACCGGCATCTTCCGCGATATCGAGCCGTTCAAGCTGGTGTAGAACGGCATCAGTTCTGGATCAGTTCAGGTCGACCGCGCAGCGCTTGAGGTCCTCCAGGCGGCACTGCGTCAGCGCGGCCTGGTGGGTTGCCTGCAGAACAATGCGCGGCGCCCGTCCCGCCGCGAACGCCTCCTGCCAGCGGCCAGCGCACAGGCACCACCGGTCGCCCGGCCGGAGACCGGGAAAGCCAAACTCGGGACGGGGTGTCGAGAGGTCGTTGCCCTGCTGCTGAGTGAAAGCGAGGAACTCCGTGGTCATCTCGGCGCAGACGGCGTGTACCCCCAGATCGTCTGGCCCCACCCGGCAGCAGCCGTCGCGGTAGAACCCGGTGACCGGGTCTTGGCCGCAGGGCTCCAGGGGCTGGCCCAGTACGTTGAGGGCGTCGGTCGTGTCCTGCATGGCGTCACCTCCTGAGTGCCTCGGCGCTTTGGACATACGAACAAACTATGCTGCCTGTTTCTGTCGGGCAACCACAGCGGTTCCGGCGCATGGCCCGCCGCGCTTCCCGTTCGAAGTTCCCGGCGGTGACCTGCTTGCCTCAATGAGTACGGCGATGGTTACGCTTTCGCCAGCTCCGGAGCCGATTCTTGATGGACGCCATTAGCCCGAGTGGGGGCATGGCGGGCATGCAGAGCAGCGGCATGGACATACGAGCGGGGCGCTCCCGGGTGGCGTCGAAATTACGGGAATGGTCGAAATGGCGCATGGTGGTGCCTCCTCTGGTCGACCGCCGAAGAGGCGGTCGCTGGGTCCGGTAATGAGGGGAGGTACTGCGACCTCGAGAACAGCATGGTTGATGGCCTTTGTTGAATCCAACGAAAAGGTCTACATTTAGCTTTCAGAATTTCTGAAAGGTTGTGGCCATGCCGCTCTCTCCCCCGACGGCTCACAAAGGGCCGTTGCCGCTGCTGGATGCCGAGGTGCTGCGGACCTTCGTGACGATTGCCGAACGTGGCAGCTTTACTCGTGCCGCGCGACAGGTGTCCCGCACGCCGTCTGCTCTGAGCATGCAGATCAAGCGGCTGGAAGAAACGCTGGGGCAGAGGCTGTTCGTGCGTGATGCACGCCAGGTGCGGCTGACACCGGAAGGGGAGGTGCTATTGGGCTATGCGCGGCGCCTTCTCAAGCTCAACGAGGAGGCGGTGACGCGCTTCCTCGCACCTCCTATGGAAGGCACGGTACGCTTTGGCACCACTGACGATCAAGGCTCACGCATCCTGCCCGAGGTGCTGTCGCAATTCGACCGCATGCACCCGGCGGTGCAGGTCAATGTCGTTGTTGGGGGCAGCCTGGACATGCAGCGCCAGATGGAAGCCGGTGAGCTCGACCTTATTCTGATGACCGCCGGTACCTCGGGGCAGACGACGGCCCGGGGCGAGATCGTGCACACCGAGCCGCTGGTGTGGGCCGGTCGTGAGGGGGGGATGGCGGCCTGGCGCTCGCCGCTGCCGGTGGCCCTGGGGAGCCAGGGGTGGCCCTGGCGTGGCAGGGTATTGTCCGCCCTCGATGCTATCGGTCGGGCATACCGCATCGCCTACACCAGCGAACACTGGGCCGGCCAGGAGGCCGCGATGCTCGCCGATATCGCCGTCGCCCCCTTTCCAATGAGCCTGGTGAAGTCGCCATTACGTCAACTACCCCGCGAGATGGGGTTGCCCGACCTGGGTCACTACCACGTCGTGCTGGTGCGACGTGAGGGAGTGGGCAAGGCCATCGACGAGCTGGCGGGCCAGGTAATCAAGGCGTTTCGCGAACTGTGACTCTGGAAGAGGATTCCTTTGACGGCGTGAGTCACCCGCGGTGGCGACATGGCCTCTCGGCGCTACTGGCCGGCCCGTGTTGGATGCGCCGTCGCGACGCCTGCCTTCCGCCGGGCAGCGCTAAGGTTTTGGCCCGCAGTGCCGACAACATGTGACGGATACGGCCGCGGGCTGCATGGCAGCAGCCCCCGCGACCGGAATCCGCATGCACCATCGGCTG
>PUOM01000033.1 GCA_003552795.1 Halomonas sp. | reverse complement strand
CGAGTGGTGCGCATTCTACCGAATCCGCCGCGACTGTCAAGCGAGGAGTTTTTCGAAGCTTCCGAAAACCCCAAGCAGAACAATCACTTCTGCCACTTATCACCGCCTGCAACCTTGCGGGTCGCCGGCAGCGGATGCGTACTTTACGGCTTCCCCCGCCGCCCCGCAAGCCCTTTTGATAAAAAAGTGTCAGGTCGCTCTTCCACAGGCCGTCTCGGCGAGGGGTTGTGGATAAGCTACTTGATCGTCACTCGTGCATAGCGCTTCTTACCGGCCTGGATCACGTAGCACTTGCCGGTAGCGAGCATATGGTCGCGCTCGACCACCCCGCCGTCGACCTTTACCCGACCATTGCCGAGCATGTCCTTGGCCTGGGCGCTGTTGCTGGCCAGGCCGGAGCGGTTGAGCACCGCCGCGATGGGCGCCTGCTCGCTGCCGGCGAAATCCACCTCCACCTCGGGCAGGTCTTCGGGCAGCTCGCCTTCCGCCAGCTGATTGCCGGCAGAGCGGTGGGCGTTGGCCGCCGCTTCCTCGCCGTGGTAGCGACCGATCAGCTCACGGGCCAGGAGCATCTTGACGTCCCGCGGGTTGGCGCCCGCGTCAACCTCTCGCTTGAGCGCCTCGAACTCCTCGTTGGGCTTGAGCGAGAGCAGTTCGAAGTAGCGCCAGATCAGACTGTCCGGCATCGAGACCAGCTTGTTGAACATCACCCCCGGCGCCTCATCCACGCCGACATAGTTGCCCAGCGACTTGGACATCTTCTGCACGCCGTCGAGCCCCTCCAGCAGCGGCATGGTGATCACCACCTGAGGCTCCCTGCCGAAGTGCTTCTGCACCTCGCGCCCCATCAGCAGATTGAACTTCTGGTCGGTCCCCCCGAGCTCGATGTCGGCCTCGAGCGCGACGGAGTCATAGCCCTGGACCAGCGGGTAGAGGAACTCATGGATAGAGATCGGCTGACCGGACTTGTAGCGCTTATCGAAGTCGTCGCGCTCAAGCATCCGCGCCACGGTGCTCTGACCCGCCAGCTCGATCATGTCGGCGGCGCTCATGGCGGAGAACCACTCGGCATTGAAGCGCACCTCGGTCTTCTCGGGGTCGAGGATCTTGAACACCTGCTCCTTGTAGGTCTGGGCGTTAGCCTTGACCTCTTCCTCGGTGAGCGGCTTGCGAGTCACGTTCTTGCCGGTGGGGTCACCGATCCGGCCGGTGAAGTCGCCGATCAGGAAGATGATCTGATGGCCGAGGTCCTGGAACTGACGCATCTTGGTCAGCAGCACGCTGTGCCCCAGGTGCAAGTCGGGGGCGGTGGGATCGAAACCCGCCTTGATCCGCAGCTTGCGGCCGGACTCCAGCTTCTTGACCAGCTCCTCTTCCAGCAGGATCTCCTGGGTGCCTCGCTTCAGCAGCGCCAACGCACTTGCCACGTCGCTCATCGTCTCCCACTCCATATGTTCGGTTGCCTGGCCCCTGAAGGACCCTCGAATGGGCCGGGATGTTAGCATGAGTCGGCGCCCTGCGGTGACGCCCTACGACCCGGGAGAGTGACATGCCCCTCTACATAGGCCTGATGTCAGGCACCAGCCTGGACGGTATCGATGCCGCCCTGGTGGGAATCGACGACACGTCGCGCCCCCGCCTCCTGGCCACCCACGCCGAACCGATGCCGGCGACGCTGCGCGACGGGCTCTGGGAGCTGTGCCACGCTGAACGAGCAGGCTTTGCCGAGCTGGCCGCAGCTGAAGATGCCTTCTGCCGACTCCAGGCCCAGGCAGTGACCGCGCTGCTGGCCGCCAGCGATACGCCTCGCGACGCCGTCGCAGCCATCGGCAGTCATGGCCAGACCATCGAGCATGCCCCGCTGGGTCACGCCGGAGGCCCCGCCTACACCCTGCAGCTCGACAACCCCAGCCTACTGGCAGAGCTCACCGGCCTCAGCGTGGTGGCCGATTTCCGCCGCCGCGACCTGGCGGCCGGTGGCCAGGCGGCTCCCCTGGCGCCCGCCTTTCACCAGGCGCTGTTTCGCGCCCCCGGCGAATGGCGCCTGGTGCTCAACCTGGGCGGCTTCGCCAACCTGACCCTGCTGCCGCCGGCCGAAGACCCCCGCGCGCCGCTGGGCTTCGACTCGGGGCCGGCCAACGCCCTGCTGGACGCCTGGCATGCCCGACACCGCGGGGGCAGCTTCGACATGGATGGCGCCTGGGCGGCCTCGGGACGGGTCGATGAGGCGCTGCTGAGGCGGCTGCTGGCCGACCCCTTCTTCCACCTGCCGCCGCCGCGCAGCACCGGACGCGAGCTTTTCCACCTTGGCTGGCTGGAGGCCAATCTGACGGGCGAGGAGCGCCCCGAGGACGTGCAGGCCACCCTGGCCGAGCTGACGGCGTCCAGCGTGGCCCTGGCCGTGGCCATGGCCCGAGAGCGACTCGATGCACCCGACCCGGCGCGCCTGATCCCCTGCGGCGGCGGGGCCCACAACCGCGACCTGCTGGACCGCCTGGCTCGCCACCTGCCCCACTCGCCTCTCACCGATGGCGCGGAGTGGGGCTGGCCGGCCGACTGGCTGGAGGCCGGCGCCTTCGCCTGGCTGGCCCGGCGAAGGCTGCAGCACCTGCCCGGCAGCCTGCCCTCGGTCACCGGCGCCGACGGCCCCCGCGTGCTGGGCGGCATCTATGCCCCCTGACGGCGCGGCCTAGAAATCGTCATCACGCTGCAGGGAGAGCTGGCTGGCCGCCTCATGGGCCTGTGCCAGCCCCTCGCTGCCGCCATCGCCATACTTGATCATCATGCGCAGGTCGTTGGCCGAGTCGGCGTGCACCAGCGCCACCTCCTCGGTGATGCGCCCCGCCTTGAAGAGATCGAAGAGGGCCTGATCGAAGGTCTGCATGCCCCGATCCCGGGAGCGGCCCATGACGCTCTTGATCTCGTTGACCTCGCCCTTGCGCACCAGATCGCCGATCAGCGGCGACTTGAGCATGATCTCGATGGCAGGGCAGCGGCCGCCGTCCACCGTGGGCAGGAGCTGCTGGGCCACGATGGCACGCAGGTTGAGCGACAGATCGAGCCATACCTGAGGATGCCGCTCCGCGGGAAAGAAGTTGATGATGCGATCCAGCGCCTGGTTGGCGTTGTTGGCATGCAGGGTCGCCAGGCAGAGGTGGCCGGTCTCGGCAAAGGTCAGCGCATGCTCCATGGTCTCCCGGGTGCGGATCTCGCCGATCAGGATGACGTCGGGCGCCTGACGCAGGGTGTTCTTCAGCGCCACCTCGAAGGAGTCGGTGTCGATGCCCACCTCGCGCTGATTGATGATCGCCTTCTTGTGCGGGTGCACATACTCGATGGGATCCTCGACGCTGATGATATGCCCCCCCAGGGTCTCGTTGCGCTGCTGGATCATCGACGCCAGGGTGGTCGACTTGCCGGTACCGGTCCCGCCCACCACGAAGACCAGGCCGCGCTTGCCGTTGGCCAGCTCGCCCAGCACCGGCGGCAATGACAGCTCCTCCAGGTGGGGAATCTCGAAGGCGATCCGGCGAATCACCATCGCCTTCTGGTTGCGCTGCTGAAAGGCGCTGATGCGAAAGCGCCCCTTCCCCGCCAGGCTCAGCGCGAAGTTCGCCTCACGCTCGGCCTTGAAGCGCTCCATTCCCCCTTCTGGAATGGAGACACTGACCAGCTCATCGACCTGCGCCACGCTGAGCCTCTGCTCCCCAAGAGGGGTGAGCTGACCGGCCATCTTCAGGGTCGGCGGTGCGCCCACCGAGATGAGCAGATCCGATGCGTCCTTGAGCACCATGATCTCCAGCAGCTGATGGAGCCACTCCTTCGCCGTCATGTCCCTGCTCCTGTGGTTGCTGTCGGTTACAGCACGCCCTTGGCCTTGGCCTGCGCCTCGTCGCGCGCCACCAGGTTATCCGCCACCAGCTTGGCCAGCGAGGCATCGAGGGTCTGCATGCCCAGGTTGCCGCCGGTCTGGATGGCCGAGTAGATCTGCGCCACCTTGTCCTCGCGGACCAGATTGCGCACCGCCGCCGTGGCGATCAGGATCTCGTGGGCCGCCACGCGCCCCCCGCTCATGCGCTTGAGCAGCGCCTGGGAGACCACCGCCTGCAGCGACTCCGAGAGCATCGAGCGCACCATGGACTTCTCCTCGCCGGGAAAGACATCGATGATCCGGTCGATGGTCTTGGCCGCCGAGGTGGTATGCAGGGTGCCGAACACCAGGTGGCCGGTCTCTGCCGCGGTCAGCGCCAGGCGGATGGTTTCCAGGTCGCGCAGCTCGCCGACCAGAATCACGTCCGGATCCTCGCGCAGCGCGCTGCGCAGGGCCTGAGCAAAGCCGTGGGTATCACGGTGTACCTCGCGCTGGTTGATCAGGCAGCGCTTGCTGCGATGCACGAACTCCACCGGATCCTCGATGGTCAGGATATGCTCATAGCGATTGCTGTTGATGTAGTCGATCATCGCCGCCAGTGTCGTACTCTTGCCCGACCCCGTGGGACCGGTGACCAGCACCAGACCGCGGGGCAGCATGGAGAGCTGGCGGAAGACGTTGCCGAGACCGAGATCCTCCAGGGTCAGCACCTCGGAGGGGATGGTACGGAATACCGCCCCGGCGCCACGGGCATGATTGAAGACGTTGACGCGGAAGCGTGAGACGCCGGGCACCTCGAAGGAGAAGTCGGTCTCGAAGAACTCCTCGTAGTCACGGCGCTGACGGTCGGCCATGATGTCGTAGATCAGCTTGCGGACCTCGCGGTCCTCCATGGCCGGCACGTTCAGGCGGCGAATGTCGCCGTCGACCCGAATCATCGGCGGCAAGCCCGCCGACAGATGCAGGTCGGAGGCCTTCTGTTTTGCCGAGAACGCCAGCAGTTCGGTAATATCCATGCGTTTTCCCTTGCTCCCGAAGCCCTGGTGACATCCCGTAATGCCCAATACACAAGAGCTTGCCACATGATGGCCCCCGCTGCCTCCACTCCCCTTGCCGAATCGCTGGCCGAGGTACGCCAGCGGCTCGCCGATGCCCTCTCCGCCGCCGGGCGGCCGGCCACCGATGCGCGCCTGCTGGCGGTCAGCAAGACCAAGCCGGCGTCGCTGATTCGCGATGCCTGGCATCTCGGCCAGCGCGAGTTCGGCGAGAACTACGTTCAGGAGGCGCTGAACAAGCGGGCGGAGCTGGCCGACCTCGATGAGATCGTCTGGCATTTCATCGGCCCCCTGCAGTCCAACAAGACGCGCGAGGTGGCCGAACACTTCGCCTGGGTCCACAGCGTCGACCGTGAGAAGATCGCCCGACGCCTGAACGATCAGCGCCCGGAGGCGTTGCCGCCACTCGAGATCTGCCTGCAGGTCAATATCAGCGCGGAGCCCAGCAAGTCCGGGGCAAGTCTCGCCGAGCTGCCGGCGCTGGCCGAGGCCGTGCTGGCGATGCCTCGGCTGCGCCTGCGAGGACTGATGGCGATCCCGGCCCCGAGCGAAGGCTCGGACGCTCAGCGCGAGCCCTTCGCTCGGCTGCGCGAGGCACTGGAGGCGCTGCAGGCACGCTTCCCAGAGGCGCCGTTGGACACTCTCTCCATGGGCATGACCGGTGACCTCGAGGCCGCCGTCCAGGAGGGTGCCACTCTGGTGCGGGTGGGCACCGCCATCTTCGGAAAGCGCCACAGCCCCCGCTGAGCATCAACCGATTACCGCAGCAGCCGGTCCTGCCCCACCGGCCCCACTCGTCGAGCGACACAGGACACTCCCATGACCACCAGAGTCACCTTCATCGGCGCCGGCAACATGGCCAGCGCCATCATCGGCGGCATGATCGACAGCGGCGTCTCGCCCTCCGCGATCACCGCCACCTCACCGAGCGACGCCTTTCTCGCCCCGGTTCACGAGCGCTACGGCATTCACACCGACACCGACAACCTCGCCGCCGTGGCCCAGGCCGATGTCGTTGTGCTGGCGGTGAAGCCCCAGATCATGAAGGAGGTGTGCGAGGGGCTTGCCGACGCGGTTCAGCGCCGCCGTCCGCTGATCATCTCGGTGGCCGCGGGCCTCGATGCCGCGACTCTGGAGGCCTGGCTGGGCGGTGACATGCCCCTGGTCCGCTGCATGCCCAACACTCCCGCCCTGGTAGGCGCCGGCGCCTCCGGGCTGTATGCCAATGCCAGCGTCAGCGCTGCGCAGCGCACGCTCGCCGGCGAGCTGATGGCGGCCGTGGGCCTGGTGGAGTGGGTCGAGGAGGAGTCCCTGCTCGACGCCGTCACCGCCGTTTCCGGCAGCGCCCCGGCCTACTTCTTCCTGATGTTCGAGGCCATGGAAGAGGCCGGCGCCAAGCTCGGCCTGCCCGCCGAAACCGCCCGGCGGCTGGCCATGCAGACCGCCTTCGGCGCCGCCAAGATGGCCATGACCAGCGACAGGACACCCGCCGAGCTCAAGCGCAATGTGATGTCGCCCGGCGGCACCACCGAACGTGCCATCGACCATCTCGAGACCGCCGAGCTGCGCCGCATACTCGCCGAGGCCATGGACGCCTGCGCCGCGCGCGCTCGGGAAATGTCCGCCGAGCTCGGCAACCGCTAGCGCCAGGTATCAGTTTAAAAGAGCCGCCGGGCGGCGGCTCGCCCACGACATGGAGGAACTCTCATGGGAAATGCCGGCCTGCTGCTGGTCAACACCCTGGTCAACCTGTACATCTTCCTGCTGATGCTGCGCTTCCTGCTGCAGGCGTCACAGGCCGATTACTACAACCCCATCAGCCAGACGGTGGTGAAGATCACCCAGCCCGCGGTGCGCCCCTTCCAGGGGTTTCTGGGCCCGGTAATGGGGCGCTTCGATCTGGCCACCCTGGCCGCCGGCTTCGTGATCAAGGCGGTCAGCATCGTCATCATCCTGCAGGTGGCGGGCTTCGGTATGGCCCCCGTCGCCTCGGTGGCCATCGGCGCCGTGGCGGCCCTGGCCAATGCCATCCTCAAGATCTACTTCTTCGCGCTGATCGCCATGATCATCCTCAGCTGGGTCGCCCCCAATGCCAGCCACCCGGGGGCGCTGCTGGTGATGCAGCTGGTGGAGCCGATCATGGCGCCGCTGCGCAGGGTCATCCCGCCGCTCGGCATGATCGACCTCTCGCCCATCGTGGCGTTCATCGCCATCAGCCTGATCGATGGTATCGTGGTGGGTTCGCTGACCCGCGCCGCCGGCGTCGCCGGCGCCCTGGTCGGGCTCTGAGCCCGGCCCAGCGGCCCATCGCAACGACTGGACACGGAACGACTGATGCCCGAGATCCCTAGCGACTCGGTCGGCCTGGTGACGCCCCAGACGGCGCACTTCGACGACCCCCTGGCCCTGGCCTGCGGCAGAACGCTGCCGGCCTACGACCTCGTCTACGAGACCTACGGCACTCTCAACGCCGAGCGCTCCAACGCGGTGCTGATCTGTCACGCACTGTCCGGCCATCACCATGCGGCCGGCTACCACCGCGCCGACGAGCGCAAGCCGGGCTGGTGGGACACCCATATCGGCCCCGGAAAATCCATCGACACCGAACGCTTCTTCGTGGTCTCGCTCAACAACCTGGGCGGCTGCCACGGCAGCACCGGGCCCAGCAGCGAAAATCCCGAGACCGGCCGCCTCTGGGGACCGGAGTTCCCGATGATGACGGTGGAAGACTGGGTGAACAGCCAGGCGCGGCTGGCCGATCGCCTCGGCATCGAGCGCTTCGCCTCGGTGATCGGCGGCAGCCTGGGCGGCATGCAGGCGCTGCAGTGGACGCTGGCCTATCCCGAGCGGGTCGCCAGCGCCGCGGTCATCGCCGCCACTCCCAAGCTGTCGGCGCAGAACATCGCCTTCAACGAGGTGGCCCGCCAGGCGATCCGCTCGGACCCCGAGTTCTTCGACGGCTGGTACGCCGAGCACGGCAGCGTGCCACGCCGCGGGCTCAAGCTGGCACGCATGGTGGGGCACATCACCTACCTGTCCGAGGATGCCATGGGCAACAAGTTCGGCCGCGACCTGCGCAGCAACGACCTCAACTTCGGTTTCGACGTGGAGTTCCAGGTGGAGTCCTACCTCCGCTATCAGGGCGACACCTTCTCCACCTCCTTCGATGCCAACACCTACCTGCTGATGACCAAGGCGCTGGATTACTTCGACCCGGCCGCGGCCCATGGGGGCGATCTCGCTCGCGCCCTGGCCCCGGCGGCCTGCCCGTTCCTGGTGGCCAGCTTCACCACCGACTGGCGCTTCCCGCCCTCGCGCTCCCGGGAACTGGTCAACGCCCTGATTCGTGCCGGCAAGTCGGTCAGCTATGCCAACATCGACTCGACCCACGGCCACGATGCCTTCCTGATGCCGGAGCCTCGCTACCAGGCGGTGTTCGCCGCCTTCATGGACCGCGTGGCCCACGACATCGGCCTGGAGACGCGCGCATGATGAACCGCCCCGACTTCAAGCTGATCCACGACTGGATCCCCGAGGGGAGCCACATCCTCGATCTCGCCTGCGGCGACGGCAGCCTGCTGGCGGCCCTGGCCAGGGACAAGGATGTCACCGGCTATGGCCTGGAGATCGATCCGGACGGCATCACCGCCTGCATCGCCCGCGGCGTCAACGTCATCGAGCAGAACCTCGACGAGGGGCTGGCCAACTTCGATGACGACGCCTGCGACCTGGTGATCATGACCCAGGCCCTGCAGGCGCTGCGCCGCCCCGACCGGATGCTCGACGAGATGCTTCGGGTCGCCGGTGAAGCGATCATCACCTTCCCCAACTTCGCCTACTGGCGCCATCGGGTACACCTCGGCGTTCGCGGCTACATGCCGGTCTCCAAGTCACTGCCCCACGCCTGGTACGACACCCCCAACATTCATCTGTCGACCTTCAACGACTTTGAACAACTGTGTCGCGACAAGGGTCTGATCATTGTCGACCGAGCGGTGGGCATCGGCGACCACGAGGGCCACTGGACCTCGCGGCTCTGGCCCAACCTGTTCGGCGAGATCGCGATCTTCCGGGTCACCCGCGGCTGACCCGGCAACGGCAAAGGCAAAAGCAAAGGCAAAGGCAAAGAGGGCTCATGATGAAGCAAGGCGTTCTGAGCGGCCTGCTCGCCGCAGGCCTGATGCTGCTGGCCGGCACCGCCGTCGCCCAGCAGTACGAGCAGGTCGGCGACTATCAGATTCACTACAGCGCGGTGAACACCAGCTTCCTGCCCGAGGAAGTGGCCCGCGAGCATGGCATCCAGCGCAGCCAGGCGATGGCGCTGCTCAACGTCAGCGTGCTCGAGGAGCGCGAGGACGGCACCACCCGCGCCCTCCCCGTCTCCGTGAACGGCACGGTCGGAGGACTCAGCAGCAGCGACGCGCGCACCTCGCTGAGCTTCCGCACCCTGCGCGGCGGCGATGCCCCCTCCCAGGTAGCCGTGTTCCGTATCCAGGACGACGAGGCGATGCGATTCGACCTGGAGGTCCTTCACGACCGCAACGAAGACCCGGCCAGGATCAGCTTCATCCAGCGCTTCTATATCGAACGCTGAGAGGGTCACAGGGGCGGTGCCTCATCACACCGGGCGTCGCCCCAGATCCACCGGCAACGCCGGACCTAGACGGATCGCCACCGGCACTCCGCCCCGGCGCTCCACCTCGCAGCGCTGCGCCAGCACCTCCACGCCGCGTGCCACCACCTCCCGGAGGGTGGCCGCATAGGCCGGGTCCAGGTGGTCGGCCGGGGCGACGTCATCGATGCCCTCATGGGCCACGCAGAACAGCAGTACCGCTCGCCTCCCCTGCTCGGCCAGCGCCGCCAGCACCTCCAGATGCCGGCGCCCCCGCTCGCTCACCGCATCGGGGAAGTAGCCGTGGCCGTCGCTCTCCTTGAGGGTCACCTGCTTGACCTCCACGAAGGCGGCGCCGCGCTCGGCGTCGTCGAGTCGAAAATCGAGGCGGGCCGAGAGGCTGCCCTCGAGAACCACCTTCGCCTCGCGCTTCAGCTCGGCATAGCCGTCGAGGCCGGGCACGCTGCCGGCGCGCAGCGCCTCCTCGACGATACGGTTGGCCCGCCCGGTCTGCACCGAGGCGGCGGCCTGGGTGCCATCGGGCTGGGGCAGTTCGATCAGCTCCCAGGTCCAGGCCAGCTTGCGCGCCGGATTGTCGCTGGGCGAGAGCCACACCCGGCAGCCGGGCACGTTCACGGCCCGCATGGAGCCGGTATTGGGGCAGTGGGCGGTGACCTCACGGCCGTCGTCGAGGCGCACGTCGGCGAGGAAGCGCTTGTAGCGCCGCAGCAGCGTGCCCGGCACCAGCTCGGGATAGTCCATGCGCGCCCCCTATTGCCGGGCCAGGAAGCGTGCGAGGCGCGACACCGCCTCCTCCAGCCGCTCGATCCCGGTGGTAAAGGCGATGCGCACGTGGTGCTCGCCGCCCGCGAGGGCGAAGTCGATCCCCGGCGTGATCGCCACGTTCTCCTCCTCCAGCAGGCGCCGGCAGAAGGCCTGGCTGTCGTCGCTGTAGCGAGAGATATCGAGCCACAGGTAGAAGGCTCCCTGAGGGGGCAGCGAGGGCGCAAGCCCCAGGGGAGCCAGGGCCGCCAGCAGGGCGTCGCGACGGCGCGAAAGCTCACTGCGCCGGGCCTCGAGTATCTCTCGGCACTCGGGCGTGAAGGCCGCCAGGGCGGCATGCTGGGCCGGGGTCGACGCCGCCAGGAAGACGTTCTGGGCCAGCCGGGTGAGCGGCTCCACGGCGGACTCCGGCGCCAGCAGCCAGCCCAGGCGCCATCCGGTCATGCCGAAGTACTTGGAGAAACTGTTGACCACGAAGGCGTCCGGGGTGAGCGAGGCCACCGAAAGCGGCGCGAGATCGTAGCAGAGCCCCTGATAGATCTCGTCCACCAGCAGGTGACCGCCCCTCGCTGCCACCGTCGCGGCCACCGCCGAGAGCCGCTCCGCATCGAGCATATGGCCGGTAGGATTCGAGGGCGTGGCCAGCATCGCCAGGCGAGTGGCATCACGCCAGTGGGCCTCGACCAGGCCGGCATCCAGCTGCCAGCCGCTCGCCGGCCCCACCGGCACGGCATCCACCTCGGCGCCGGCCAGGGCCATGAAATGGCGATTGCAGGGGTAGTTGGGGTCGGCCATCAGCACCCTGTCACCGGGGCCGGCCAGCAGCTGGCTGGCCAGCAGCAGGGCCCCCGAGGCGCCGGGGGTCACCAGGATGCGCCGCGGGTCCACCTCGGCGCCGAAATGCTCGGCATAGTGGGCGGCGATCGCCTCGCGCAGGGCGCCAAGTCCCGCCGCCGGTGTGTAGCGAGTGCAGCCCGCGGCCAGGGCCGCCTGGCCGGCAGACACTACCGGCTCGGGGGTCGGGAAGTCGGGCTCGCCCACTTCGAGGTGGATGACGTCATGGCCGTCCGCCTCGCGGGCCTGGGCGGTTTCCAGCAGGCTCATGACTCGAAAGGGGGCGACCCGGTCGATGCGCGGACTCCACGCCATGGCAAGACTCCTGTGAACGAAAGGGGCACCCGGGAACCAGCTCCCGGGGCGCGGTCAAAGTGTCGTGACACCGCAAGGTGCCATAGTGTAGCGACTTTAGTGGCAAGGCCGCAGCCAGCACGACCAGCGAAGTTGCAAACCCTCGAGTTTTCCGCTAAACAAGCATCCCTTTGGCGTGAGATACCTTGCACCCAGGCAGGTATTGATCAGCAGTCACTCAAGTAACGAGGCAGTCCCATGCCAGTAGCCGACAAGAAAGTGGAAGCGCCCAAGAAGTTCACCCCCTACGAGCCGGCGGAGGGTGAAGAGTACATGAACGAGAAGCAGCTGGAGCACTTCCGTCAGATTCTGCTCGGCTGGAAGCAGGAGCTCATGGAAGAGGTGGACCGCACCGTGCGCCACCTGCAGGAAGAGGCGAACAACTACGCCGATCCGGCCGATCGCGCCACCCAGGAGGAAGGCTTCAGCCTGGAGCTGCGCACTCGGGATCGCGAGCGCAAGCTGCTCAAGAAGATCAACGAGACCCTCGACAACATCGACGAGGACGACTACGGCTTCTGCGAGGCCTGTGGCGTCGAGATCGGCATCCGCCGCCTCGAAGCGCGCCCCACGGCCACCCTGTGCGTCGACTGCAAGACGCTGGCCGAGCTCAAGGAAAAGCAGCTGGGCGGCTGAACCGAGCATGCCGATGGTGCGTCGCGACGGGCACCCCTGGGTGCCCGTTTGCATGTCCGACGGCGGGAGCCGCCCATGAGCCACTATCGCGGCCGCTTCGCCCCGACTCCCTCCGGGCCGCTGCACTTCGGCTCCCTGGTCGCGGCACTGGCAAGCTACCTGGACGCCCGCCGTGCCGGCGGCGAGTGGTGGCTGCGCATCGAGGATATCGACCCGCCGCGCTGCCCGCCCGGCGCCGCCGACGAGATCCAGCGCCAGCTGGAGGCCTTCGGCCTGCACTGGGATGGCCCGGTGCGCTGGCAGCACGGCCGCGACGGCGCCTACCAGGCGGCGCTCGACCGCCTGAGCGCACTGGGCCTCGCCTACCCCTGCAGCTGCTCGCGCAAGCAGTGGCGCGAGCACAGCGTCTATCCCGGCTGGTGCCGGGAAGGGGTGCAGGAGCCCGGCCGGCCGGTGGCCTGGCGACTGCGCAGCGACCTGGCAGTGCGTCCGGTGGTCTGGCAGGACCGGCTGTTCGGCGAGCAGCGCTTCGACCCGGCCGACCTCGGCGACGTGGTGCTCAAACGCAAGGATGGCCTCTGGGCCTATCAGCTCGCCGTGGTGGTGGACGACGCCGAACAGGGCATCACCGACGTGGTGCGCGGCGCCGACCTGCTCGACAACACCCCCTGGCAGCGCCAGCTGCAGCATGCCCTGGGCTATCCCGCGCCCCGCTACCTGCACCTGCCGCTGATCATCGGCGAGGGGGGCCAGAAGCTCTCCAAGCAGAACCTGGCACCGGCCCTGCCCATCGACGACAACGCGGTGAGGCCGCTGCTGTACGCCGCCCTGGCGGCACTGGACCAGGCGCCACCCGAGGCGCTGAGCCAGGCGCCGGTGGCCGAGCAGCTGGCCTGGGGCATCGCTCACTGGCACATCTCCCGCATTCGCCCGGCGCCACACCGCCCGGCTGAGGGCCGTGGCGCCCCGCCCGACTGAGAGGCCCCATGTACGTCTATCGCATCCTGCTGTTCCTGGTGCTTGGCGGCTACCTGCTCTCGCCGCTGATGATGAGCGGCTGGGCCAGCCCCGGGGTGGCCTGGTACCGCCCCTTCATCATCTGGGGGGTGCTGATCGCCCTGACGCTGTGGCTGGAACAGAAGAGGAAGCTCGATGAACGCTAGTCTTCTGATGCCGCGCCGCTCGCCTGGCACCGGTTCCCTGAGCATCATCTGGGGGATGCTGATCGCCCTGACGCTGTGGCTGGAACAGGAGAGGAAGCTCGATGAACGCTAGCCTGGCCGGGATGTTCACCCTGGGTACCGGCTTCCTGCTGGTGCTGTTCCTCTGCGCCCTGGCGGTGGAGCGCGGCATCATCGGCACCCGCATCACCCGCCACCCACTGCTCTACACGCTGGCACTGGGGGTCTACGCCAGCGCCTGGGCCATCTACGGCAGCCTGGAGCTCGCCTCCACCTCCGGCTACGGCTACCTGGCCTACTATCTGGGCGTTGCCGGGGCCTTCCTGCTCGCCCCGGTGCTGCTGGTGCCGATCCAGCGCCTGACCCGCACCCATCAGCTGGCCTCGCTCTCCGACCTGTTCGCCTTCCGCTTTCGCTCCCGCTGGGTGGGCACCCTGATCACCCTGATCAGCCTGCTGGCCGTGCTGCCGCTGCTCGCCCTCCAGGTGCAGACCATGGGCGATGCCATCTTCCTGATGACCGGTGCCGCCTCGCCATCGCTGCTCGCCCTGGCCTTCTGCGCCATGATCGCCCTGTTTGCCATGCTCTTCGGTGCACGAGGAGACGGCGTCGACGGCCACCACGACAGCCTGCTGGCGGTGATCGCCCTCTCCTCGCTGGTCAAGCTGGTCGCCATGCTGGGGCTCGGCGCCTTTGCGCTGTTCGTGGTCTTCGACGGCCCCGCCGACCTGCAGAGCTGGCTGGACGGCCCCGGCCAGGCCTTCCAGACCGAGGTGGTGCAGCCCGACCCCGCCCACTGGCGCACCCTGCTGCTGCTGTTCTTCGCCGCGGCCCTGCTGATGCCGCATATCTTCCATATCACCTTCACCGAGACCCACTCCCGTCACACCCTGCTCCAGGCCAGCTGGGCTCTGCCGCTGTTTCTCCTGCTGATGGCGCTGCCCGTGCCGCTGATCCTCTGGGCGGGCCAGCGGCTCGGCGCTCATGAAATGCTGCCCGCCGCCTATCTGGCCTTCGGGCTATCGGAATCGCTGTGGATTCAGTCGCTGGCCTTCATCGCCGGGCTGGCCGCCACCAGCGCCACCATGGTGCTGATCGCCCTGGCGCTGGCCGGCATGATCCTCAACCATGTGCTGCTGGTGGCTCATCCCCCCGAGGCCCAGCAGGATCTCTACCGCTGGCTGCTGTGGCTGCGCCGCGCCCTGGTCGGCGCCGTGGTGCTGGGCGGCTGGCTCTTCTATCGCACCGTGGGGGGCCATCACGACCTCACCACCCTGGCGCTGGCCGCCTTCGTCGGCATGGCCCAGTGCCTGCCCGGACTGCTGGCCCTGCTCTACTGGCCCGGCGCCAACCGCCGAGGCATGATCACGGGCCTGGTCGCGGGCCTGATCGTGTGGCTGCTCGGCCTCTGGGGACCGCTGCTCACCGGCCTGCCTCCGCTGGTGGTGATCCCTCCCGGACTGGAGGCCCTGGCCGGGGAGCCGGAGTGGTATGTGGTCACCCTGGTCTCACTGGCCAGCAATGCCCTGGTGCTCATTCTGGTTTCCCTGGCCACCCCCACCTCCGAGGGCGAGCGGGCCGCCGCCGAGGCCTGCTCGGTGGATGCGGTGATCCGCCCCAAGCGCCTGCCGCTGGAGGCCGCCAACGGCGAGGAGTTCAAGGCTCACCTGGCCCGCGCCCTGGGCGACGAGGCCGCGCAGCGCGAGGTGGATCGAGCCCTCGACGACCTGGGACTCGGCCCGCTGGACGGCCGCCCCTACGCCCTGCGCCGGCTGCGCGACCGCCTGCAGGCCAATCTCTCCGGCCTGATGGGCCCCTCGGTCGCCCAGGATATCGTCGACCGCTACCTGCCCTATCGCCAGGGCAGCAGCAGTGCCACCGAGGACATCCACTACGTGGAGAGCCGCCTGGAGGCCTACCGCTCGCGCCTCACCGGCCTGGCCCGGGAACTCGACGGCCTGCGCCGCTACCACCGCCGCACCCTGGCGCGCCTGCCGGTGGGGCTGTGCGCCTTCGGCGAGGACGGCGAGCTGCTGATGTGGAACGACGCCCTGGCCACCCTCAGCGGCATCGACGGCGCCAGCGTGATCGGCGCCCGCCGCGACAGCCTGCCGGCGCCCTGGGGCGAGCTGCTCGGACGCATCCTCGCCGAGGCGCACAGCCACCTCTACAAGCAGCCGGTCACCCTCGAGGGTGGGCTTCGCTACCTGAGCCTGCACAAGGCCGAGCTCGCGGGCGATGACAGCGAGCCCGGCGGCATGGTCGTTCTGGTGGAGGACCACAGCGAGATGAAGTGGCTGGAAGAGGAGCTGGTCCACGCCGCCCGCCTGGCCTCGATCGGCCAGCTGGCCGCCGGGGTGGCCCACGAGATCGGCAACCCCATCACCGGCATCTCCTCGCTGGCCCAGAACCTGCGCTACGACACCGAGGATCCCGAGATCCTCGAGACCGCCGAGCAGATACAGCAGCTCACCGACCGGGTCTCGCGGATCGTTTCATCGCTGGTGGGCTTCGCCCACGGAGGGCGCCACCTGAGTGGGCAGACGTTCGCCCCGGTCTCCCTGGACGAGGTGACCGACGAGGCGATCCACTTGATCCATCTCGCCCGCTCGGGAGACGATGTCAGCTTCGAGAACCGCTGCCCCGCAGCGCCCCGCGTCCAGGGCGACGCCCAGCGGCTGCTGCAGGTGATGGTCAACCTGCTCGGCAACGCTCGCGACGCCAGCGCCTCCGGCGACCGTGTCATCGTCGACGCGACCCCCGAGGGGATCGGGCTGAGGCTGACCGTCACCGACGAGGGCCACGGCATCGATGAGCGGATGCGCGACCATCTCTTCGAGCCCTTCACCACCACCAAGCCTCCCGGTCAGGGCACCGGGCTCGGCCTGCCGCTGGTCTACAGCATCGTCGCCGAGCACCACGGCCAGATCGATATCGAGTCACCACCGCCGGGAGCCGAGCGCGGCACCCGCATCAGCCTCTGGCTGCCGCTGAATCCACAGGAGGGTGAGACACCGCGATGAGCCGGATCCTGATAGTAGAAGACGAAGCCATCATTCGCAGCGCCCTGCGCCGCCTGCTGGAACGCCACGACTACCGGGTCGAAGAGGCCGGCTCGGTGGCTGAAGCTCTCGCCCTGGAGCCTCAGCGCTTCGACCTGGTGATCAGCGACCTGCGCCTGCCCGGCGAGCCCGGCACCGAGCTGATCGGCCGCGCCGCCCCGGTGCCGGTACTGATCATGACCAGCTACGCCAGCATGCGCTCGGCGGTGGACGCCCTCAAGCTGGGCGCCGTGGACTACGTGGCCAAGCCCTTCGACCACGACGAGCTGCTGGAGACCGTGGCCCGGGCGCTGCACCTGCAGGCCTCGCGGCGCGCCGAGCCGCCCGATATCACCGAGCCCGGCGGCCAGGCCCAGCCGATGATCGGCAACTGTCCGGCCATGCAGCTGGTCTACTCGCGTATCCGCAAGACCGCGCCTGCCGATGTCACCGTGCTGATTCAGGGAGAGTCGGGCACCGGCAAGGAGCTGGTGGCCCGCGCCCTGCATCAGCAGAGCAAGCGTGCACGGGCGGCGCTGATCAGCGTGAACTGTGCCGCGATCCCCGAGACGCTGATCGAGTCGGAGCTGTTCGGCCACGAAAAGGGCGCCTTCACCGGCGCCAGCGCCGCCCGCACCGGCCTGGTGGAGGCTGCCGACGGCGGCACCCTCTTTCTCGACGAGATCGGCGAGCTGCCGCTGGACGCCCAGGCGCGACTGCTGCGGGTGCTGCAGGAGGGCGAGATCCGCAAGATCGGCTCGGTGGAGACCCGCCACGTCGACGTACGCCTTATCGCCGCCACCCACCGCGACCTGCGCGCCCTGTCGAAGACCGGCGAATTCCGCCTCGACCTCTACTATCGTCTCAACGTGATGCAGATCGACCTGCCGCCGCTGCGTGACCGCGAGGATGACGTGCTGCTGATCGCCGACATCCTGCTGGACAAGGCCTGCAGGCGCCACGACCGCGACGGGCTGCGCCTCTCCCGTGCCGCTCGCCGGGAAATTCACGACTACCCCTGGCCCGGCAACGTCCGCGAGCTGGAGAACGCCCTGGAGCGCGGGGTGATTCTCGCCGAGGGCCATCTGATCCATCCGGATGACCTGGGCCTCTCGCCCCCCAGCGGCACGCCCCCCATGCCACGCAAGCCACTCCCCCCTGAGACCGAGGCCGCCAAGACATCCTCTCGCCAGGAAAGTGAGGACGGCGGCGAGGAAGACCTCTCGCTGGAGGACTACTTTCAGCACTTCGTGCTCGAGCATCAGGACCAGATGAGCGAGACGGAGCTGGCCCAGAAGCTCGGTATCAGCCGCAAGTCGCTGTGGGAGCGGCGCCAGCGCCTCGGCATCCCCCGCAAGAAAAGCCCGCGACGCAAGGCCGATTGAGCGGCTGGGCGTCAGCTCGTCGGCGGCCCCGTGCCACCATCGTCTATGCGACCAACGACACGGCGCCCTCTGCCTTGGCCGCGGGCGCTTCCACAGGGGGCCATGCTTCCCACTCTGCGCCATTTGTTACCGTCCCACACAGCCCGCGCCCCACGATGGGGCGCCAGGGGTAACACTTCACCTCCCGTGCCGCAGAGCTCAGCCGCTAGAAAACCATAAGCCATTGATATAAAAAAGATAAAACCAAGATGGCACGCCATCTGCTATATACCTGGACAAGAAAAACAAGTTCCGGAGTCACCGGCTGCACCCAACAACAACAACGCTGCAGCCCAGGGTGACAAGGCCCGCACCGCCAACAACAACAATTCCAGCGGGCCAGTGCTCGACAGGCACGATTAGCCAACAAGAACAACAGATAGCGTGCCCGGCCCCTCGCAAGCCAACAACAACAAGCCCCGCGAGGCACCGGAGACTAAGGACGCGACGCATCAGCACGGCCAACAACAAGCACAATCGCCGTCGAAGATGCACCCCCGGCAACAACACCAACAAGCCGGGGGGAGGCAGATCCGCTGCCGTCGTGGTTGGATTATTGTTTTGAATACGAGGCGGTTACCACCAGGAGCGCCAACAAGGACAACAACACAGCTAGCCTGTTCTTCTCCTTGGTAACTGCGGTGCGTATTCAAGGCGATGTGCCATCACGAAGAAGAACCAGCTGCAAGGATGCGGCAAGATCACTTTAGGGGGAGGCCTGTCGGCCTCCCCCTTTCTATTCCTGACACGCCTCACGGGCACCCGGCACCGGCTCTCTCCGCCTCCATGCTATGCAAGGTCCCGGGGGTCGGCTACACTCGGACCCTTTAACTCCCCTTTTTCCGCACTGCGAGTCGACATCGACGCATGTTCAAAGGATTTACCCGTTTCCTGCAGAGTCCGGGCGAACGCCTGAAGTCCCTCTTTGGAACCGACAGCGCCGCCGCCGGCCTGTCAGAACCGCGCATCATCCCCCGCCAGGAGCACCCGGTGTCGCGGCAGCACTTCAGCGATGCTGCCCTCAAGGTGCTCTATCGCCTGCACAACGCCGGCTTCGAGGCCTACCTGGTGGGCGGCTGCATCCGCGACGCCCTGATCGGCAAGATGCCCAAGGACTTCGACGTGGCCACCAACGCCACCCCGGAAGAGATCAAGGAACTGTTTCGCAACTCGCGAATTATCGGCCGGCGCTTCCGCATCGTGCACGTGCGCTTCGGCCGCGAGGTGATCGAGGTAACCACCTTCCGCGGCAAGCCCGGCGACGATCATGGCGATCATATCGCCCAGCAGTCCGACCAGGGGCTGCTGCTGCGCGACAATGTGTGGGGCAGCATCCAGGAAGACGCCATACGCCGCGACTTCACCATCAATGCCCTCTACTACAGCATTGCCGATTTCTCGATCCACGACTTCGCCAACGGCGTCCGCGATATCGAGTCGCGCATCCTGCGTCTGATCGGCGACCCCGCGACCCGCTATCGCGAGGACCCGGTGCGCATGCTGCGGGCGGTGCGCTTCGCGGGGAAGCTCGATTTTCATCTGGACCCCGCCACCGAGGCGCCGATCCGCGAGCTGGCCCCGCTGCTGCTGCAGATCCCGCCAGCGCGACTCTTCGACGAGATCCTCAAGCTATTCATGGCCGGACACGGCGTCGAGACCTTCCGGCTGCTGCGCGATTACGGGCTCTTCGAGATGCTGTTCCCGGAAGCCGCGGAAGCCATGGACGAACTGTCCTGGGCAGAGCCCCTGGTGGAAGCGGCACTCGCCAGTACCGATCGGCGCATCGCCGAGGAGCGGCCGGTCACGCCGGCCTTCCTCTTCGCGGCTCTGCTCTGGGGCCCGGTGCAGCTGCGCCAGGCCGAGCAGGAGGCCAACGGGCTGCCCCCCATCCCGGCCCTGCAGGCGGCATCTCAGCAGGTGGTCTCCCGCCAGCTGAAGCACATCTCGATCCCCAAGCGCTTCAGCCTGCCGATGCGTGACATCTGGGATCTGCAGCAGCGCCTGCCGCTGCGCCGCGGACGCCGCGTCTACCAGACCCGCGAACACCCCCGCTTCCGTGCCGCCTACGACCTGCTGCTGCTGCGTGAAGCCGCCGGTGAGCTTAATCCGGGCCTCGGCGACTGGTGGACCGCCTTCCAGCAGGCCGACGAGCATGAGCAGCGCCGCCTGCTGGACAAGGTCGGCGCCAACCCCGCCGGCAGCGGCGCACCGCGAAAACGGCGGCGCCGGCGGCGCAAGCCACGTAGCGGCAACGGCAACGGCAACGCATGACGGTTCATCGCGCCTGGATCGGCCTGGGCAGCAACCTGGACGACCCGCAGCGACACGTCGAGCGGGCCATCGAGGAGCTCGACCGGCTGCCGCTCACTCGCCGCCGAGACGCCTCGCGTCTCTATGCCAGCCGGCCGCTCGGCCCCCAGGATCAGCCCGACTTCATCAACGCCGTGGTGCTGCTGGAGACCCGCCTCTCGCCGCTGGCCCTGCTCGATCAGCTGCAGGCCCTGGAGCAGCGCCACCGCCGCGTGCGCGCTCGCCGCTGGGGACCCCGCACCCTGGACCTGGATCTGCTACTGTTCGATGACAGCATCCTGGCCCTGCCGCGCCTGAGCGTGCCACACCCCGAGCTGACACATCGCGCCTTCGTGGTGCTGCCGCTGCTGGAGCTGGCGCCCGAACTGGTGCTGCCGGACGGCTGCCGCCTGGCGACAGCGACCGAGCCACTGACGCAAGATGACCTGACACCGCTGTTACCGCGCACCTGACACGCCGGGAAAAGTGTTACCTATCGACACGCCACTCCGGTTCGGGTAACAATCACGAGTTTATTTCAGACAGGTTACCGGCAGGATGCGCCTTCATCTGGCGCCTCCCCTGCTGCCACAACGATGAGAGCACGCCATGAAAACCGTCACCCTGAGCACGCTGCAGGCCTTCAAGCGCGCCGGTGAGCCATTCAGCTGCCTGACCGCCTATGACGCCTCCTTCGCCAGGGTCGCCAGTGACGCCGGCATCGAGGTGCTGCTGGTCGGCGATTCCTTAGGGATGGTCCTGCAGGGCCACGCCAGCACCCTGCCGGTAACCCTCGAGGAGATCTGCTATCACACGCGCTGCGTGGCCCGCGGCAAGGGGGCGAGCCTGCTGATGGTCGACCTGCCCTTCATGGGCAATGCCAGCACCGAGCGCCTGCTCGAGAACGCCGGTGAGCTGATGCGCGCCGGCGCCGAGCTGGTCAAGGTAGAGGGCGAGGCCTGGATGGCCGACGGCATCCGCGAGCTGACCCGCCGCGGCGTCCCGGTCTGTGCCCACCTCGGCCTCACTCCACAGACGGTCTACCAGCTGGGGGGCTACAAGGTGCAGGGCCGCGAGGCCGAGCGCGCCACCCAGATCCTCGAGGACGCCCGCACCCTGGTCGAGGCCGGCGCTTCGGTCATCCTGCTGGAGTGCGTGCCGGCGAGCCTCGGCCGGGCCATCAGCGAGGCGCTCGACGTGCCGGTAATCGGCATCGGCGCCGGTTCCGACACCGACGGCCAGATCCTGGTGATGCACGACATCCTCGACGTCACCTCCGGCCGCAAGCCGCGCTTCGTCAAGAATTTCATGGCCGAGGCCGACGATATCCAGGGCGCCTTCCAGCGCTACCATGAGGACGTCAAGACCCGACGCTTCCCCGCCGAGGAACACTGCTTCTAGTCCCGGAGCTCAGCAATGCGCACCCTCAGAGAGATCCCCGCCCTGCGCGAGGCGCTGGCGGATGTTCGTCGCCGGGGCGATCGCATCGCCCTGGTCCCCACCATGGGCAATCTGCACGACGGCCATCTGGCGCTGGTCGCCGCGGCCCGAGAGCGCGCCGAGGTGGTGATCGCCACCATCTTCGTCAACCCCATGCAGTTCGGGGCGGGGGAGGACCTCGACGCCTACCCGCGCACTCTCGAAGCGGATCAGGCGGGGCTGGAGGCGGCCGGCTGCGACCTGCTGTTCGCACCCGAGACGGCCACCGTCTACCCTCGCGGCCTAGAGGCCCAGACCCGTGTCGTCGTGCCCGACGTCACCGAGGGGCTATGCGGCGCCTCACGGCCCGGCCACTTCGATGGCGTCTCCACCGTCGTCGCCATGCTCTTCAATCTGGTTCAGCCCGATATCGCCTGCTTCGGCGAGAAGGACTACCAGCAGCTGGCGGTGATCCGCCGCCTGGTGGACGACCTGCACTTCCCCATCGAGGTCGTCGGCGTCCCCATCGTGCGCGCCGAGGACGGCCTGGCGCTCTCCTCACGCAACGGCTACCTGAGCGCCGGCCAGCGCGCTGCGGCACCGCGGCTCTACCAGACCCTGTGCGAACTGCGCCAGGCCCTGGAGGCCGGCGAGGCGACCGAACCGACTCTGGCCAGCGGGCACGCACGCCTGCAGCAGGCCGGCTTCACGCCGGACTACCTGGAGCTGCGTGCCACCGATCTGGGGCCCGTGACCCAGACGACCCGCGACGCCGTGCTGCTGGTCGCCGCCCGGCTCGGCACCACCCGCCTGATCGACAACCTGACCCTGACGCTGCCGCGCTGAGGCAGCCAACCCGGAGGAACCCGCTTCCATGTATACCATCATGCTCAAGGCCAAGCTGCACATGGCCCGCGTCACCCATGCCGTTCTCAACTACGAGGGCTCCTGCGCCATCGACGGCGAGCTGCTCGACCTGTCCGGCATCCGTGAGAACGAGCAGATCCAGATCTACAACGTCGAGAATGGCCAGCGCTTCACCACCTACGCCATCCGCGCCGAGGAGGGTTCGAAGGTGATCTCCGTCAACGGCGCCGCCGCCCACCTGGCCGGCCCCGAGGATCGCGTGATCATCTGCAGCTACGCCCACTACAGCAATGCGGAGCTGGAGAACCATCAGCCGGCACTGGTCTACCTCCAGGAAGGCAACGCGGTCAGCCACACCAGCCACGCCATCCCCGTGCAGATGGCCTGAGCCAGCGGGCGGTATCCCGCTCGGATACCGTCCGACCCTTTCGGTCCGCCCACTCCCCCCCCGCCTGCCGTCAATTCCCCGCCTGTACCGCCAAGGAAGCATTGCCGCGGCGCACAGGCCTCCCCTATGCTGGGAGTTCCCGGTCATGTCCGGCTGCCGCGACAAGGCCGCAACCTCTGTCACACGATTCAGGAGAACTCCCCCATGCAAGAAGTGGTGATCGTTGCCGCCCGTCGTACCGCCATCGGCACCTTCGGCGGCTCCCTGGCCGGCATCCCTGCCAGCGACCTTGGCGCCCTGGTGATCAAGGATATCCTGTCCAGCACCGGCGTGGCCGGCGACCAGGTCGACGAAGTGCTGCTCGGCCAGGTACTGACCGCCGGCGTCGGCCAGAACCCCGCCCGCCAGGCGGCCATCAAGGCCGGCCTGCCCGATGCCGTCCCGTCCATGACCATCAACAAGGTCTGCGGCTCCGGCCTCAAGGCCCTGCACCTGGCGGCCCAGGCGATCCGCTGCGGCGACGCCGAGCTGATCCTGGCCGGCGGCCAGGAGAACATGTCGGCCTCCCCCCACGTGCTGCCCAACTCGCGCAACGGTCAGCGCATGGGCGACTGGAAGGCCGTGGACACCATGGTTCATGACGGCCTCTGGGACGCCTTCAACAACTACCACATGGGCATCACCGCCGAGAACCTGGCGGAGAAGTACGGCATCACCCGCGAGGAGATGGACGAGTTCGCTGCCGCCTCCCAGCAGAAGGCCGCCGCCGCTATCCAGGACGGCAAGTTCAAGGGTCAGATCGTTCCCGTGGAGATTCCTCAGCGCAAGGGCGATCCGGTGGTATTCGACACCGACGAAGGCCCCCGCTCGGTGACCGCCGAGAAACTCTCCGGCATGCGCCCCGCCTTCAAGAAGGACGGCACCATCACCGCGGGCAATGCCTCCTCCATCAACGACGGTGCCGCCGTGGTGATGCTCTGCTCCGCCGAGAAAGCCAAGGCTCTGGGCCTCGAGCCGCTGGCGCGCATCGCCGCCTACAGCAATGCCGGCGTCGATCCGGCCATCATGGGCATCGGTCCGGCCCCGGCCACCCGCCGCTGCCTGGAAAAGGCCGGCTGGAGCCTTGACGATCTCGACCTGATCGAGGCCAACGAAGCCTTCGCCGCCCAGGCACTCTCCGTCAACAAGGAGCTGGGCTGGGATGCCAGCAAGATCAACGTCAATGGCGGCGCCATCGCCCTGGGTCACCCCATCGGCGCCTCCGGCTGCCGCGTGCTGGTGACCCTGCTCCACGAGATGATCGCCCGCGACGCCAAGAAGGGGCTGGCGACGCTGTGCATCGGCGGCGGCCAGGGCGTGGCGCTGGCCATCGAACGATAAGCCGCGCGGCGCGCGAGCTGTAAGCTGTAAGCTCAATGAAATAAGCCCTTGCGGACGAGTTCCACAAGGGCTTTTCTTTCGCTTGCCGCCCTCCATTGAAAAACCCTCCACGGTTAGACCATGGAGGGTTTTCTTACGGCTTACCGCTTAAGGCTTAAAGCTCGCCGGAGGCGGTCGCTTACAGCTCGGCATCAGCCGCTTCGGCCTCGAATGCCGCCTTCTCTTCCGGGGTGATCTCCTTGATGGTGAGCTTCACCCGGTTGCGGTTGTCGATGTCGAGCACCTTGACGATGGGCTCGTCGCCCTCGTTGAGGAAGTCGCGCACGTCGTTGACCCGCTCCGGCACGATCTGCGAGATGTGCACCAGGCCGTCGGTGCCGGGCATGATGTTGACGAAGGCGCCGAAGTCGGCGATGCGTACCACCTTGCCGCGGTAGAGCTTGCCGATCTCCGCCTCGGCGGTGATCGCAAGCACGGTATCGATGGCCGCCTTGGCCGCCTTCTTGTCCTCGGCGTAGATGCGCACGGTGCCGTCGTCGTCCAGGTCGATGGAGGCGCCGGTATCCTCGCAGATCTTGCGGATGGTAGCGCCGCCCTTGCCGATGACGTCGCGGATCTTGTCCGGAGAGATCTTGATGGTCGCCATGGAAGGGGCGTTCTCCGAGACCTCGGTGCGGCTCTGGGAAATCACCGCGTTCATCTGCTCGAGGATATTGAGGCGCGCCTCCAGAGCCTGCTGCAGCGCCTGCTCCATGATCTCCTCGTTGATGCCCTCGATCTTGATGTCCATCTGCAGGGCGGTCACCCCCTCGGTGGAGCCGGCCACCTTGAAGTCCATGTCACCGAGGTGATCCTCATCGCCGAGGATATCGGTGAGCACCGCGAAGCCGTCGTCATCCTTGACCAGGCCCATGGCGATGCCCGCCACCGGCGCCTTCATCGGTACACCGGCATCCATCAGCGCCAGCGACGTGCCGCACACCGACGCCATGGAGCTGGAGCCGTTGGACTCGGTGATCTCGGAGACCACGCGGATGGTGTAGGGGAAGTCGGCATCGTCGGGCAGCATGGCCTGCACGCCGCGTCGCGCCAGACGGCCGTGACCGATCTCGCGACGCTTGGGGCCACCCATGAAGCCGGTCTCGCCCACGCAATAGGGAGGGAAGTTGTAGTGCAGCAGGAAGCGGTCCTTGCGTTCGCCCTCCAGCGACTCGATCAGCTGGGAGTCGCGCAGGGTGCCCAGGGTGGCAACCACGATCGCCTGGGTCTCGCCCCGGGTGAAGATCGCGGAGCCGTGGGTCTTGGGCAGGCTGCCCACCTCGATGGCCAGCGGCCTCACGGTCTTGTGGTCGCGGCCATCGATGCGCGGCTCGCCTTTGACGACCCGGGAGCGCACCACGCGCTTCTCGAGGCTGGAGAAGGCGCCCTTGACCTCGTCGGCGTCGAACTTGCCCTCTTCCTCACCGGCCAGCTGCTCGACGGCCTCGGCCTTGAGCGCAGAGAGCGCCTCCTGGCGGACCATCTTGTCGGTGATGCGATAGGCCTCACCCACCTTGGCCTCGAAGGCGCCGGCCACGGCGGCCTTGAGCTCGGTGTTCTCGGCCTTCGGCTGCCACTCCCATCTGGGCTTGCCGGCCTCGGCGACCAGCTCGTTGATGGCCTGGATGGCCACCTGCATCTCCATATGGCCATAGAGAACGGCGCCGAGCATCTCGTCCTCGAGCAGCTCCTTGGCCTCGGACTCCACCATCAGCACCGCCTTGTCGGTGCCGGCCACCACCATGTCCAGCTCGGAGTCGGCCAGGTCTTCCACGGTGGGGTTGAGGAAGTACCCCTGCTCTTCGGTGAAGCCGACGCGGGCCGCACCGATCGGGCCGTTGAACGGCACGCCGGAGATAGCCAGGGCCGCCGAGGTGCCCAGCAGCGCCGCGATATCCGGATCATGGTTGCGGTCGGTGGAGAGTACCGTACAGACCACCTGCACCTCGTTCATGAAGCCCTTGGGAAAGAGCGGGCGAATCGGGCGATCGATCAGCCGCGAGGTGAGGGTCTCCTTCTCGGTGGGACGCCCCTCGCGCTTGAAGAAGCCGCCGGGGATCTTGCCGACCGCGTAGGTCTTCTCCTGATAGAACACCCCCAGCGGGAAGAAGGGCTGAGCTGGATTGGCCTCTTTCTTGGCGACCACGGTGCAGAGCACCACGGTGTCGTCCATGGTGACCATCACGGCACCGGTGGCCTGGCGAGCGATACGCCCGGTTTCCAGGGTGACGGTGCTGCGACCGTACTGAAATGTCTTCTTGACCGGATTCACGGCGACTTCCTTCAACGTTACTTTTCTGTGTTTGGGTCGTTTCGACTCGGCGACCATTTTAGGGGTTGACGCGCCCCGCGGCCACCGGATGGCGACATTTCCAACCCACAACGCTAAACGGGCAGCCCCCTGAGGGGACTGCCCGTTGACACGTCGAGAACAAGGAAAGGAGGAATTCGCGTTGCGAGCGATGGGAGGCTGGTCGCCGCCGGAGCGCAGCTCCCGGAGTGTAGCCCGCTACATGAGGAGAGCGAGCACCGCCGGCGGCCAGGCTATCGAGCGCAGTAGCGAATTATCCTTTACTTTAGCGACGCAGGCCGAGACGCTGAATCAGCGACTGATAGCGCTCGAAATCCTTGCGCTTCAGGTAGTCAAGCAGCTTGCGGCGCTGGTTGACCATGCGGATCAGGCCACGACGGGAGTGGTGATCCTGCTTGTTGCTCTTGAAGTGGTCCTGCAGGCCATCGATGTTGGCGCTCAGCAGGGCTACCTGCACTTCGGGGGAACCGGTGTCGTT
>PUOM01000125.1 GCA_003552795.1 Halomonas sp. | reverse complement strand
GCGTGTGCTGATGCCCACCCTGGAGGCGACCTGCTCCCTGGACCTGGGCTGCCCCGCCGACGAGTTCGCCGCCTTCTGCGACCAGCACCCCGACCGCACCGTGGTGGTCTATGCCAACACCTCGGCGGCGGTGAAGGCCCGCGCCGACTGGGTGGTGACCTCCTCCATCGCCGTCGAGGTGATCGAGGAGCTCCAGGCCCGCGGCGAGAAGATCCTCTGGGCCCCGGACAAGCACCTGGGCGGCTATATCCAGAAGAAGACCGGCGCCGACATGCTGCTGTGGGACGGCGCCTGCATCGTGCACGAGGAGTTCAAGGCCAAGGGGGTCGAGGAGCTCAAGGCCCTCTACCCGGAGGCCGCCGTGCTGGTGCATCCCGAGTCGCCAGCCTCGGTGGTCGAGCTGGCCGACGTGGCGGGCTCCACCTCCCAGCTGATCAAGGCCGCGAAGGATCTGCCCAACGACAAGCTGATCGTCGCCACCGATCGCGGCATCTTCTTCAAGATGCAGCAGGCGGTGCCGGAGAAGACCCTCTTCGAGGCCCCCACCGCCGGCAATGGCGCCACCTGCCGAAGCTGCGCCCACTGCCCCTGGATGGCGATGAACGCCCTGGACAACCTGGCCGACGCCCTGCGCCACGGTAGCGGCGAGATCCACGTCGACGATTCCTTGCGCATCGCCGCGCTCAAGCCGCTGGAGCGGATGCTGAATTTCCAGCGCTAGGCTTCGCCTGGCGCCGGAGCTGGAAGAGCGGCGCTTCGCGCCTGGAAGCCGGAAGAGACACCCTTGATGCCAGCGTTGGTGGCAAGATGATGCCTTCCAGCTTCCAGCTTCCAGCTTCCAGCTTCCAGCTTCCAGCTTCCAGCTACTGAAACTTCTCCAGCGTCTCCCGATAGCCGATGAACGCCTCGCGGCGCTGCTCGATACGGGCAGTGGCCGCGGCGTCGCCCTCCTGCTCGGCCACCTGTCGGGCCACCTCGAGCTGACGAATGCCTTCGCTGATACGCCCGGTGAGCTGCAGCTGCTCGGCCCGGGCCAGGTGTCCCCAGGCCTCGCGCCCGCTGCGCCCCGCGGCCTGGGCCAGCAGGGTGAACACCTGGGGATCCTCCTGGCGCCGCTCGGCAAGCTCGCGCAGCACCCGCCATGCCTCGTCGGGATCTTGCTGCAGCAGCGCCTCGCCCAGGGTCAGGGTGGCGGGCAGGTGCCCCGGCATCAGCCGCAGCAGTCGCCTGCTGCGCTCGATGGCGTCGTCATAGCGACCGGCGTCGAAGGCCACCTCGGCGGCGGAGGCGGGCAGCAGGCCCAGGTCGGGCTCCTGGCGGGCCAGGGCGTCGAGGGCCGCGAGTGCCGTGTCGACGTTGCCCCGGCGGGCCTCCACCAGGGCGTCCAGATAGCGGCGGGCGGCCTCGGGCACGTCATCCTGGGCGAGGCGCGTCACGGCCTGCTGCGGGTCGCGTTCGTGGATGGCCAGCAGGGCCCGTGCGCGAACCAGGTGGTACTGGAGGTCGTCGTCGCGGGGGGAGGAGACCGAGAGCCGGCTGGCGCGGTCCTGGGTGTCGCTGAGGCGAGACTCGGTCACCGGGTGGGTGAGCAGGAACTCCGGCGGATTGCCGCCCTGCAGGCTGGCCATGCGCTGCATGGCGCGAAACATGCGTACCATGGCTTCGGGGTCGTAGCCGGCCTGGGCCATGGCCTGCAGGCCGATGCGGTCGGCCTCCTGTTCGAAGCGTCGCGAGTAGGCCAGCTGATCCTGGATAAAGGCGGCCTGGGAGCCCATGGCGACACCGACGCCGGCATCGCCGCCCCCGGCGGCGGCGATCAACATGCCGGCCAGCATGGCGGCCATGGCGGGTACCTGAGTCTGCTCGGCGCGGGCCCGGCCGCGGGCATAGTGGCGCTGGGAGAGGTGACCGAGCTCGTGGGCCAGCACCGAGACCAGTGCCGCCTCCTCCTCGGCGAAGGCGAACAGGCCGGCATTTACCCCGATGATGCCCCCGGGCACGGCAAAGGCGTTGAGCTGGCGGCTGTCGACCAGGGTTACCAGGGTCCGGCTGCCGCCCAGCCCGCTGTGGGGCAGCAGGCGGGTGATCATCGACTCCACGTAGTACTGGGCGATGGGGTCCTGCCACTGGGGCGCCCGAGCCTTGAACTGGCGCAGCCAGGCCCGTCCCAGGCGGAGCTCCTCGCCGCTGGCGGCCTGGCTGTCGCCGGTGGCCAGGCTCGGCAGCCCGGCGGCGCTGTCCCACTGGGGCTGGGTCCACTGGGCGTGGGCGGGCAGGGCCAGCGTCAGGCAGAGGACGCCGGCGGCGAGTCGGGGAAAGCGGCGCGGCATGCTCGGAGTCTCCGGTGGTGAGGCGCGGGGGCCATGGTCCGACATTGATTCAGCCGGTAAAGTGCCTTTAAATCCCAATAGTTTTCCTGTCGAGCGGCTCTCCGTCACTTGGCAGCTATCCGCCCCACCCCATTGTTCCGGGAGAGATCATGGCTCTGCAACCCGATGACCTGCTCGATGCCCGCGGTCTTCCCTGTCCGCTGCCGCTGCTCAAGGCGAAGCAGGCGCTGGCGCGCCTCGCGCCGGGCCAGCTGCTCGAGGTGATGGCCACCGATGCCGGCTCCTGGCAGGACTTCGCGACCTTCACCGCCCAGAGCCCTCACGACATGCTGGATCGACAGGAGCGAGGTGACGTCTACCACTACTGGATTCGCAAGGGTGGGGAGGGTGCCCCATGACCCTGAGGACGCTCTTCAAGGGCTGGATCGACCACTACTTCTCCGACGAGGAGGCGGTGATCCTGCTGGTAGTGCTGGTGATCGGCTTCGCCGTGGTGATCCTGTTCGGGCGCATGCTGGCACCCTTCTTTACCGCCCTGGTGATCGCCTTCCTGTTGCAGGGCGCGGTGAACTGGCTGCAGCGGCGCCATGTGCCCCACCTGCTGGCGGTGAGTCTGGTGTTCCTGGGCTTCATCGGCATGCTGCTGGCGATGGCCTTCATCCTGATGCCGCTGATCTGGAACCAGCTGGTGGGGCTGGTGCAGGAGACGCCGCGCATGTTCGCCAGCGGCCAGCAGCTGCTCGACGACCTGCAGGAGCGCTACCCGCACCTGATCACCCCCGATCAGATCCAGAACTGGATCGCCGTGGCCGGGCGCGAGATGACCCAGTTCGGCCAGCGTGCCCTGACCCTGTCGCTGGCCTCGCTGGGCAATGTGCTGTCGCTGATCATCTATCTGGTGCTGGTGCCGATCCTGGTCTTCTTCCTGCTCAAGGATCGTGACAGGCTGGTGGACTTCACCCTCTCGCTGCTGCCCCACAAGCGCGCCCTGATGACCCGCATCTGGCATGAGATGGACGACCAGATCGCCAACTACGTGCGCGGCAAGTTCATCGAGATCATCATCGTGGGCACCGTCTCCTTCCTCACTTTCGCCTTCTTCGGGCTGCCCTACTCGGCACTGCTGGCGGTGCTGGTCGGCTTCTCGGTGCTGGTGCCCTACATCGGCGCAGCGGTGGCCACCCTGCCGGTGGCGGCGGTGGCGGGCTTCCATTTCGGCATGACCAGCGAGTTCGCCTACGTGGTGATCGCCTACGGTATCATTCAGGCCCTGGACGGCAACGTCCTGGTGCCGATCCTCTTCTCCGAGGCGGTCAACCTGCACCCGGTGTCGATCATCGTGGCGGTGCTCTTCTTCGGCGGAATCTGGGGCTTCTGGGGGATCTTCTTCGCCATTCCGCTGGCCACCCTGCTCAAAGCGCTGGTCTATGCCTGGCCGCGGGGAATTCAGCGACACAAGCGCGAGGAGGCCGCCGAGGCGCTGGCCGAGGAGTGAGCGCAGGGGCGGCAGCGGCTGCCCCTGCGGGTCGCCTCAGTCGGCGTTCAGGCGTCCCTCCTGCAGCGCCTGGGCGGCTTCCAGCACCTCCTGGGCGTGGCCCGGCACCTTGACCCTGCGCCACTCGCGGGCCAGTCTGCCCTCGGCGTCGATCAGGAAGGTGCTGCGCTCGATGCCCAGGTGCTCCTTGCCATACAGCTTCTTGAGCTTGATGACGTCAAACAGCTGGCAGACTGCCTCGTCCTTGTCGGAAACCAGCGCGAAGTTGAAGGCCTGCTTGGCCTTGAAGTTCTCCTGGGCGCGGATGCCGTCCCGGGATACGCCGAGGATCACGGTGTTGGCGGCGTCGAAGGCTTCCTTGCGGTCGCGGAAGTCGCCGCCCTCGGTGGTGCAGCCCGGGGTGCTCGCCTTGGGGTAGAAGAAGACCACCACCTGGCGACCCCTGAGCTCGGAGAGAGATACGCTGGCGTCGCCGGTGGCGGCGGCAGTGAAATCGGGAACCGGCTGGCCGATGCTCACGCTCATGGAAGTCTCCTGCGCGTTGTTGGGGGGAGCTTGATTACACGCAAGCGGGGCCGCGCTGTCAAAGTGGCGTGCCTCGCTGTACAGGCTCTGGCCGGCTGAGTACCATTTGACCCTTGGTGCGGGCCATGGGCCCCGCCGCCCCTGACGACCCGGTGGATGCCGGGCCGTGGCGCAGCCGTTGAATCAAGAGGATAGAGAGGATGATCACTGGCAGTATCGTCGCCCTGGCGACGCCGATGAAGGTCAATGGCGACATCGACTGGGAGGCGCTGCGTCGCCTGGTGAACTTCCACCTCGACCACGGCACCGATGGTATCGTCGCCGCCGGCA
Source organism: Halomonas sp. (assembly GCA_003552795.1). Lineage (GTDB taxonomy): Bacteria > Pseudomonadota > Gammaproteobacteria > Pseudomonadales > Halomonadaceae > Halomonas. Next base: position 2,919 of record PUOM01000125.1, on the reverse strand, counting down.
CTACCGGCGAGCCCACCACCATGTCCTTCGCCGAGCACTTCGACGTGATTCGCACCGTGGTGGAGGAGGTCGACGGACGCATTCCGGTCATCGCCGGCACCGGCGCCAACGCCACCTCCGAGGCGGTGGAGCTGGCTCGCTACGCCAGCGAGGTGGGCGCCGACTACTGCCTGTCGGTCTGTCCCTACTATAACAAGCCGACCCAGGAGGGCCTCTACCGCCACTTCAAGGCGGTGGCCGAGGGCAGCAAGCTGCCGGTGATCCTCTACAACGTGCCGGGGCGTACCGCCTGTGATCTCTACAACGAGACCGTGCTGCGCCTGGCCGAAGTGGATAACATCGTCGGTCTCAAGGACGCCACCGGTAACCTGGAGCGCGCCGAGGACCTGATCGCCCGGCTCCAGGGCAGCGGCTTCATGCTCTATTCCGGTGACGACGGCACGGCCTGCGACTTCATGCTGATGGGAGGGCACGGGGATATCTCGGTGACCGCCAACGTGGCGCCCAGGGCGATGCACGATCTGTGTGCGGCATCGGTGGCCGGCGATACCGACCTCGCCCACCAGCTCAACACCCGTCTGATGCCCCTGCACACCAACCTGGGCATCGAGTCCAACCCGATTCCGGTCAAGTGGGCGCTCTACCGCATGGGGCTGATCGAGCCGGGCATCCGCCTGCCGCTCACCTGGCTCTCGGAGAAGTACCACTCCACGATCAGCGAGGCCCTGCAGCTGGCCGGCGTGATCGAGGACTGATCGGCGCCGTGCCGGAACCTGGAGAACTGATGCAAGGTGGACGCATGAACTCAGCGCTGAAATGGCTTCCCCTGGCGGCAGCCGTCGTCCTGGCGGGCTGCGCACGCCCCGACGGCTACTACCATGACCGCAACGTCGACTATGCCGAGGCGAGTACCGCCCCGGCCCTGACCCTGCCCGAGACCCGGGACCCCCAGCGCTATCGCGATGCCATGCCGGTGCCTCAGGCCGCCGGCGAGTTCCGTCCCCCCGACGGTCGCTTCAGCGCGCCGAGCCCCCAGGCCCTGGGAGCCGGTCGTGCCGTGGAGCGGGACTTCGTCGAGCGCCGTGCCATCGGCAGTGATGCCTGGCTGGTGGTGGGCGCCGACCCTGGTACCGTCTGGCCCCAGCTCGAGGATTTCGCCCGTACCCGGGGGCTGGGCATCCAGGCCAGCGACTCCACGCGCGGGGTGATCGAGACCAGTCAGGCGCGCCTGAGCGTGCGCCAGGGGCTGCGCGCCGGCGACAGCGAGGTGCGCTGCGACCAGGGCGGAGCTCCGGTGGAGGCCTGCCTCGATGGTCTCGAGGCGTTCTTCGGCGCGCAGAGCGCCACCGCCAGCGCGTCCTCCCTGGCCGCTCAGCGTCTGGCCGGCGAGGCGCAGCTGAGCCTCGAGCAGCGCGGCGACGAGTGGGTGGTCGAGATCCCGCTGGAGACCGAGCGCACCTGGGCCGAGCTCGACCACCAGCTGAGCCAGGACTTCACCGTCGAGGAGCGCCGCGAGCTCCTGGAGAGCGACCCGGGAGGCCGCGAGTTCCTGATCAGCTACATGACGGTCACCGAGCGCAACCGCAATCCGCTGCAGATCGTCTTCAGCCCCGACGTGCGCCAGATGCACCAGCAGATCCGTCTGGTGCTGGAGTCCGAAGGGCCGCAGCAGACCGTGCTGCGGGCGGTGAACGCCAGCGATCGTGATTTCAGCGCCGACGATCAGCGCGAGCTGCTCGAGCGGGTGGCGGGCCTGCTGCGCTGATGTCGGTGGCCGAGGACGCGCGGGTCGATGGCTCGCCGGGGCGGCTGCGCTTCGCCTCCCTGGGCAGCGGCAGCAAGGGCAATGCGACCCTGGTCAGCGACGGCGAGACCCACCTGCTGGTGGACTGCGGTTTCGGCCTGCGCGAGACAGAACGTCGCCTGGCGCGCTTCGGCCTCCATCCGCGTCAGCTCGATGCGGTGCTGGTGACCCACGAGCACGGCGATCATATCCGCGGGGTGGGTCCGCTGGCGCGTCGCCACGGTGTGGCGGTCTACCTGACCCCCGGCACCTGGCGCTCGGGCCGCCTCGGCGAGCTCCCGGACCGGCACTGGATCACGCCGCAACAGCGTTTTGCCGTCAAGGGGCTGACCATCGCCCCGGTGACCGTGCCCCACGACGCCCGGGAGCCGGTCCAGTTTCGCGTGCACGGCAGCGATCGCAGCCTCGGCCTACTCACCGATCTGGGACATCCCACCGAGCACGTCGCCGAGGCCTTCGCCGGCTGCGACGCCCTGGTGCTGGAGTGCAACCATGACGTCCAGATGCTCGCCGACGGGCCCTATCCGCTGCACCTCAAGCGCCGCGTGGGCGGGGACTGGGGGCATCTGGCCAATGTACAGGCTGCCGCGCTGCTGCCGCGTCTCGGCCTGGATCGCCTGCAGCACATCGTCTGCTCGCACCTGTCGGAACACAACAATCGCCCCGAGCTGGCTCGGGAGGCCCTGACACCGCTGCTCGATGGCGACGAATCTCGTCTCAAGGTCTCCTGCCAGGCGGCTGGCATGACGTGGCAGGCCATCGGCTGAACACGCAACCTCATATCACTGTCTTTCACTACTTCCCGTTTTCGCTGCTTGCAGCCTCTGGAGGCTTCCATGGAAAAGCGCCAAGAACTCTATGCCGGCAAGGCCAAGTCGGTCTTCGCCACCGATGATCCGTCTCGCGTGATCCTGCAGTTCCGCGACGACACCAGCGCCTTCGACGGCGAGCGTATGGAGTCGCTGGCGCGCAAGGGCATGGTCAACAACTGCTTCAACGCCTTCATCATGGAGACGCTGGCGGCGGCGGGGGTGCCGACCCACTTCGAGGAGCGTCTCTCGGCGACCGAGAGCCTGGTCAAGGCGCTGACGATGATCCCGGTGGAGTGCGTGGTG
>PUOM01000225.1 GCA_003552795.1 Halomonas sp. | reverse complement strand
CCGATCCCGCCGCCGCCCCGGGCGCACCGGCCGATCCTGCCGCCGACCCGGGCGCGCCGGCCGATGAGCCAGGCTTCGGCAGCGGTACCGACCCGATGCCCAACGGCGAGGATGCCACCGATCCCGGCCAGGCGGACCCAGGCCAGCCGAGCGGCGAGGATGACTGGGAGATGTCCGACGACTGATCTTCCCACAGGCATGTTGTTCCCCGGCGCGCCTAGTCGATGTTCCCGCCATCCCCTCGGCATCCATGATCAGGCCGCGCCCTTCAGCCCCCGCCCAGTGCGGGGGCTTTTTCTATCGGCGCAACGTCTACCGATGACGCGGGCCTCCGGGCGACGGTGCGCTCAGTTGTCGAGGCGGCGGTAGAGGGTGCGCCGGGCGATGCCCAGAATGTCGGCGGTGCGTCGCTTGTTGCCGCCCGTGGCGTCGAGCACCTTGCGAATATAGCGCTTCTCGACCTCCTCGAGGCTCGGCCAGGCCTGTTGCGGTACGCTTGGCGCCGGGCTGCCCGGCAGTACCTCGCCGCTCTCGCGGCGTGATGCCTCGGCCTGTTCGCGCAGGCGCTCGGGCAGATCGGCATGGCGGATCTCGCCGGCGTCGGCCAGGGTCACCGTGCGCATGATGGCATTCTCGAGCTCGCGCACATTGCCCGGGTAGGGGTAGGCGAGCAGCGCCTGCAGGGCGGCGGGCTCGATGCCCTCGATGCGTTTCGCCTGGGCTTCGGCATGCTTGTCGATCAGGGCGGTGATCAGCCGTTCCAGGTCCCCCTCCCGCTCGCGCAGCGGCGGAATGCGCAGCGAGAAGGTCTCCAGCCGATAGAAGAGGTCGCTGCGGAAGTGCCCCGTCTCGATGGCCCGCGCCAGATCGCGATGAGTGGCGGCGATGATGCGCACGTCCACCGTTTCCTCCCGCTCGCTGCCCACCGGGCGCACGGTCTTCTCCTGCAGGGCGCGCAGCAGCTTGGCCTGCAGCTCCGGTGACATCTCGCCGATCTCATCGAGGAAGAGGCTGCCGCCCCTGGCTGTCTGAAAGAGTCCCTGGCGATGGTCGCTGGCCCCGGTGAAGGCGCCTTTCACGTGGCCAAAGAACTCGCTCTCCATCAGCTCGCCGGGAATGCTGGCGCAGTTGATCGCCACGAAGGGGCCCTCGGCGCGAGAGCTCTCGGCATGGATCGCCCGGGCCAGCAGCTCCTTGCCGGTACCGCTCTCGCCGAGCACCAGAATCGGCGCGTCGCTCTTGGCCAGGCGGGCGGCGTCGTGGAACAGCGCCTGCATCGGCTCGCTTTCGCCGACGATGCCGTGAAAGTGGCCGGGCGGACCGCTGCGCCGAAAGCGCTCGGCCAGGCGGCGATGCTCCAGTACCCGGAACACCGCCTCGCGGACGTTCTCCAGGTCCAGCGGCTTGGTCAGGAAGTCATCGGCACCGAGCTTGAGGGCCTCCACCGCCTGGTCGATGGTGCCGAAGGCGGTGATGACGATAAAGCCCAGCGGGCTGTTCTCGTCGCGCAGCTGCTCGAGCAGTGCCAGGCCGCTCATGCCGGGCAGGCGCACGTCGCTGATCACCATGGCGACCGGGGTGTGGCTGAGGGTGGCGATGGCCTCCTCGGCGCTGCCGACACCCAGGGTGTCATGGCCAGCATCCTGGAGCTCCTCCTCGAGAAGCTCCAGGATGGCCGGGTCGTCCTCGACGATCAGGATCGGGCGGGGGGGCACAGCGTCCTTGGGTGTCACGATTGGCGTCCTCGCGTTGCCGGTTCGATTGTAGTGGCGGTCTCATCCTCCTCCAGGGAGTCCTCCAGCGGAAGGGTGATGGCGAACTCGGCGCCGCCCAGCTCGCTGTCGAACACCCCGATGGTGCCGCCATGGTCGTTGACGATGCGGTGGACCATGGAGAGGCCCAGGCCGCTGCCCTGGCCCACCGGTTTGGTGGTGAAGAAGGGGTCGAAGACCTGAGACTTGTCGGCATCGCTGATGCCGCTGCCGTCATCTTCAAGGCGGAGATGCAGATGCTCGCCGCGGGTCTCGGCGCGCAGTCGCACGCGGCGGGTGCCTTCGGACTGGGCGGCGTTGCGCAGCAGGTTGGTGAGCACCTGGGTCAGCTGCTGGCCGTTGACCAGCAGCCGCGGCGGCGGCTCTGGCAGCTCGGTGTCCAGATGGGTGCCGTGCTGCTCCAGTTCTTCCTCCACCAGATCGCGGGCGCCCTGGATCAGCTCGTCCAGGGCCACCCACTCCTTCTCCACGTTATGGCGCCGCCCCAGCTCCATCAGCTGACGGACGATCTCGACGATGCGCGTCACCTCACCGCGGATGCGCCCGAGTCGCGCGCGCTCGTCCTCGCCGATGGTCTCGCGGCGGGCCAGGCGCTGGGCCTGGCCGTTGATGACCGTGAGCGGCGCGCCGATCTCATGGGCCACCCCGGCGGCGAGCACCCCCAGCTCGGCGAGCTTGCGGGACTTGCGCAGGCGTTTCTCCAGGGCAATCTCGTTGAGGCGGCGCGACTCGATGTCGGCATCCTTCTCGGCCATGGCATCGAGCATGCCGTTGAGCGCCACCGCCAGGCGGCGGTACTCCTCGGGGCCGGTGGGCGCGGCGCGCTGCTCGCGTGCGCCGCCCTCGACCCGGGCCATTACCTCCAGCAGGTGGTTGATCGGGCGTTCGATATGGCGCCGGAAGCCCCACCAGATGCCCAGCACGATACCCGCCGAGCCGATCAGAAAGGCCAGGCCGGCCACCAGGGTCAGAAAGCCGGTGTAGTTCTCGATGCCGGTGTTGAGGCGGTTGACCTGAAGCACCCCGCGCACCTCGCCGTCCGGGGTGGTCAGCGGCATCAGCGCCGAGTAGTAGGACCAGCCATCATGCTGGCGATTGTCGCCGGTGGGCTCGCCTGTCGCGACCACCTCGCGGATCTCATCGGGGGTGAAGAGCGCCTCGCCGAGCCCCAGGCCGTAGATCTCCTGGCCTTCGATATCGAACACATAGGCGCCATAGATGCGGTGGAAGGAGAAGGCCGAGTGCAGCGACTCCTCCAGGGACTCCGGCGAGTCGCGGGCCATGGCATAGCCCAGGGAGGTGCCGATGGCGTGGGTGATGATCTGGACCTCGGTCTGCAGCTTGGAGCGAACGTTGTCCTCCAGCGAGTTGATCGCCACCAGGCTGAAGACCACCAGGACCAGGAACAGCGGCACGATGACGGTGAGAATGATGAGGTTGCGAAGTCGCATGCAGTGTCCTGTGTCTGGCGCAGGTCGGCCCCGCCAGAGGCGGGGCCGGCGTCGAGAGATGGCCCGGGGCAGTGTCAGTCGGCCGGCACCAGTCGGTAGAGGCTGCCGTGCTCGTCGTCGTCGAGCAGGTAGAGAGCGCCGTCATGGCCCTGGCGCACATCGCGGATGCGGCCGATCTCGCCATCGAGAAGCGTCTCGCTGCCGGCCAGGGCGTCATCGTCCAGTATCAGGCGCTTGAGCCGCTCGCTGCGCAGGCCGCCGGCCAGCAGGTTGCCTTCCCACTCGGGAAAATGCTCGCTTGCCACCTCGGCCAGGCCCGACGGGGCCAGGGTGCCGTCGAAGACGTGAACCGGGTCGCGCATGCCGGGCAGGCTGTCGGCGCCGATGGGCTCGCCGGTGGCGTAGTCGCGGCCCTGACTCACCTCCGGCCAGCCGTAGTTCTCGCCGGCCTCGATCAGGTTGAGCTCGTCGCCACCCCGGGGACCGTGCTCGGTGGCCCAGACCGCCCCCCGCTGATTGACGATCATGCCCTGGATATTGCGGTTGCCCAGGGTATAGAGCGCATCGAGGGCATCGTCATCCTCGAGAAAGGGGTTGTCGTCCGGCACGCCGCCGGTCTCGGTGAGGCGCAGCACGCTGCCGGCATGGTCGCCCGCATCCTGGGCGCGGGGCGGCTCGCTGCCGCGGTCGCCGATGCTCATCAGCAGGGTGCCGTCGGGCAGCCAGGCCAGGCGCGAGCCGTAGTGGCGGCCGGGGCCGGAGAAGCGATCCTGGACGAAAAGCTCCTCGACATCGGTCAGGGTCTCGTCCTCCAGGCGCGCCCGGGAGAGCGCGGTGGCGGTGCCGCCGCTGCCGGCCTGGCTCCAGGTGAAGTAGACCCAGTCGTGATCGCCATCACCGGTGCCGAAGCCGGGATGCAGCACCACGTCGAGCAGGCCCCCCTGTCCGTGACTGTTGACGTCCGGCACCCCCTCCAGGTGACGGACCTCGCCCGCCTCGTCGATCAGTGCCAGGCGTCCGGGCCGCTCGCTGACCAGGAAGCGGCCATCAGGAAGCTGAGCCACCGCCCAGGGGTGTTCGAGCCCGGTGGCGATTCGTTCCAGGCGCAGGTCATGGTGCTCGGTCTCGATTCGCTCGACGACGCTCTCGGGCAGGGTCTCGGCGGCCAGCGCCTGGGTGGCGGATGCCATTCCGCCCAGCAGCAGGGCGGCGGGCAGGATGCGCAGGTTGGCAGGCATGGCGTTCTCCCCCTGATTGATATCGTGTGGTGTGGTGGGAATCCCGGGGTGGGCGTTTCGACAGTCTAGCGACTCCCGCGGGGTTGGGGGGTTCCCTGTCGCCACATGGAGACAGTACCCCCCTCGTGCTGCGCTACATCAGCCAGGCCAGCAGCAGCGGCAGATAGAAGAGCGCCATCAGGGTCGAGCAGAACACCAGACTGGCCACGTACTCGGGCTCGCGGCCGGCCTTCTGGGCGAACAGGTAGTTGAAGACCGCCACCGGCATGCTCATCTGCAGCACCAGGATGCTCTGGGCCAGGGGCGGCAGGCCCAGCAGGGCCGCGATGCCCCAGGCGAGTCCCGCCGCCACCGGGATGCGCAGCAGGCTGAAGCCGACCCCGGAGGTGAGGCTGCGGACCTGGATGCTGGCCAGGGAGACCCCCAGGGTGATCAGCATCAGCGGCACGGTGAAGCCGGAGATCAGGTCGACGCTGTTGTCGAGCCAGCGCGGCAGCTCGGTGTCGGTGAGCAGCAGCGCCAGCGAGATCACGATGGCGTAGACGGTGGGGGTGCGCGCCAGGGTCTTCAGGGCGTTGCCCTGGCTGGCCATGACCGCCCCCACGGTGAACTGGAACAGCGATACCGTGACCATCACCGTGATGCCGAAGGCGAAGCCGGCGCTGCCGAAGGCGTAGAGCACCACCGGCAGGCCCATGTTGCCGGTGTTGGGGTACATCATCGGCGCCAATACCACGCGCCAGTCGCGGCCCAGCAGGCGCGCCATCAGCGGGGTGGCGGCGGCCATGGCGATCATCACCAGGGCGGCGGCCAGCATGGTGCGCCCGACGCTGCCGGCGTCGATCTCGGCGCCGGAGAGGGAGGCGATGATCAGCGCCGGGGTGCCGATATTGAAGACCAGCCGGGTGACGAACTCCACCGGGTAGGGGTGGCCCAGGCGGATCCAGGTGTAGCCCAGGCCGGCGCCGGCCAGCACCGGGGCCATCACCGCGAAGAGTTCGGCAAGCATGCAGGCGTCCTTGTGGGTCAGGGCGCCTCATTCTCGGCAGGCTCGGGGCGCCTGGCAAGTGCCGGGTCAGGCCGCCTGGCGTGCCATCTGCCACGCCTCGGGGACCGCCTGGCGCAGGCAGTCGAGCAGGGCGGTGACCCGCCGCGGCTGGTGGCCGAAGGCGTAAAGTAGGGTGATCGGTAGCGGCGGCGCCTGCCAGGGCGCCAGGCAGGGCACCAGCTCCCCGGGATGGTGGGCCTCGCGCTTGGCCACCAGCCAGTGGGGCAGCAGCCCGATGCCCTGTCCGCGCGCGATGGCGTCCATGTGCAGCACCGGCAGGTCGACGCGCAGGCGCGAGCGCGGCGGCAGGAAATGGAAGCTGCCCTGCTCGGAGTGGTTCAGGGACAGGCCCTCGCGGCTGGTGCCCAGCAGGTCGATCCAATTGTGGCTCGCCAGCTCGCGCGGATGGCGGGGCATGCCGTGGCGCGACAGATAGCCGGGGTGGGCATAGAGCCCCCGACTCAGCGCGCCCAGGGCTTCCTGGCGGAGGCCGATATCCGGGATCTCGCCGAGCCAGACATGCACCCGGTGGCTGTCGGGTGAATCGGGCAGCGCTTCCACCGCGTGCAGGGTCAGCTCCACCTCCGCATGGCGCGCCAGGAAGTCGTTCATCAAGGGGCCCAGCCAGCAGCGTGCCAGGGCGCTGTGCACGCCGATGGTCAGCTCACCGCTGACGTCCTCGCGCAGTTCCTCCAGGGCCTCGCGGCTGCGGTCGGCAAGCCTCAGCATGTCGCGGCAGTAGCCGTGGAACAGCAGCCCGGCCTCGGTGGGAATCAGGCGATTGGCCTGGCGGCGCAGCAGCGGCTGACCCAGGCGCGCCTCGAGCTGACTGATGCGGCGGCTCAGCGTTGATTTGGCCAGTCCCAGCTCACGAGCGCTACGGGTCAGGCTGCCCGAGGCCATGACGGAAGCAAAGGCGTTGAGTTCATCGAAGTCGTGCATGGGGGCGGCCGTGGCAAATGCTCTTGACGCTTGAAGTATGCCATTTATTGGTAATAAAAATCATTATTATTGGAGTCAAAAGTCGTAGCTGGCGGAGAGCCAGAAGCTGCGGCCGTCCAGGGCCACGCCGTCGGTGGAGCGTCCGGTCTGGGTGAAGCGGTAGGCCTGGTAGGTGTCACCCTGCCACTCGTAGCTGTCGGCGCGGCCGAAGTCCTTGTCGAGGAGGTTGTAGACGGTGCCGGTCAGGCGCACGTTCTCTGCCAGCTGGTAGGAACTGCGCAGATGGAAGAGCTCGTAGCCGTCCAGCTTGTTGCCCACCTGCTCGAGGAGCGCCAGGTTCTGTCCCGAGGTAGGCAGGCCGCCGGAGAAGCGCTCCCGGGAGGCGTAGTATTCGCCGTCCAGGCTAGTGCTCCAGCGGTCGTTGATCTGCCAGGTCACGCCGGCGGTCAGCTTGTGCCTGGGTGTGTTGGTCAGCAGCAGGCCTTCGTTGTCGCCGGAGGTGATCTCGGTGTCGGTCCAGGTATAGCCGCCGCTCAGGTGCCAGGAGGGAGTCAGCTCCACCCGGGTGCTGAATTCGATGCCCCGAGTCTCGGCGCGATCGATATTGACCAGCTGACCGAAGCCCTCCTGGGCGGTGAAGTTGCCCACGCTTAGGCAGTTGGCCAGGCCGGCGTTGGGCGTATTGCCGTCGCTGTCCACGAACTGGCAGTTGGGAACATCCGCGGCGCTGGCGATACGGTCGGTGAAGCGGTTGTAGAACGCCGTGGCGCTGGCGGTGATGCCCCGCTGGTTGTCGTAGCTGGCGCCCAGCTCGACGCTGGTGCTTTTTTCGGGTTCGAGGTCCGGCGAACCGATGGTGACGGTCTGGCCCTGAGCGGTGAATCCGGTCACGCCGTTGTGAAGCTGGTTGAGGGTCGGCGTCTTGTAGCCGCGGCTGATGCCGCCCTTGAGGGTCCAGTCGTCGCTGGTGTTCCACACCAGATAGCCGCGGGGGCTGAAGTGGCCGCCGAAGGCGTCGTGGTTCTCGTAGCGGCCCCCCAGGGTCAGGGCCAGGTCCTCGGCGAGCCACCACTCGTTCTCGGCAAACAGCGCCCAGCTGTCCTGGCGGAACACCTGACTGCCCGCGGCGCCATCTTCCAGCCGTGAATCGATG
>PUOM01000223.1 GCA_003552795.1 Halomonas sp. | reverse complement strand
TGTCAGGCCATCATCGTGGCGGACCGGACGGGACTCGAACCCGCGACCTCCGGCGTGACAGGCCGGCATTCTAACCAACTGAACTACCGGTCCGCAAGATGACACCTGGCGAAAACACGTTGGCGGACCGGACGGGACTCGAACCCGCGACCTCCGGCGTGACAGGCCGGCATTCTAACCAACTGAACTACCGGTCCGCTGCGTGCTTTCTACGTGATCACCGTCTGCCCGCGGGCTGATGGTGGGTGGTACAGGGTTCGAACCTGTGACCCCCAGCTTGTAAGGCTGGTGCTCTCCCAGCTGAGCTAACCACCCCTGGTCACGTGGCGCTGCATTCTACAGGGGGCAGCGCCGATGTCAACGACTTTTGCTTTCCCGGCAGGATACGCCTCGACCGCTTCCGCCGCGCCTGGCGCGGCGGCCCCGGACTCAGGCGTGCTCGGCCATGAAGCCGGCGATCGCCTCGGCCGCCTCATCGATCAGCGACGCCTGGCTGCGCCCGCTGGCGCGCCGCGGGCGCCAGTCGTGGTCCCCATCCTCGAGCAGGTGCACCCTGGCGTCGCCGAGATCGTAGCCGGCGAGCTCCTCGCGACTCCCGAAGGGGTCGCGACTACCCTGCACCACCAGCGTCGGGCAGCCGATCAGCGGCCAGTGGGAGAGACGCAGGGTGTCGGGCTTGCCGGGGGGATGAAAGGGGTAACCGCACAGCACCAGTCCGGGGGCATCATCACGGGCCGCCAGCAGGCTGGCCACTCGGCCGCCCATGGACTTGCCGCCAAGCCACAGCGGCGGCAGCGAAGGGTGTGACAGAAGGTCGCACCAGCGAGCCAGCTCATCGACCAGCCGATCGACCCGCGGCGGCGGGCGGCGACGCGCTTCACGGCGCATCTGCTGCAGGTAGGCAAACTCGATGGCCAGGGTCTGCACGCCGCGCTCGGCGAGGGCATCGCGACAGCGCTCGAGAAATGTGGAATCCTGACCGGCGCCGGCCCCGTGAGCCACCAGCAGGCGGCCGACACGCGCCTCGCCGCGCACCTCCAGGGGGCCATCGGGAAGCCACCAGCGACCCGTCTGGCCCGCCTCGAGGCGGTCGCGACAGACCCCTGGGGTAACGGGGGCATAATCCTGATAAGGATAATGCGACATCATACCTCCTTGACGAGTTCTACCTTTTACGCCGATTGGCGTGTTCAGGATTGGGCCGGGCTGCGATAGAATCGGAGCCCTCTTGACCTGCATCATCCTGGGGGCGCTGGGTCCGTGGCAAACTGACGCAGCTTCAACCCGCTACCGCGTTCGATGGGAACCTGACATGAGCACAGCACTGGAACACCCGACCTACAACTACAAGGTAGTTCGGCAGTTCGCGATCATGACAGTAGTGTGGGGCATTGTGGGAATGCTCCTAGGCGTCATCCTCGCCGCACAACTGGTTTGGCCGCAACTCAACCTCGACCTGCCCTGGACCAGCTTCGGCCGCCTGCGGCCACTGCACACCAACGCCGTGATCTTCGCCTTCGGGGGTTCCGCGCTGTTCGCCACCTCGTACTACGTGGTTCAGCGGACCTGTCAGACCCGCCTGTGGTCCGACAGGCTCGCCGCTTTCACCTTCTGGGGCTGGCAGGCGGTCATTCTCTCGGCGGTGATCACCCTGCCGCTGGGCTACACCACCACCAAGGAGTATGCCGAGCTGGAGTGGCCGATCAACATCCTGATCGCCATCGTGTGGGTCAGCTATGCCATTGTCTTCCTGATGACCATCAAGCAGCGCAAGACCTCCCACATCTACGTGGCCAACTGGTTCTTCGCCGCCTTCATCCTGACCGTCGCGGTGCTGCACATCGTCAACAATGCCGCCATCCCGGTCACCGCCATGTACTCGATCTCCATCTATGCCGGCGCCATCGACGCCATGGTGCAGTGGTGGTACGGCCATAACGCGGTGGGCTTCTTCCTGACCGCCGGCTTCCTGGGGATGATGTACTACTTCGTGCCCAAGCAGGCCGAGCGCCCGGTCTACTCCTACCGGCTCTCCATCGTCCACTTCTGGTCGCTGATCATGGTCTACATGTGGGCCGGCCCGCACCACCTGCACTATACCGCCCTGCCCAACTGGGCCCAGTCGCTGGGCATGGTGATGTCGATCATCCTGCTGGCCCCCTCCTGGGGCGGCATGATCAACGGCATGATGACCCTCTCCGGCGCCTGGCATAAGCTGCGCACCGACCCGACCCTGCGTTTCCTGGTGGTGGCCCTGTCGTTCTACGGCATGTCGACCTTCGAGGGGCCGATGATGGCCATCAAGACCGTCAACGCCCTCTCCCACTACACCGACTGGACCATCGGCCACGTGCACTCGGGCGCCCTGGGCTGGGTGGCGATGATCACCATCGGCTCCATGTACCACCTGATCCCGCGCCTCTTCGGCCGCACCGAGATGTACTCCGTGGGCATGATTGCCGTGCACTTCTGGCTGGCGACCGTCGGCACCGTGCTCTATATCGCCTCCATGTGGGTCAACGGCATCCTGCAGGGCCTGATGTGGCGCGCCATCAACCCCGACGGCACCCTGATGTACACCTTCATCGAGTCCGTCGAGGCCAGTGGGCCTGGCTATATCGTGCGCCTGATCGGCGGCCTGTGCTGGATCGTGGGCATGCTGATCATGGCCTATAACGTCACCATGACCGTCAAGCGCGGCGAAGACGCCCGTCAGCCGCTGCCGCAGACTGCCTGAGCCAACCGGGGATACCGACACCAATGAAACACGAGATTGTCGAAAAGAACGTTGGCCTGCTCGCCGTGCTGATCCTGGTGGTCATCAGCTTCGGCGGCCTGGCTGAGGTCGTGCCGCTGTTCTTCCAGAAGCAGACCACGGAGCCGGTGGAGGGGCTGCGCCCCCTCACCGCGCTGGAGCTGGAAGGTCGCGACATCTATCGCCGCGAGGGCTGCGTCGGCTGCCACTCGCAGATGATTCGCCCCTTCCGTGCCGAGACCGAGCGCTACGGCCACTACAACGTGGCCGGCGAGACGGTCTACGACCACAACTTCCTGTGGGGCTCCAAGCGCACCGGCCCGGATCTGGCCCGGGTCGGCGGACGCTACAGCGACGACTGGCACCGCGCCCACATGTACAACCCGCGCGACGTGGTGCCCGAGTCGATCATGCCGGCCTACCCGTGGCTCTTCGAGCGCACTCTCGACGGCGAAGACACGCCGAAGAAGATGCGCGCCCTGCGCACCCTGGGCGTGCCCTACACTGACGAGGACATCGAGAACGCCACCCGCGAGGTGCGCGGCGAGCAGGAAATCACCGCGCTGGTTGCCTATCTGCAGCAGCTGGGCACCGTGCTCGAGGGAACCCGCTGATCATGGATACCGGGACCTTCCGCGGCATCATCACCGGCCTGCTGATCGTGGCCTTCATCGGCATCACCTGGTGGGCCTACTCGAAGCGGCGCAAGCCTGACTTCGACGAGGCGGCCCAGCTGCCCTTCGCCGACGATGATGATGATCTCGCGAACCGTGACAAGAGCGCCTCGCCTAACGGGGCCGATTCCCGCAAGAGCAAGGGAGAGAGGAACACATGAACAATCTCTGGGGAGACTCCCTTTCCGGGTTCTGGAGCGCCTGGATCATCGTCATCACGCTGGGCTCCATCGGCATTGCCTTCTGGCTGCTCTACGCCAACCGCAAGACCGACAAGATCCCCGATGCCGACGGCAACGTCGAGACCACCGGACACGCCGCGGACGGCATCGAGGAGGACGACAACCCGCTGCCGCGCTGGTGGTTCCAGCTCTACGTGGGCACCGTGATCTTCGCCCTGGGCTATCTGGTGCTCTACCCCGGCCTCGGCAACTTCGCCGGCCTGCTGGGCTGGACCCAGGAGGGGCAGTGGGAGGAGGAAGTGGCCCGCGCCGAGGAGCGCTTCACGCCGATCTTCGCCCAGTATCAGGAGATCCCGATCCCCGAACTGGCCCAGGATGAGGAGGCCATGCAGGTGGCCGAACGCATCTATCTCAACAACTGCGCGGTGTGCCACGGCTCCAACGCCCAGGGCGGCTACGGCTTCCCCAACCTGACCAACGACGACTGGCTCTACGGCGGCGAGCCCGAGAATATCGTCACCAGCCTGGTGCGCGGGCGTAACGGCCTGATGCCCTCCTGGCAGCAGCTCGGCGAGGAGAATATCGAGAACCTCACCCAGTACACCCTGGCACTGTCGGATCTGGAGCATGACGAGGAGCGCGCCGAGCGCGGCGCCGCCACCTACGCTTCGGTCTGCGCCGCCTGCCACATGCCCGACGGCACCGGCAACCAGGCGCTGGGCGCCCCCAACCTGACCAACGACATCTGGCTCTACCAGAGACCGGGCCAGAGCGTGGCGGACTCCATTCGTCAGAGCCTGCGCAACGGCCGTAACGGCCATATGCCGGCGCAGGAAGCCTACATCGGCGAGGAGCGCGTTCACCTGGTCGCGGCCTACGTCTACAGCCTGCGCTTCCGGGACTGAGTCGGCCACCCTGAGCCGTCCGAAGGGTGCGACCTCGCGTCGCACCCTTTCTCGTTGAGCCAGCGTCTCGATACAATGGTTGCGCCGCAACACACCGGTGCTCCTCCTCTCCTCCCCTTGCCATGAGCCTGCCATGAGCGACAAGATTCCCACCCGCGATGTCACGCCGCCGGTCGAGCACCATTCGCCCGACGGCTCGGTTCAGCAGGGCACGGTGCAACAGGAGATGTATGCCAAGCGGCGTCATATCTACGTACGGGAGATCAAGGGTGTCTTCCAGCGACTCCGGCGCGCCTCCAACTGGCTGCTGATGCTGGGCTTCTTCCTGCTGCCCTGGGTGCCCTGGGGAGATCGTCCGGCGATCTGGTTCGACCTGCCCGGCCGCGAATTCCACATCTTCGCTGCCACCTTCTACCCCCAGGAGTTCATGCTGCTCTCCTGGCTGCTGATCATCTGCGCCTTCGGGCTCTTCTTCATCACGGTATTCGCCGGCCGCGTCTGGTGCGGCTACACCTGCCCGCAGAGCGTCTGGACCTTCCTGTTCATCTGGCTTGAACACCGTCTGGAAGGCAGCCGCAACCGGCGCATCAAGCTCGATCAGCAGGCCCTCAGTGCCGACAAGCTGTGGCGCAAGGGTGCCAAGCACAGTCTCTGGCTGCTGATCGCACTGGCCACGGGGGTCACCTTCGTCGGCTACTTCACGCCGATACGCCAGCTGGTCATCGACCTGCCGACTCTGCAGGCCCACGGCTGGTCCTACTTCTGGGTCGGCTTCTTCCTGGTGTTCACCTACCTCAACGCCGGCTGGCTGCGCGAGCAGGTGTGCATCTACATGTGCCCCTACGCCCGCTTCCAGTCGGTGATGTTCGACCGCGACACCCTGATCGTCTCCTACGACGCGGCGCGCGGAGAGCCCCGCGGCGCCCGCAAGAAGAGCCTCAGCCACGCCGAGGCCAGGGAGGCAGGCCACGGCGACTGCATCGACTGCGACCTCTGCGTCCAGGTCTGTCCCACCGGCATCGATATCCGTGA
Organism: Halomonas sp.; assembly: GCA_003552795.1. Lineage (GTDB taxonomy): Bacteria > Pseudomonadota > Gammaproteobacteria > Pseudomonadales > Halomonadaceae > Halomonas. The sequence continues at coordinate 2,087 of PUOM01000223.1, read as the reverse complement.
CGGCCTGCAGTACGAGTGCATCACCTGCGCGGCCTGCATCGATGCCTGCGACAGCGTGATGGACCGCATGGGGTATCCCCGCGGGCTGGTGCGCTACACCACCGAGAACGCCCTGGAGGGCAAGCCGAGCCGTATCCTGCGCCCGCGCCTGATGGGCTATCTCGCCGTGCTGCTGGTGATGATCAGCGTCTTCGCCTGGGCGGTGAGCGATCGCATGCCGCTGGGCTTCGAGGTGGAACGCGAACGTACCCAGCTCTACCAGATGACCCGCGATGGCCGGCTGAGCAACGTCTACGTGCTGACGGTACGCAACCTCGACGATCAGGATCACCGCTACCAGCTGACCGCCGAGGGCCTGCCCGACCTCGCCATGGACACTGACCGCATCGAGGTGCCGGCCGGCGCGACCCGCCGCGCCATCGTCCAGATCACCATTGATCCCGAGGTGATCGATCTCCCCAGCCACCCCATTACCCTGCGCATCGAGGCCGATGATCACCCAGACATCGCGCTGGAGCGCGATACCCGCTTCATCGGCGAGATCCGGAGATAACCATGTCCCACCCCGTGACCCCCTGGTACAAGCAATTCTGGCCCTGGCTGCTGCTGGGCCTTCTGTTCACCTCCATCGGTGCCAGCAGCACCCTGGCCGTGATGGCTGTGAGAAGCGCCGACGGCATGGTGCAGGAGGACTACTACGAGCATGGCCGCGCCATCAACATGGTGCTGGCCAAGCAGGAACGTGCCGCCGAGCTGGGCCTTTCCGCCAGCCTGCGCATCGATCCGCTGACCAGCGATGTGGTGGTGGATATGGAGGGTGGCGACACCTTCCCGGAGAAGCTCGACTTCGAGCTGATCTTTCCCACCCGGGACGATCGCGATGTCGAGATCACCCTGGAGCATGTGCGCGACGGCCGCTACCTGGGGCAGGCGCCGGACAACCTGCGCCACCGCTGGTACCTGCAGCTGGAGCCCCGGGACGACGATCCCGAGTGGCGCCTGGTGGGCGAGGGCCGCTTTCCCGACGAGGAGGCGATACGCCTGACGCCGGGCCGAGCCGCTCCCGCCGGCGACTCCTGACATGCCTGAGCGGCAAGGTATTCTGCACCCATGAGTGACGCCGTCGCTGTCGGCTCGGCGGAGTGTTACCACTGCGGCAGCCGGGTTCCTCCCGGCGCCCCCTGGTCGATCATCCTCGATGACACCCGCCAGCCGCTCTGCTGTCCCGGCTGCGAGGCGGTCGCCCACGCCATCGTCGATGGCGGCCTGGAGAGCTACTACCGCTTTCGCACCGAGCTCCCGGAACGGCCCGACGACCGGGAGACGCTCCGCGCCGAGACCTGGGCGATATTCGACGACCCGGGGCTGCAGCGCCAGTTCGTGCACCCGGAGGGCGACGACAGCGGCCGGGTCCACGCCACTCTGGCGGTGGACGGCATCACCTGTGCGGCCTGCGCCTGGCTGATCGAGCATCGACTCAACGCCATCCCCGGCGTCGAGTCCAGCGCGGTCAACCTCAGCCACCACCGGGTGCGGGTGAGCTGGGATCCCGAGGCGGTCCAGCTGTCGCGGCTGCTGGCCGAAATGGCCGCCATCGGCTATCAGGCTCAGCCCTACGAGCCCGACGAGGCTCAGGCGCGCCTGCAGCGCGAGGAGCGCATGAACGTGCGTCGGCTGATCATCGCCGCGGTGGGCATGGCGCAGGTGATGATGTTCTCCATCCCCATCTACGTGGCCGGCCCCGAGGGAATCAGCGAGGACTTCTACGCCCTCTTCCACTGGCTCTCCTTCGCCCTGACCACGCCGGTGGTGTTCTTCTCGGCGGCCCCCTTCTTTCGCAATGCGGTGCGCGACCTGCGCACCCGGGTGCTGGGCATGGACATCCCCGTCTCCCTGGCCATCGGCTTCGCCTATGCGGCCAGCGGCTATGCGGTGATCACCGGCCAGGGCGAGGTATACTTCGACTCGGCGGCCATGTTCACCTTCTTCCTGCTCTTCGGGCGCTACGTGGAGACCCGCGCCCGGCGGCGCAGCGGCCACAGCGGCAACGCCATGGCGGGCGCCCTGCCGCTCTCGGCGATTCGCCT
>PUOM01000041.1 GCA_003552795.1 Halomonas sp. | reverse complement strand
GCTACCTCAACGCCCGCTCGGCCCTGCGCACCCTGGTCGACCTGCGGGTGGTGCCGGTGATCAACGAGAACGACACCGTGGTCACCGACGAGATCCGTTTCGGCGACAACGACACCCTGGGCGCCCTGGTGGCCAACCTGCTCGAGGCCGATGCCCTGGTGATCCTCACCGACCAGGAGGGGCTCTTCGACGCCGATCCGCGCGGCAACCCCGAGGCGCGGCTGATCCGCGAGGGGCGCGCCGACGACCCGGCCCTGGCGGCGGTGGCCGGCGCCGGCGGTGCCCTGGGGCGCGGCGGCATGACGACCAAGATTCGCGCGGCCCACCTGGCGGCGCGCTCCGGCGCCTTCACCGCCATCGCCGGCGGGCGTCAGCCCGAGGTGCTCACCCGACTGATGGCCGGCGAGCGCCTGGGCACCCTGCTGCGCCCCGATCAGGCGCCCATGGCGGCGCGCAAGCGCTGGCTGGCCGGGCAGCTGCAGGTGCGCGGCACCCTGATCCTGGATGCCGGAGCGGTCAAGGTGCTGCGCGAGAGCGGCTCCAGTCTGCTGGCGGTGGGGGTCAAGGCGGTGGCGGGGCAGTTCCGTCGCGGCGACATGGTGCTCTGCGTCGACGAGGCGGGGCATCGCGTGGCCAAGGGGCTGGTCAACTACGGCGCCGACGATGCCGCGCGCCTCCTCGGCAAGCCGAGCCACCAGATCGAGGCGATCCTGGGTTTCATGGAGGCCCCGGAGCTGATTCACCGCGACAACCTGGTGGTGCTGTAATCGGCACGCTATGGCAAGCGCGGCGCGGGCTGTGATAGGATACGCCATCCTCTCAGACACGGCCCGTGAACGATCGCTGATGTCAAGCGGTCGGCCAGATGGCCAAGCCGGCGGAAAGTCTCGGACTTTTCTGCCGGATCAATACGTTATCGATGCCGTCATTACACGGGCGGCGAAGAATCTCCAAGGAGACATCCAGTGGCAAACAGCAAGCAAGCTCGCAAGCGCGCCCGTCAGGCCGAAGGTCGTCGTGTCCTGAAAGCCGGCCAGCGCAGCATGGTCCGCACCTACATCAAGCGCGTCATCAAGGCCATCAACGGCGGTGACCACGCCGAGGCGATGACCGCATTCCAGAAGGCGCAGCCGGTCATCGACCGCATCGCCGACAAGGACGTGCTCTCCAAGAAGAAGGCCGCGCGCCTGAAGAGCCGCCTGAACAAGCGTATCAAGGCGCTGGCTGCCTGAGCAGACCGGATGCCATCGGAGTGACTCGTCCCGCTCGGGCGGGCCTCCAGCAGAAAGACCGGCTGCGGCCGGTTTTTTTGTGGCTTTCGTACCGAGAACGGTGGGAGGCTTGTCGACGGGAAAGCCCCGAGCAGGCGTCTCTGCCCGGTTGGTTGAGGACCCAGACGTGACGGATCGCCAAGAGTCGCCACCCGTGCCGGTGGACGAGAACGACAAGGTGGTGGCCCCCAAGGCCGGCGGGCTGATGCGTTCGGGCCTGGTGGTCAGCGTGATGACCATGCTCTCGCGGGTGATGGGCCTGGTGCGCGACGTGGTGGTGGCCACCCTGTTCGGCGCCGGCAGCGGCGCCGATGCCTTCTTCGTGGCCTTCAAGATCCCCAATTTCATGCGTCGGCTGTTCGCCGAGGGGGCCTTCAACCAGGCCTTCGTGCCGGTGCTCTCGGAGTATGCCACCCGCGGCAGCAAGCGCGAGGTTCGCGAGCTGCTGGATGCCGTGGCCGGTAGCCTCACCGCGGTGCTGGCGTTGCTCACCGCGCTGTTCATGGTCGCGGCGCCCTGGCTGGTGTGGGTCTTCGCCCCCGGCTTCGGCCGCGACCCGGCCAAGCTGGCGCTCACCGCCGACATGCTGCGGCTGACCTTCCCCTATCTGCTGCTGATCTCGCTGACGGCCTTCGCCGGCAGCGTGCTCAACACCTGGAACCGCTTCGCCATCCCGGCCTTCACGCCGGTGCTGCTCAACCTCTCGCTGATCGGCGCGGCGCTGCTGCTCACCCCGCTGATGAGCGAGCCGGCCATGGCGCTGGCCTGGGGCGTGCTGATCGCCGGCGTGGCCCAGCTCGCCTTTCAGGTGCCCTTCCTGGTGCGCCTGGGGCTGATGCCGCGGCCCTGGCCCAGCTTCGTGCACCCCGGAGTGAAGCAGATCATGGTGCTGATGGCGCCGGCGCTGTTCGGCGTCTCGGTCTCCCAGATCAACCTGCTGCTCGACACCGTCCTCGCCTCCCTGCTGGCGCCGGGCAGCGTCTCCTGGCTCTACTACTCGGACCGCCTGGTGGAGCTGCCCCTGGGGGTCTTCGGCATCGCCATCGGCACGGTGATCCTGCCGGCGCTCTCCAAGCGCCACGCCGAGCAGTCCGGCCAGCACTTCAGCGCGATGCTCGACTGGGCGATTCGCGCCGTGCTGCTGCTGGGGCTGCCGGCGGCCCTGGCGCTGGCGATTCTCGCCGAGCCGCTGCTGATCTCGCTGTTCCACTACGGCGCCATGACCGAGCACGATATCGCCATGGCGGCGATGAGCCTTCGGGCGTATGCGTTCGGACTGGTGGCCTTCATGCTGATCAAGGTGCTGGCGCCGGGCTTCTTCGCTCGCCAGAACACCAAGACCCCGGTGAAGATCGGCATCATCGCCATGGTCGCCAACATGGTCTTCAACCTGATGCTGATCTGGCCCCTGGCCCACGCCGGCCTGGCGCTGGCCACGGCCCTCTCGGCGTTTCTGAATGCCGGCCTGCTGGGGTGGATCCTGCGCCGCGAGGGGGTGCTGGTGTTCCAGCCCGGCTGGGGGCGCTACGCGGTGCAGCTGATCGGTGGCTGCACGGTGATGGGGCTGGGGCTCGTCTGGCTCGCCCCCGACTGGCAGGCCTGGCTCGACTGGAGCGTCTGGACCCGCGTGCAGTGGCTGGCGCTGCTGGTGGTGGCCGGCGCCGGGGTCTACTTCGCCTGGCTCGCCGCCACAGGCGTGCGCATCCGCCACTTCCGGATGAAGAGCTGATCGCTAAAGACCAGGCCGGCCCGGCTGTCAAGGGGCCGGCGGTCCGGTATAATCGCCCACTTTATGACCTTTCTTTCGCCACTCACCTTTCGCCATTCACCAAGCCAGCGGGGCTCGAGCAACGCCATGCAAGTGATCCGAGGACTGCACAACCTGCGCGACGAGCATCGCGGCTGCGTGGCCACCATCGGCAATTTCGACGGCGTGCACCGCGGGCATCAGGCGATCCTCGAACAGTGCCGCGAGCAGGCCGCCAAGCTGCAGCTGCCGGTCACCGTGGTGGTCTTCGAGCCTCAGCCTCGGGAGTTCTTCGCCGGCACCCAGGCGCCGCCGCGCCTCACCCTGCTGCGCGACAAGGTGCGCCTGCTGGGCGAGGCCGGGGTCGAGCGGGTGCTCTGTCTGCCCTTCAACGACGCCCTGCGCGGCCTCACCGGCGAGGCCTTCATCGAGCGCGTGCTGATCGAGGGCCTGGGCGTGCGCCATCTCGTGGTGGGCGACGATTTCCGCTTCGGCTGCGACCGCCGCGGCGACTTCCATCTGCTCACCGAAGTGGGCGAGCGGCGGGGGTTCAGCGTCGAGCATACCCGCACCTTCACCATCGATGACGACCGCGTCTCCAGCACCCGCATTCGCACCCTGCTGGCCAGCGGCAACTTCGAGGCGGCGGCCAGGCTGCTGGGGCGGCCCTATCAGCTGGGTGGCCGCGTGGTGGCCGATCAGAAACTCGCCCGCACCATCGGCGTGCCCACCGCCAACCTCCCCCAGCCGGTACGCTCCCTGGCCCTGCACGGCGTCTATGCGGTGGTCAGCGAACTGCCCGACGGCCGCCGCCTCCCCGGCGTGGCCAACATCGGCTGGCGCCCCACCATGGGCAGCACCCGGCCGGTGCTGGAGGTGCACCTCTTCGACTACGACGGCGACCTCTACGGCCAGCGCCTGACGGTGTTCCCCTGCGCCAAGCTGCGCGGCGAGGTGAGGTTCGAACACCTCGACGCCCTGAAGCGCCAGATCACCGTCGACCAGCGGCGTGCCCGCGGCCATCTTGCCGCCAGTGCGGCAGACGACCTTCCTCTGGCATCGGCGCCGCTGGCGCGCGAGGCCGTGACTTCCGATTCCTCGGCGGGTACGCCCGCCGACCACGACGACGGCTGACCCCCAGGATATGAGCGACTACAAGCACACACTGAACCTGCCCGAAACCGACTTTCCCATGCGCGGCATGCTGCCCAAGCGCGAGCCCCAGCGGGTGACGCAGTGGCAGGAGATGGCGCTCTATCAGCGACTGCGCGAGGAGCGCCGGGGCAAGCCGCTGTTCGTGCTGCACGATGGTCCTCCCTACGCCAACGGCAGCATCCACATCGGTCATGCCGTCAACAAGATCCTCAAGGACATCATCGTCAAGTCGAAGAACCTGGCCGGCTTCGACGCCCCCTATGTGCCGGGCTGGGACTGCCACGGCCTGCCCATCGAGCACAAGGTGGAGACCACCCACGGCAAGCACCTGCCCGCCGAGAAGGCCCGCGAGCTGTGCCGCGAGTACGCCGGCGAGCAGATCCAGGGGCAGCTGGCCGACTTCGCGCGCCTGGGCGTGGTCGGCGACTGGGACAACCCCTACCGCACCATGGACTACGCCAACGAGGCCGGCGAGATCCGCGCCCTGGCCGACATGGTCGAGGCGGGCTACGTCTTCAAGGGCCTCAAGCCCGTCAACTGGTGCTTCGACTGCGGCTCCGCCCTGGCCGAGGCCGAGGTGGAGTACCAGGACAAGAAGTCCGACGCCATCGACGTCGCCTTCCCGGTGGAGGACGCCGGCCGCCTGGCCGCCGCCTTCGGCCTGACCGAGCTGGCCAAGCCCGCCTCGGTGGTGATCTGGACCACCACCCCCTGGACCATTCCCGCCAACCAGGCGCTCAACGTCCACCCCGAGTTCACCTACGCCCTGGTGGACACCGGCGAGCGCCTGCTGCTGCTGGCCGAGGAGCTGGTGGAGTCCTGTCTCGAGCGCTTCGGGCTGGAGGGCGAGATCATCGCCACCGCCACCGGCGAGCGCCTCGACCTGATCGAGTTCCGCCACCCCTTCTACGATCGCCTGTCGCCGGTCTATCTCGCCGACTACGTCGAGGCCGAGGTGGGCAGCACCGGCATCGTCCACTCCGCGCCGGCCTATGGCGTGGATGACTTCGTCACCTGCCGCGCCCACGGCATGGACTTCAGCGAGATCCGAAGCCCGGTGCAGGGCGATGGCGTCTACGCCGACGACCTGCCGTTCTTCGGCGGCCAGCTGATCTGGAAGGCCAACCCGCACATCGTCGACAAGCTGCGCGAAGTCGGCGCGCTGATGGCCCACAAGCCGATCACCCACAGCTACATGCACTGCTGGCGCCACAAGACCCCGGTGATCTACCGCGCCACCGCCCAGTGGTTCGTGGGCATGGACATCCCCGGCAAGGACGGCAGGACCCTGCGCGAGCGGGCGCTGGCCGGCATCGAGGCCACCCGGTTCACCCCGGGCTGGGGCCAGGCGCGGCTGCACAGCATGATCGCCAACCGCCCCGACTGGTGCATCTCTCGCCAGCGCAACTGGGGCGTGCCGATTCCCTTCTTTCTGCACAAGACCACCGGTGAGCTGCACCCGCGCACCCTCGAGCTGATGGAGGAGGCGGCAAGCCGCGTGGAGAGGGAGGGCATCGACGCCTGGTTCCGCCTCGACCCCGCCGAGCTGCTCGGCGACGAGGCCGCCGACTACGACAAGGTCACCGATACCCTGGACGTCTGGTTCGACTCCGGCACCACCCACCGCCACGTGCTGCGCGGCTCGCACCCCCACGGCCACGAAGCGGGCCCCCGCGCCGACCTCTACCTGGAGGGCTCCGATCAGCATCGCGGCTGGTTCCACTCCTCGCTGCTCACCGGCTGCGCCATCGACGGCAACCCGCCCTACCGCGGCCTGTTGACCCACGGCTTCACCGTCGACGCCCACGGCCGCAAGATGTCCAAGTCCATGGGCAATGTGGTGGCCCCCCAGGAGGTGATGGACAAGCTCGGCGCCGACATCCTGCGCCTCTGGGTCGCCTCCACCGACTACGGCGGCGAGATGGCGGTCTCCGACGAGATCCTCAAGCGTACCGCCGACGTCTACCGGCGCATCCGCAACACGTCGCGCTTCCTGCTCGCCAACCTCAACGGTTTCGAGCCCGAGCGCGACGCCGTGGCCTTCGACGACATGCTGGCGCTCGACCAGTGGGTGGTGGACCGCGCCGCCCAGCTGCAGGCTCGGATCGAGAGCGCCTACGAGGAGTATCGCTTCCTCGACGTCTACCAGCAGGTCCACGGCTTCTGCGCCCGGGAGCTGGGCGGCTTCTACCTGGACGTGATCAAGGATCGCCAGTACACCACCCAGGCCGACTCCCTGGCCCGGCGCAGCGCCCAGACCGCCCTCTATCACGCCGTCGAGGCGCTGTCGCGCTGGATCGCTCCGATCCTCTCCTTCACCGCCGAGGAGATCTTCGAGAACATCCCCGGCAAGCGCAGTGACAGCGTACTGCTCGAGGAGTACTACGGCGGCCTGTCCACCCTGAACGACGACGCCGAGATGGGGCGCGACTTCTGGGAGCAGGTGCTCGAGGTCAAGCAGGCGGTCAACAAGTGCCTGGAGGACGCCCGCAACGCCAAGACCATCAAGGGCAGCCTGGCCGCCGAGGTCACCCTCTACGTGGATGACGCCCTGCAGGCGACGCTGGCCAAGCTGGGCGACGAGTTGCGCTTCGTGATGCTCACCAGCGAAGTGCGCCTGGCACCGCTGGCCGATGGTGAAGGCGCCGAGGCCACCGAGCTGGCCGGCCTGAAGGTCGCCGTGGCCGCCAGTGGCCACACCAAGTGCGAGCGCTGCTGGCACCACCGCGAGGACGTGGGCAGTCACGCAGGCCACGAGGACCTCTGCGGGCGCTGCGTGAGCAACCTGCCCGAGGGTCCCGGTGAGACGCGTCTCTATGCCTGATGCCAAGCCGGCCGGCGGTCCTTCCAGCCCCCCGGAGGTGCCGCCCATGCAGCGTCCGCTGCGCTGGCTGTGGCTGGCCGCGGCGATCATCGTGCTGGACCTGGCGACCAAGTACGCCGCCAGCGCCATGCTCGAGTACGCCCGGCCGGTGGAGGTGCTGCCCTTCTTCAACCTGACGCTGCTGCACAACACCGGTGCGGCCTTCAGCTTTCTGGCCGACCACCCCGGCTGGCAGCGCTGGTTCTTCGCCGCCATCGCGGTGGGGGCCAGCGTCGGCCTGACTATCTGGCTGACACGCCTGAGGCGCGACGAGACGCTGCTGGCGGCGTCTCTGGCAGGCATCATCGGCGGCGCCATCGGCAATCTTCACGACCGCCTGGTGCACGGCTACGTGGTGGACTTTCTCTCCTTCCACCTGGCCGGCTGGTACTATCCGGCTTTCAACGTCGCCGATATCGGCATCACCCTGGGGGCCATCGGCCTGATCTGGGAGTCGGTGTTCGGCGAGAAGCGCCGCGCCCGCAAGCGCCGCTGACCGGCCCCGTAGGCGCCCGATTTATCGGGCGATAGACCATCCACCCGACTCCGAGAATGGCATGACCGACCAGAACAGCGAGCAGTACCGCATCGACGAGGGCATGGAAGTGACCCTGCACTTCACCCTCAAGCTGGAAGACGGCACCGTGGTGGACTCCACCCGGGACAAGGCCCCGGCCACCTTT
>PUOM01000050.1 GCA_003552795.1 Halomonas sp. | reverse complement strand
GGAGGTGGATCCGCGGACCGTAACCCCGGAGCAGATCCACGAGCTCCACGCCCTGGGCTTCAACCGGCTGAGCTTCGGCGTCCAGGACTTCGATCTCGACGTGCAGAAGGCGGTCAACCGCGTGCAGAGCGAGGAGCAGGTGGTGGAGCTGGTGCACGCCGCCCGGGAGGCGGGCTTCGAATCGGTGAGCGTCGACCTGATCTACGGCCTGCCGCTGCAGACCGTGGCCAGCTTCGATGCCACCCTCGACAAGATCATCGCCCTGCGCCCGGACCGTATCGCCAGCTACAGCTATGCCCACCTGCCGGAGCTGTTCAAGGCTCAGCGCCTCATTCGCCCCGAGGACATGCCGCCGCCGGAGCGCAAGCTCGAGCTGCTCGAGCTCACCATCCGTCGCCTGACCGCCGCCGGCTACGTCTATATCGGCATGGACCACTTCGCCCTGCCCGATGACGAGCTCTCCCTGGCCCGTGAGAACGGCACCCTGCAGCGCAACTTCCAGGGCTACTCCACCCACGCCGACTGCGACATGATCGGCCTGGGCATCACCTCCATCGGCAAGGTGGGCGACAGCTACAGCCAGAACGTCAAGGAGACCGCCCAGTACCAGCATCGCCTGGGCGAGGGACAGCTGGCGGTCTTCCGCGGCTACCGGCTCAGCGACGACGACCGGCTGCGTCGCGACGTGATCAACGCCCTGATGTGCCACAGCCGCATCGACTTCGCCGCCATCGAGGCCGCCCACGGCATCGTCTTCCGCGACTATTTTGCCGACGCCCTGGAGGCACTCCAGGAGATGGCCGACGACGGCCTGCTGGCGATCCGCGAGGGCGAGATCGAGGTGCTGCCGACCGGCCGGCTGATGATGCGCAACGCCGCCATGGCCTTCGACGCCTACCTGGCGAAGAGCCAGGGGCGCTATTCGCGCACCGTCTGATAGCCCTCCCCGCCGGCACGCCGCCCGGTAATGACGACGCCGCCCCGTCAGCGACGCGGGCGGCGTCCCTGCCTCGAAGCCCGCCGGGCCGGGCGCCCTCGGCTGTCAAATGAAAACGGATCATGATCCGGAGGCGCTTGCACCAGATATGGGGCTTGCCGTGTCGATATGGTCTATATATGGTAGGCAGCCTTGGAGTCAGCGGGCCTGCGCGGCGCTTGATTCACGTCAGTGCAGGCGTGGGGAATTCGGCCCAGGATAGGCGGTTCGGCGGCCCTGGCCGCGTCGATGTCATCAGGAGAGCGATACATGTCTCTGCCGTTACCCTTTCCGCCGCCTCTGCCCGCTCCCGTCCGCCTGATTCGCGCCGTGGATCCCCGCGTGCCGGTCGGCGTCAAGCGCCGCCTGGTGGAGCCGCTGCTCAACCGTACCTTTGCCGAGCCTCTCGCCGAGGGGGAGTTCGACGCCCTGGCGGGGCGCCGCATCACCCTGGCCATCGAGGATCTCGGCATGGCCCTGACCCTCACCCTCGAGGGCGAGCGCCTGAGGGTCTGTGCCCAGCCCGGCGAGGCCATCGTCCGTGGCGGCTGGCGCGAGTTTCTCTGCCTGGCCACCCGGCGCGAGGATCCCGACGCCCTGTTCTTCCAGCGCCGCCTGCTGATCGAGGGCGATACCGAGCTGGGGCTGATGGTCAAGAACCTCCTCGACGGTCGCGAGGAGGGGCTGGCCCAGGGCCCCTTCGGTGAACTGCTGGTCCGCCTGGAGCGGCTGGCGAGACGCACGACCTGACCCTTTTTCGATAACCGACTTTCTTCCGGAGCCATCCGCATGAGCACTTCCACCAAGGCCGTGAAGTCATCCAGCGAGGTCCCCCTGCAGGTGCCGTCTCGCGATATCTGGGATTCCAAGTACCGCCTCAAGGACCGTCACGGCAAGCCCGTCGACAAGGACGTGGGCGCTACCTGGGAGCGGGTGGCCCGGGCCCTGGCCGCGGTCGAAGGCGACAATGCCGAGGAGTGGCTGCCGAAATTCCGCTGGGCGCTGGAGAACGGCGCCATTCCCGCCGGGCGCATCATGTCCAACGCCGGCGCCGAGGCCTACAAGCCGGCGGTGAGCCTGATCAACTGCACGGTGTCGCGCACCATCCGCGACTCCATGCACGATATCCTCGACTCCGTGGTGGATGCCGGCATGACCCTCAAGGCGGGCTGCGGCATCGGCTACGACTTCTCCACCCTGCGCCACAAGGGCGCCTTCGTGTTCGGCGCCGGGGCCGGCACCAACGGCCCCCTGGCGTTCATGGATATCTACGACAAGATGTGCTTCACGGTGGCCTCCGCCGGCGGCCGCCGGGGCGCCCAGATGGGCACCTTCGACGTCGGCCACCCGGACGTGCGCCAGTTCATCGAGGCCAAGCGCGAGGCGGGCCGCCTGCGCCAGTTCAACCTCAGCCTGCTGATCACCGACGAGTTCATGGAGGCGGTGAAGAACGACACCGACTGGCCCCTGGCCTTCCCGCTGCACCCCGGCGAGAAGGATGACGTCGAGGCCAGCGAGCTGATCTACCGCGACTGGCCGGTGGTGGAAGAGGGCTACACCGTCGACGCCGAGGGCCGCGTGGCCTGCCGCATCGTCGAGGTGATTCGCGCCCGCGAGCTGTGGGACACCATCATGCGCTCCACCTACGACTTCGCCGAGCCGGGCTTCATCCTGATCGATCAGGTCAACCGGATGAACAACAACTGGTTCTGCGAGGAGATCCGCGCCACCAACCCGTGCGGCGAGCAGCCATTACCGCCGGAGGGCGCCTGCCTGCTGGGCTCGGTCAATCTGACCCGCTTCGTCATCGACCCCTTCGGCAAGAAGCCGCGCTTCGACTGGGAGCGCTACCGCCAGGTCGTCGCGGTATTTACCCGCATGCTCGATAACGTGGTGGAGATCAGCGGCCTGCCGCTGGAAGGCCAGCGCCGGGAGATCGAGGCCAAGCGCCGCCACGGCATGGGCTTCCTGGGCCTGGGCTCCACCCTGACCATGCTCAAGATCCCCTACGGCTCGCCGGAGTCGCTGGCCTTCACCGAGGAGGTGAGCCGCAACCTGGCCGTCGAGGGCTGGAAGCAGGCCCTGGAGCTCTCCCGGGAGAAGGGCATGGCCCCGGCGCTGGCCGAGGATGTCGAGATCACCCCGAAGATGATGCGCGAGCGCCCCGAGCTCAAGCAGGACGGCTACGAGGTGGGTGACAAGGTGCCGGGGCGCATCCTGCACGCCCGCTACAGCCGCTACATGCAGAAGATCGCCGAGCTGGAGCCGGAGCTGGTCGCGGCGCTCGCCGAACACGGCGCGCGCTTCACTCACCACAGCTCCATCGCGCCCACCGGCACCATCTCGCTGTCGCTGGGCAACAACGCCTCCAACGGCATCGAGCCGTCGTTCTCGCACCGCTATTTCCGCAACGTGATCCAGGCGGGCAAGAAGACCAAGGAGCAGGTGGAGGTGGTCTCCTTCGAGCTGGCGGCCTACCGCCACTTCATCGCCGCCGACGCCGTGGAGAGCGACCTGCCGGACTATTTCATCACCGCCGATGCGGTGAGTCCCAAGCAGCATGTGGCGGTGCAGGCCGCCGCCCAGGCCTGGGTCGATTCGGCGATCTCCAAGACGGTGAACGTGCCTACCGAGTTCCCCTTCGAGGAGTTCAAGGATCTCTACCTGGACGCCTACCAGAGTCAGCTCAAGGGCTGCACCACCTTCCGCTTCAACCCGGAGGCCTTCCAGGGCGTGCTGGTGCGTGAGGACGACCTCAAGAACACCACCTATGTGTTCGAGCTGGAGAACGGCGAGACCGTCGAGCTGGCCGGCGACGAGAAGGTGATCTATGACGGCGAGGAGCACAATGCGGCGAACCTCTATGATGCGCTGAAGGAAGGCACCTATGGCAAGTGGTAATAACGGCACTTGCCGGATCAGCCCCGAGCGATGGATGCCCAGTGCCACCCAACAATTTTACGGAGGAGCCCCCTGATGGCCGTCGAAATCTCGTCCAAGATCGTTTCCTACAGCGTCAAGAAGGCGGTGGAAGAGCCGCCGCTGCCCGATGAGAATCCGCTTACGCTGCGGATTCCCTCGCGCCCCGAGGGCACCCTTGAGGCCGTGTCGGAGAAGATCTCCTACGTCGGCGCCGAGGGTCGCAAGAAGGTCTACCTGCTGGTCTCCTTCATGCCCGTGGAGGGTGTGCTGGGCGGCAAGCGGGTGGTGATCGAGCGCCCGGTGGAGTTCTTCTTCCCCTCCGGCCAGCTCTCCAGCGAGCACCAGTGGATCACCGCCACCATGCGCAGCCTCTCCCTGGCCGCCAGGGGCGGCTACGTCACTCAGGCGGTGGCCGATCTGCGCAAGGTGGCCTGGGACAAGGGCCTGGTGCGCTGCGGCATGAATCGCTGGGGCAAGCCGATGTTCCACGATTCCGAGGTGGCGGCCATCGCCTGGTCGATCCAGCAGATCCTCTACCGCCGCGGCTTCCTCGACCAGGACGGCAACCAGGTGCCGGTGGAGGAGCTGGTGGCCCGCTATGCCCAGCGTCAGGCCAGCGGCCACCCTTGGCATCCGCCCACCGCGGAGGAGATCGAGCAGGCCGAGCGCAAGGCTCAGCATGCCGATCATGCCCAGGGTGATGGTCCCACCGTGGTCGGCCACTGCCCCGAATGCCGCGGCGAGCTGATCATGATGGACGGCTGCCCCACCTGTTACGCCGGCTGCGGCTGGTCCAAGTGCGGCTAACAGCGGTACGGCTGACGTGAGCACGCCAAGGTGCTTCGCGCTGACGGACCAGCGCAGTACACGCATCGCCCCGGGTCACGAGAGTGGCCCGGGGCGATGGCGTTGTATGGGCGTGAACAATCCATGGCCGAGTCAACGGGGCCGTGGGGCTATGCCAGCTCTGCGGCCCGGCGATGGTCCATGCCCGGGCGGCCGTGCCAGTAGCCGTCGCAGATCTCGGTGTCCACCAGGCTGAGCGGGTCCGGCGCGGGCAGCTCGCCGCGGCGGGCGGCGTCGAAGGCGGTGACCACCTCGGCCATGCCCTCGGGGCGCGGGCTCAGGCGGGCGATGCCCACGCCCATCTCGGCCATGGCGGGAAGCTCGTGGCGCAGGTCCTGGCAGGCGCCGGAGAGGGTCTGGATGCCGTTCAGGGTGAACACCTGAGTCGTCTCCTGGGTGCGCAACGCCAGGCCCTCGGGGTGCTTCTGGCAGACGAACTGACAGCGATCCTTGGGCTTCTGGTAGCGGCGCGCGGTGAAGCAGCGCGACGACCAGGCGAGCGGCAGGTGGCCATAGGCGAACACCTCACAGGGGGCCTCGAGGCCCTGCCCGCGGCAGTCGGCCAGCAGCCGGGAGAGATCGTCCTTCGCCATCTCCACCGGCGCCTGCCAGCGCTGCATGCCGGCCCGGGCCAGCACGGCAAGCGTGGCCGGGTTGTAGAGGTTGAGCGCCGCGCCGGCCACGAAGGGTTGGCCCGCCGCCGAGAGGCGCTGCAGGGCGCTCTGGTCGTTGGCCTCCACCAGGAACTCGCCGTTGTCGCAGAGCCTGCGCAGGTCGCGCAGGTCGGCCTCGGACTCGATCAGCGTCTGGCTCGAGAGCACCACCTGCTTGCCGCTCTGGGCCAGCTCGCGGCCCAGCCCCAGCCAGTCGTCGAGCTTCATGTCCCGGCGGCGCGAGCAGACCGACTCGCCCAGGTGGACGATCTCGAGGGGCCAGTCGGCGGCCTCCCGGTAGAAGTCGGCGTAGCGCTCGCGGGTCCAGTAGAAGAGCACCGGGCCCAGGGACAGCTGGAGCTTGGGGGTCTCGGACATGGGGCTCTCTCCTATTTCCAGCGGCGCTCGTAGGCGCCCAGGGTGGTGGTGCTGCCTTCGGATACCTCGCCGAGGCCGGTCATCCAGGCGGGTTCGGTGTGGAAGCGGCCGGGAGCGCGCTCCAGGCGATCCAGGGCCTGGCGCCAGATGCCGGCCACCTTGGACACATAGGCCGGGCTGCGCTGGCGTCCTTCGATCTTCACCGCGCTGATGCCGAGCTCCGCGAGCTCGGGCAAAAGCTCCAGGGTGTTGAGGCTGGTGGGTTCCTCGATGGCGTGGTAGGTCTCGCCGCCCACCTCGAAGCGCCCCTTGCAGAGCGTCGGGTAGCCGGCGTTCTCGCCCTCGCCGTAGCGGTCGATCAGCACGCCGTTCAACCGCGACTCCAGGCCTTCCGGGGTCTCCTCCCAGCGCACGTGGGCGGCCGGCGAGCAGACCCCGCGGGTGTTGGGGGATTCGCCGGTGAGATACGACGAGAGGTAGCAGCGCCCCTCGGCCATGATGCAGAGGCTGCCGAAGGCGAACACCTCGAGCTCCACCGGGCTCTGCCTGGCCAGGTCGCGCACCTGGGTGATGGAGAGTACCCGGGGCAGCACGGCGCGCTTGATGCCGAACTGGTCGTGGTAGAAGCGCAGCGCTTCAAAGCTGGTGGCCGAGCCCTGCACCGAGAGGTGGCGGGCGAGGTCCGGGTGGCGACGGGCGGCGTAGTCGAGCAGCCCCATGTCGGCCATGATCAGGGCGTCGACGCCGAGCTCCGCGGCCTGGTCCACGGCGCGGGTCCACATGGCCCAGCCGTCCGGCTGCGGATAGGTGTTGATGGCGCAGAACACCTTCTTGCCGCGGGCGTGGGCGTAGTCGATGCCCTCTCGGGCGCGCCTGTCGGTGAAGTTGAGGCCGGCGAACTGGCGGGCGTTGGTGGTGTTCTGGAAGCCGAAATAGACGGCATCGGCCCCTTCGTCCACGGCGCGCTTCAGGGCGGGCAGGTTACCGGCGGGGCAGACGAGCTCCATGGTGAGCCTCCTGTGGTGGGAAACTCGACCATGCTAGTCGACCCTTCCCCATGGCCTTTTGACGCGGGTCATGGCGGACCCGGGTTGGTTGCCCGGGCGGGCCAGGCGTCGGCACTTTTTCCTGAAACCAGGCGTTTCTGAACGCCACGGCCCCCGATATCGGGAGCCGTGGCGGGCGGGAGCGGAGTCGCCTAGCCCGCGCGTTCGAACAGCAGGTTGTTCTCCAGATGGATGTGCTGCATCAGGTCGTCGCGGAACTCGCGCAGCCCGGTGTAGAGGGCGCGCCAGGTGGTGCAGGCGCCCTTGGGCGGGGTGATGTTGTCGGTCAGTGCCAGCACCTGCTCGAGGTTCTCGCCGTGGTCGTCGTGCTCGTGGCGCATCACCGCGATGGGTCCCTGGGCCTGGGCGCCCATCCCCCGGCGCAGCATCGGGAAGAGGATCTGCTCCTCCTTCTGCATATGGCTCTCCATCTCCCGGTGGATGGTGGTGAGCAGGTCGGCCAGGCCGTTGGGGCAGGTGTCGCGCTCGCCGTGGACCTGCTCGACGCGTCGCGCCATGCGCACCAGTTCGGGCAGCTGCTGGCGGTGGACGTCGTGATAGCGGGTCAGGATATGGTCGATCAGCTCGTCGTTGCTGGCCGACTGCCAGTCGCGCTCTTCGCTTGCGCCGGCGGGCAGCGCCTCGAGCTCGGCGACCAGGGCCTCGGGCGAGAGGCCGATGCGCTCGGCGGCCTCGCGCAGGCTGATGCGTCCGCCGCAGCAGAAGTCGATATTGTGATCCCGGAACACCCGGGTGGCGCCGGGCAGGGTCAGGGCGGTGCGGCCGACGGTCTGTTCGATCAGGCTCATGGTGAGATCCTCGTGGGGTGGGTAAAACGCTTCAGTTCGGGGGGCAGGCGGCGCCCGGGGCAACGGCGACGGGCTCAGGCGGCGTGGAGCGGGCGCGAGGGGCCGAAGTGCTCGTAGTGGCGGCGCTCGGCCGGCACGCCCAGCTCCTCCAGGGCCGC
>PUOM01000310.1 GCA_003552795.1 Halomonas sp. | reverse complement strand
CGCCGCTCCCGCCACCCCGCCGATGACGATATTCTGGGGGGTGGCGTGCTTGAGGAAGGCGGTATAGACCAGCGCATAGCCGATCAGCGATCCCAGCGTCAGCCAGGCCGTGAGCGCATTGACCTGCCAGGCCAGCAGGCCGACGCCCGCCACCGAAAGCAGCGTCGCCCAGGCCAGCGCCACGGCATTGGGCATGCGGCGGGCCGCCAGCGGGCGTCGCGAGGTGCGCAGCATCACGGCATCCAGGCGGCGATCGACCACATGGTTGAAGGCCGCCGCACCACCGGCGGCCAGGCCGATGCCCGCCAACCCGAAGACCACCACGTCCAGGGATGGCAGCGTCGGCTGCGCCAGCGCCATGCCCACCAGCACGCACACCAGCATCACCATCACCACCCGCGGCTTGCAGAGCGTCAGCAGATCGCGCCACCCCCAGCGAGCCGACACCAGCGGCACGCTTGCCACCGCGGGAACTTGCGTCATCGTGGCTTCAGACATGGACCCACTCCTTCTCGGTCATTTGTTTTGCCGCGTGCTGTCGCGCCGACTCAGCGCCAGACTCACGCCAACACCAGATCGCCATGGCCATGGCGATCACCAACGCCACCGCCCCGGCGGTATGCAGCAGCGCCAGCCACAGCGGCAGCCACAGCAGCACGTTGGCGATTCCCAGCCCCAGCTGAACCCCGAAGCAGACCACCAGAGCCCCCAGCCAGGGCCTGAGCCGCGCCTCCCCCCGGTGGCGCACGGCCAGGGCCAGCAGCGCCAGCCCCAGGACCAGGGCACCCAGTC
This sequence comes from Halomonas sp., assembly GCA_003552795.1. GTDB lineage: Bacteria > Pseudomonadota > Gammaproteobacteria > Pseudomonadales > Halomonadaceae > Halomonas. The sequence continues at coordinate 7,093 of PUOM01000310.1, read as the reverse complement.
GATGTCCCATGTGAATGGCCGTGCGCGCATCGGCATGGAGCTGGCCATGCAGGTAGTTGGGCCCCACGCTCTGGGTCAGATGAAAGCCCTCGCTCCAGTCCATGGCAGGCCACCACTGGCCGTTGCAGGTAGGAAACCCCTGACAGGCGATGCCGGCATAGTTGCTGGAAACCCAGCCCCCCAGGGCGATCTGCGCCATCAGCAGCGCCACGGCGAGCCACCAGAGCGATGTCAGCGGACGCCGCGGCGGCGCCACCCCGCCGAGCGTCAGCCGCCCGGAGGCGAAGCGGCGCAGCCTCAGATACAGCCACAGGAACAGCAGCATCACCGCCAGCCCGCCCAGCAGGTGGAGCGTCACCACCTGGGGCCAGAGCTTGAGGGTCACGGTAAAGGCACCGAAGGCGCCCTGAACCAGAATCACCGCCAGCAGGGCCAGGCTCACTCCCCAGGGGTAGTCGGGCCGACGGCGCAGGGGCGCCCCCAGCGCGACCAGGGCGATCACCAGCAATCCCAGGGCCGAGGCCACGTAGCGGTGCACCATCTCCACCCAGGCCTTGAACACCTCGAGCGGCGCATCCGGCGAGTGCGCCATGGCCCGGGACGCATCCGGCACCACCAGGTGACCGTAGCAGCCCGGCCAGTCCGGACACCCCAGACCGGCATCCACCAGCCGTGTGAAGACCCCCACCAGGATCACTGCCACGGTGAAGATCACCCCCGCCAGGCTGAGGGTCATCAGCCGCTGCAGGCGGCGGCGCGATGCGTCATCGATCATTGCCGTCATCCCTGTCGCCCCTATCGTTCCGCCAGCTGGGTCTCGTCCCGACGCAGCACCTCGGGGTTCATGCGCAGCAGGCGATTCACATCATCGAGGACGTCGCGGGGCGACACCTCGGGCCCGTAGGCGAGCACCGGCACCCCCCGCGGATCCAGCACCCAGAGGTGATCGGGAGCGCGCCACACCGGGGTCTCCTGCCACTGCGCCACCGTCTCACCGGGCAGCGCCTCGGCTTCCCCGCCGAGGCGCAGCCGGCTGACCCGGGGCGCTTCGCGGCCCAGGGCACGATGCAGCCGCCACCACTGGTCGGCCAGGTCCGGGCACCGAGCCCCGCAGTCGAAGGCCAGCACCCAGTCACCGGCCACGGCCGGTGCCAGCTCGGCATCCAGCGGCCAGGCCGCGAGGGATGGCAGGTCCGGCGCCAGCTCACCGTGGGCGGTGCGCTGCTCGGGGATGCCGACGCGCCAGGTCACCATGGTCCAGGCCACCAGCAGCGGCAGCGCGAAGAGCGACAGCACCGCCAGCACCTTGAGGCGGGATGCACGTGCTCGGGAGGTCTGACTCATCGCAAGCTCTCCTGCTTGTCCGCATGCAAGAATTCCGCATCGATCGCCCGCCGGTCACGCCCCAGACGCCGACCACCGATCACCATCACTACCAGAGCGGCCAGCGCCAGCCCCCACCACTGCACCGCATAGCCCAGGTGTCGGCTGGGCGGCATCACGCTGGGCGTCCACCATGGCGCCAGCTGCCCCGGGCCCTGTTCGAGGTGCAGCCAGCCCGCGTGGGCGAAGGGCATCTCCCAGGCGTCGAGCTGGATCCGCTGCAGGCGCTCCCCCTCGCGGTTGGGGCCGAACAGCGGCGCCCCCTCGCCCGCCACCTGCCAGCGCCCTTCCAGGGTCACGGAACCGCTGGGCGTCTCCACCTCGGGTGTCTCGCGGCCGCTACCGCTGGCCAGGAAGCCGCGCTGTACCAGCCAGAGACGGCCATCATCGGTGCGCAACGGCGTCAGCGGCGCGACGCCGTGGCGACCGTCGACCACGCGGTTGTCGAGGAACAGGGTCAGCTCCGGCAGGTACTCGCCGGAGAGGGTCAGGCGGCTGCCATCTGGCGGCATCTCCCGGGGCGCCTCCAGATGAGGGGCCGCCTCCAGGGCCGCCAGGTAGTCACGCTTCTCGTCGGCGCGCTCCCACTGCCAGAGCCCGAGCGCCAGGCCCAGCAGCACCAGCGCGGACCAGAGCGCCCACCACAGGCGTTGCCGCCACGGCCCGCGACGGGCATGCTGAAAGGAAGCATCATTCACGGAGGCCGCCATGTTACTCAAGATCCTGATTGCACTGGTATTCCTGGCCATGCTGGCCAGCCTCGCCGCGGGTGCCGGCTTCCTGCTCCGCGACGGCGCCGCCTCGCGCCGACTGCTGGTGTCGCTCAAGCTCCGGGTCGCCCTGGCCGCGACCCTGCTGACCCTGCTCTTCTACGGCTTCTATGCCGGCGGCCTGTCGGGCTGAGCCAGGCCCCGACGACAAGCGCGCCGCGCCTCGATGACGCACGGGCCCGGCGCTAGAAGACATAGACGAACAGGAACAGGCCGATCCACACCACATCCACGAAGTGCCAGTACCAGCAGGAGGCCTCGAAGCCGAAGTGGCTGTCGCTCGAGAAGTGGCCGCGCAGCACGCGGACAAGCATCACCGCCAGGATGGTGGCACCGATGATCACGTGGATGCCGTGGAAGCCGGTGAGCAGGAAGAAGGTCGCCCCGTAGATCCCCGCGTCCAGCGTGATGCCGTAGTAGGTGTAGGCCTCGTAGTACTCCACCCCCTGAATGACGATAAAGGTCACCGCCAGCACCAGGGTGGCGAACAGCCAGTTGCGGGTGGCGTCGCGCCGCCCCTCCTTGAGCCCCTCGTGGGCCACGGTCAGAGTGATGCTCGAGGCCACCAGGATCAGGGTGTTGACCAGTGGCAGCTGCCAGGGACTGAAGGTCTGGGCCGGGCCGGCGATGGAGGGATCCGGGGGGCTCATCAGCGGCCAGCTGGCCACAAAGTCCGGCCACAGCAGCGCCGCCACGCCCTTGGCCCCTTCGCCATCGAGCCACGGCAGAGCGAAGGTGCGAATGTAGAACAGGGTGCCGAAGAAGGCCGCGAAGAACATCACCTCGGAGAAGATGAACCAGCCCATGCCCTGGCGGAAGGAGCGGTCCATCTGCGCGTCGTAGAGCCCCTGGCGCGACTCCACGACCACATCACGGAACCACAGCGCCATCACCGCCAGCACCGCGATCAGCCCCACGCTCATGATCAGGATGCCGCGTCCGTGCACCAGCACCATGCCGGTGCCGACCATCATCACCCCGACGGCCAGCGAGCCCAGTACCGGCCACTTGCTGGTTGGCGGAACGTAATAGCTGCCACCGCTCATGCCTCATCTCCTGTGTCGCCGGTCGCTCGAGCCTGAAGCGCCGCCTCATCGCCGGCGACCGGATAGAGGGTATAGACCAGGGTCACGGTATTGATCTCGGGAGGCAGGTCCCGGGCCAGCTGGAACACCAGGGGCAGCTCCAGACGCTCGCCCGCCTCCAGATGCTGCTCCTCGAAGCAGAAACAGCTCATCTTGCGCAGGTGCCGGGTAGCATTGGAGGGCGACACGCTGGGTACCGCCCGGCCCCAGGTGCCATCGCTGCTGGCGTTGTGGAAAGCGAAGTCCACTTCGGCACTCTGCCCCGGATGGAGGCGCACCTGCCGGGTCTCCACCTCGAGATTCCAGGGCAGCCCCGAACCGTTGCGGGTGATGAACTGCACCGTGACGTAGCGGGAGTCATCCACCTCCTCGTGAACGAGGGCCTGAGCGGTGGTATCCACCTTGCCATTGATGCCGGTGACGCGGCAGAAGACGTCGTACAGCGGCACCAGAGCGAAGGCGAAGGCGAACATGCCCACCAGGGCAGCTACCGTGCGCATCACCGTGCGCTGCACGCCGGGGTTGGGCTGGGTCGGGCGGTGCTGGGGATCAGTCATGGATCACCTCCTGTGGCGGGTGCTGGGGCAGCGGGCCGGCCTCTGCCCAGCACTCGGTACTCACGGCGCCGGAAGATCGGCGGCGTCATGGCGGCGAAAGGTCGGCGGCGTCTCGAAGGTGTGCAGCGGCGCCGGGCTCGGCACGCTCCACTCGAGGTCGGTCGCCCCCTCCCAGGCCTTGGCCGGCGCCCTCTCGCCGCCGCGCACGCAGAGGATCACCACCGCCACGAAGACCAGCTGCGAGGCACCGAACATGAAGGCACCCAGGCTCGACACCAGATTGAAGTCGGCAAACTGCAGGGCGTAATCGGGAATGCGCCGCGGCATGCCGGCGAGCCCCGCAAAGTGCATGGGGAAGAAGGTGAGATTGACGCCGACCACCGACAGCCAGAAGTGCCACTGGGCCAGCTTGACGTTGGGGTAGTGGCCGGTCCACTTGGGCAGCCAGTAGTAGACCCCGGCCATGATCGCGAACACCGCCCCCGGCACCAGCACATAGTGGAAATGCGCCACCACGAAGTAGGTGTCGTGGTACTGGAAATCCGCCGGGGCGATGGCCAGCATGACGCCGGAGAAGCCGCCGATGGTGAAGAGCACCACGAAGGCCAGCGCGAAGAGCATCGGCGGCTCGAAGGTGATGGAGCCACGAAACAGGGTGGTGATCCAGTTGAACACCTTCACCCCGGTGGGCACCGCAATCAGCATGGTGGTGTACATGAAGAAGAGCTCGGCGGCCAGCGGCAGTCCCACCACGAACATGTGGTGCGCCCAGACGAAGAACGACAGGATAGCGATGGCCGCGGTGGCGTAGACCATGGAGGCATAGCCGAACAGCGGCTTGCGGGCGAAGGTCGGGATGATCGCCGAGACGATGCCGAAGGCCGGCAGGATCATGATGTAGACCTCGGGATGCCCGAAGAACCAGAACAGATGCTGGAAGAGTACCGGGTCGCCGCCGCCGGCGGCATTGAAGAAGTGGGTGCCGAAGTTGATGTCCATCAGCATCATGGTGATCACCCCCGCCAGCACCGGCATCACCGCGATCAGCAGGAAGGCGGTGATCAGCCAGGTCCAGCAGAACAGCGGCATGTCCATCATCCGCATGCCCGGGGCGCGCATATTGATGATGGTGGCGATGATGTTGATGGCGCCAAGAATCGAGCTGATGCCCGCGATATGCAGCGAGAGGATGAAGAAGGTGGTGGACGGCGGCGCATAGGTGGTGGAGAGCGGCGCGTAGAAGGTCCAGCCGAAGTTGGGCCCGCCGCCCGGCATCAGCAGGGTGGAGAGCAGCAGCAAAAAGGCCACCGGCAGCAGCCAGAAGCTGAAGTTGTTGAGGCGTGGCAGAGCCATGTCCGGGGCGCCGATCTGCAGCGGAATCATCCAGTTGGCCAGCCCCGTGAAGGCCGGCATCACCGCGGCAAAGACCATGATCAGCCCGTGCATGGTGGTCATCTGGTTGAAGAATTCCGGATTGACCAGCTGCATCCCGGGCTGGAACAGCTCCGCACGCACCACCAGGGCGAAGATCCCGCCAATGAAGAACATGATCAGCGAGAAGATCAGGTAGAGGCTGCCGATCTCCTTGTGGTTGGTGGTCAGCAGCCAGCGCAGGATACCGGGCGGCGGCGCATGATGGACGGATGCCTGGCCGCCGGCGGTGGCCGAGGTGCTCTGCTCGACGGGGTGGTGCGGAGGCAGCTTGGGCGCCATCGTCAATCTCCCTGATCTGTCGTTGTTCTTGGCGGGGTGTCCGGCGGGTGGCGCTACCGCGTCAGCTGCTCGGCCACCTCGGCGGGCTGCACGGCGTCCCCGGTGTCGTTACCCCAGGCGTTGCGGGTCCAGGTGGTCACGGCAGCGATCTCGACCGGGTTGAGCGTGCTGCGGAAGGCCGGCATCGCCGAACCGGACACGCCGTCGACGATCACGTCGAGATGCCAGGCCGGGTCATCGATCAGCCGCTGGTTGCCGGCCAGGCCGGGAAAGGCGGGCGGATTACCCTGCCCTTCGGCCTGGTGGCAGGTCGCGCAGACACTGGCATAGACGGCCTCGCCGCGCTCCATCAGCTCATCCAGCGCCCACTCGCGATCGACCCCCATGGCTTCCTGCTCGGCCGCCTCCTGCTGCTCGACCAGCCAGGCATCGAACTCCTCCTCCTCCATGGCGTGCACCACGATGGGCATGAAGCCGTGGTTCATCCCGCAGAGTTCGGCGCACTGGCCGCGGTAGATGCCGGGCTCGTTGATGCGCACCCAGTTCTCGTTGATGAAGCCGGGAATGGTGTCCTGCTTGACCGCGAAATCCGGCACCCACCAGGAGTGGATGACATCGTCGGAGGTCATCAGGAAGCGCACCTTGCGATTGATGGGCAGCACCAGCGGGTTGTCCACCTCCAGGAGGTAGTGCTCCCCCTTTGGCTCATCGCCGCGGATCTGCGCCGTGGGGGTGGTCAGGCTGGAGTTGAAGGCGACATCCTCACCCAGGTACTCGTAGCGCCAGCGGAACTGCTGGCCGATGATCATGACGTCCAGCTCGGCGTCGGAGGTGTCGTACATCTTCTTGAGGGTCGCGGTGGCCGGCACTGCCATGCCGACCAGGATCAGCAGCGGCACGGCGGTCCAGAGCACCTCCACCGTGGTGTTCTCGTGGAAGTTGGCCGCCTTGGCGCCGCGGGAACGGCGAAACTTGAAGAGGGAGTAGAACATCACCCCGAACACGATCACGCCGATGATCACGCAGATCCAGAAGATGGTCATGTGCAGGGTGTGGATCTCGCGACTGAGGTCGGTGACCCCCACCGGCATGTTCCATCCGTTGGCCACTGCTGCGGGCACGGACGCCAGCCCCGTCAAGCAGCCCGCCATCCACACGAACAACGTGCGCATCGGCGCCTCCTCGTTATTGTTGTCATCGCGATTAACGCAACGTTAGCTGTACCTGCCACGCAGTATAGAAGAGCCGACTGTGACAACTCGCCGCAGTCGCCGGGCGTTCCAACGCCAGATTCAACGGGCGACCGCGATGGCCAGCGCCGCCACTGCCACCACGAACAGCAATCCCATTGCCACCCCCACCGCGATGAAGGCCAGCGGCCGGCCCTGTTCGAAGTCCTCGCGGCGGCGCCGCTCCTTCTGCACGCCGAAAAATGCCGCCAGTACCGACTTGATCACCCCCCACATGGCCAACTCCTTGTCTGCTTGCCCGGATGGCGACACGCAGCGTGCCGCTCGCCACGAACGCCTGACGCCGTCGGCGCGAACTCGGGCATTTCAACTATACTCTAGGTACAACTCTCCAT
>PUOM01000060.1 GCA_003552795.1 Halomonas sp. | reverse complement strand
CGCTGGAGTCGCTGACGCTGGACCGCGAGGTTGCACACCTGAAGGACGAGCTGATGCCACGCTACGCGAGCCTGATCTACAACGGCTACTGGTGGAGCCCGGAGCGGCGCATGCTGCAGGCCGCCATCGACGAGACCCAGCACAATGTCTCCGGCGTGGTGCGCATGAAGCTCTACAAGGGCAACGCCATCGTGGTGGGCCGTCAGTCCGAGCAGTCGCTGTTCGACGAGTCCATCGCCACCTTCGAGGACGATGCCGGCGCCTACGACCAGAAGGATGCCGAGGGCTTCATCAAGCTCAACGCCCTGCGCCTGCGCATTGCGGCCGGCAAGGGCCGCAAGCAGGACTGAGTCCCGCCTGCGCGACCTGCATGCGACGCCGGCATCAGCCGGCGTCGTTGTTTTTCGCCAAGGAGAATCACGATGCTGAAGAAATTGCTGTCCGGGCTGTTCGGCGGCGGCGAGAAGGCGCCGGGCAGCGCGCCGGCCGCCGAACCGGTGGCGTACAAGGGCTACCAGATCATCTCCGAGCCCGACGGCGAGGGCGGCCAGTACCGGGTCAGCGGCTGGATCCGCCGCTCCGGCGCGGACGGGGAGGTGCAGGAGCACCGTTTCGAGCGCTCCGATATCGTGCCCGGTCGCGAGGCCTGTGATCAGCTGATGGTGAGCAAGGCCCAGCGCTTTATCGACGAGGTGGGCGAGGCGATGTTCCAGGAACGCTGAGGAGCCCTGATGGCGACGGCGCTGCGGCGTTCGCCATGCCCCTTTCGCCCAAGTGTGCCCCGGCGGGCGCACCGTTACACTGTGGTGGTTGCCGTCGTCCGGAGTCGCCATGCGCCTGCTTCACCGTGCCTCCTCGTGGCGTTCGCTGTTTGCCGCCGGCGAGCTGCCGGACCCGAGGGGCCTGCCGCCGCTGCTAGCCCCGCTGCGCGATGCCCTGACCGAGCTGGGCCCGTCGCCGACCCTGCCCCGCGCCCACGCCTGGCAGCCCCGTCTGGTAGAGGCGCTGACGCGTCTCGACCTGCCCGCCTGGCGCATCAGCCAGCTGATCAGCGACCACAATGACTGGCTCTATCGGCGCGCCATTCAGCTGGCCCTGAGCGAGATGCAGGGCCAGGGGTGGGGCGCCCCTCCCGTCGCCTTCTGCGTCCTGGTCATGGGGTCCGCGGCGCGCCAGGAGAGCCTGCTGGGGCCGGACCAGGATAACGGCATGATCATCGCCGACTACCCCGACAGCCGCCACACCGAGATCGACGGCTACTTCCAGACGCTGGGGGAGCGCTTTACCGATCGGCTCGACCAGGCCGGCATCCCGCTGTGCAGCGGTCATGTGATGGCCCGCTGGCCGATGTGGCGCAAGCGGCTCTCGGAATGGAGCGAGCAGCTGGCGATCTGGACCGCCGAGCGTCGGGTGAAGCGGGTGCAGCAGGCCAATATCTTGCTCGACTTCCGGACGGTCTACGGCGAAGCGGACCTTGCCGAGGCGCTGGCCGACCGCGTCGCGCGGCTGATGCCCCGCTCCGGGCTCTTTCTGGACGAGATGGCGGCACTGCTGGACGAGCTGCCGATGGCTCTGGACCGTTTCGGGCGGCTGTCGGGGTCCCTGGAGGGGGCGCCCCACGAGCGCGCCATCAACCTGAAGCACCAGGGGGTGCTGCCGCTGGTGGCCGCCGCACGTCTGCTCTCGCTGCGCCATGGCGTGCGCGAGATGGAGACCCGGGAGCGGCTGGCGGCTCTGGTGATGCGCGAGGCGCTGTCCGCCGAGCGCAGCCGAGCCCTGAACGCCGCCCTGGCGCGGCTGCAGGGGCTGCTGCTGGAGGAGCAGTGCCGAGGGCTCAAGGCGGGGCGGAGCGCCGATGGCTGGGTGGACGTGTCGCGCCTGGGCGAGGATCAGCGCCTGCTGCTGCGCCACGATCTGCAGCAGATCCGCGCCCTGAAGCGCCACGCCCGCCGGGCTTTACCCAGAGCTTGAAGATCGTCGCTTCGCTCCTGGAAGCTTTCAGCTTACGGCTTCTCGGGCGGTGCCTCCGGCAGCTCCATGGTCAGGCAGGCGCCGCCCAGATGGGGCGCGTCTTCCACCCAGAGTCGCCCGCCCAGATGGGCAACGATGCCGCGGCTGATGGGCAGGCCCAGGCCGCTGCCCCGGGGGCGGCCACGGGTCTGTTCCGGGGTCTCGCCGGGACGCTGGATCTGGTGGAACTTCTCGAAGACCCGCTCGCGCTCGTCCTCGGCGATGCCGGGGCCGTTGTCCTCCACCGAGAGGCGATAGTGGTTCTTGTGCGGGGTCAGGCGCAGCAGCACTCTGGGGTCGTCCGGGTCGGCGAATTTTCCGGCGTTGTCGAGCAGGTTGATGATCACCTGCTCCAGGCGATCCGGGTCGCCCACCACCGCCGCCGCCTCGGGTTCGATCTCCACCTCCAGCGCCACGCCGCGATTCTCCTGCATATGGTGCACGGCATCCACGCTGTGGCGGGTCAGTTCCACCAGATCCAGGCGCTGGGGATTGAGGGTGAGGCGCCCGCTCTCCAGGCGTGCCAGGTCGAGAATCTCCTCGATCAGCCGTGACAGGCGCTGACTCTCCTTGACCACCACGTTGAGAAAGTGGGTCCGCTTTTCGGCGGGCAGGTCGCCGCTGTCGCGCAGGATCTCGGCGAAGGCGCGGATCGAGGTGAGCGGCGTGCGCAGCTCGTGGCTGACCATGGCCACGAACTCGTCCTTGAGGCGGTCGAGCTCGCGCAGGCGCTCGTTGGCGGCGCGCAGCTCCTCGCTGGCCCGGGCCAGCTCATCGGACTTCTGCTCCAGGCGACGGTTGACCTCCAGGGTCTCGGAGGTGGTGTCCAGGATGCTGAGGATCGACTCCAGGTCCAGCGCCTCGCCGCGCACCACCGAATTGATCAGCACCCGCGCCGACGCGTTGCCGAGCGCCCCGGAGAGCGCCTGCTCGGCGCGCGCGATCAGCTCCGGCGGGGCGGGCTGGTCGTTGCCGTGTCCGCTGCCCGGCTGGCTGTCATCCTGGCCGGCAAAGACCCGGGCGGTGGCTCCCGCGCCCAGGTAGCGGTCGAGCAGGTTGCGCAGCTCGCCCCGGGTGGTCTGGCCGTGCCACAGCGAGGTCTCCATCAGCCCGGGATGCATCGCCTCGGTGAACAGCGCCGCCTGAGTCTGCTCCAGGGGGCTCTGGCGGGTGAAGAGCGAGACGCCCACCAGCAGGCCGACGTTGGCAGTCAGGCTCCACAGCAGGGAGTGGGAGTAGATGTCCCAGTCCTCCAGGCCGAACAGGGCATAGGGCTTCAGCCACTCCAGGCCGAAGGGGCCCTGCGTCAGGAAGGCGTCGTCGAGCCAGCCGGACTGGGCGAAGCCCGGGATCAGCAGGGTCCAGGCCCAGATCAGGGTGCCGGCGATCAGGCCCAGGGCGGCCCCGCGGCGGGTGGCGCCGCGCCAGTACATGCCGATCAGCAGGGCGGGGGCGAACTGGCAGGCGGCGGCGAAGGAGACCAGGCCGATGGTCACCAGGCTGTAGGAGTCGCCGATCACGGCGTGGTAGAGGTAGCCCAGCAGCAGGATCAGCACGATGGCCACGCGGCGAATGCCCAGCAGCCAGCCGGCCAGCTCGCCGCGGCTGCCTAGGTGAAGACGCCGGGAGCGCAGCAGCAGCGGCATGATCAGCTGGTTGCTGACCATGGTCGAGAGCGCAATGGTCTCGACGATCACCATGCTGGTGGCCGCCGAGAGCCCGCCGATGAAGACCAGCAGCGGCAGCGCCTCGAGCCCCGCCGAGAGCGGCAGGGTCAGCACGAAGCTGTCGGGGTCGCCGGCGGAGAGCAGCATCCCGGCCATGGCGATGGGAATCACGAAGAGGTTGATGGCCAGCAGGTAGAGCGGGAAGAGCCAGCTGGCCCGCTTGAGGTGGCGCTCGTCGACGTTCTCCACCACCAGCACCTGGAACTGGCGGGGCAGGGTGATGAAGGCCAGAAAGGCCAGCACCAGCATGCCCATCCAGCCGCTGGCGCCGCCGGGAATGGCGTCGATCCCCATGGCACCCACCAGCTCGGGGCTGGCCGCCACCTGGGCGAAGAGATCCCCGGGGCCGTGAAACAGCACGAATACCACGAAGATCCCCACCGAAAGGAAGGCCAGCAGCTTGATCAGCGACTCGAAGGCGATGGCCGCCACCATCCCCTCGTGGCGCTCGCTGGCGTCCAGATGGCGGGTGCCGAAGAGAATGATGAACACCGCCAGCACCAGCGCCACCCAGAAGGACTTGTCGACCCAGAAGGCCTCCTCGGCCAGGCTCAGCTCCGGGGCCTGGGGGTAGTTGACCAGCACCGCATGGCTGACGGTGATCGCCTTGAGCTGCAGGGTGATATAAGGGGTGATGCCGATCAGCGCGATCAGCGCCACCAGGGCGCCGAGGCTGGAGCTCTTGCCGTAGCGAGCGCTGATGAAGTCGGCGATGGAGGTGATGCGCTGGGCGCTGGCGATGCGCACCATCTTGCGGATCAGGAAGGGGGCGAGCAGCATCGCCAGCGTCGGCCCCAGATAGATCAGCAGGAAGCTGGGGCCGTACTGGGCGGCGCGTCCCACGCTGCCGTAGAAGGTCCAGGCCGTGCAGTAGACGGCGATGGAGAGCGCATAGACGGTGGGCGAGCCGATCAGGGAGCGTCCCTGCTCGGCGCGGCGATCGCCCCAGGCGGCGATCACGAAGAGCAGCGCCAGGTAGCCGAAGGCGACGCTCAGCACCACCGCATCGGTTCTCATCTCGCCTCCCTGGCCATGACACTTCCCGTCTCGCTCATCCGCTCCATGGGGGCAGACCCCGGCCGAGCCGCCGGATCCGCCATGGTGTGCCTGACCTGCCTTGTCGATACTGCCGGGGTCTGACCCCGCGGTGGCAAGCTTGCTGCCCTGCGCATGGTCGGTTCCTCCTCAGTCGCCCGAGCGCTGCTCGAGCAGCCAGGCGGCCAGGGCGATCACCGTTCCCCAGGCCACGAAGAGATAGAGCGGCAGCCAGGAGGGGCCGCCGGCCGGGCGGTCGAAGACCAGCACCAGGGGCGGGGTGAACAGCAGGGTGGCCAGCAGCACCAGGGCCACCAGCCGCTCACCGAGGCGCGGGGTATTCATGCCGGCTGTCTCGGGGCGTCGGCGGAAAGGTCATGAGGCGCAGGCATCCTCCTTGTCCAGGGCGCTGGCCTGCAGGGTCAGCGCCTGTTCCAGGGTCTCGATGCCGCGGGCCTCCAGGCGCGGCAGCAGGGCCAGCCAGAGTTCGGCGGTGACTCGGGCGTCGCCCAGGGCGGTATGCCGCGTTCCCGGCGGAAAACTCAGGCCGTAGCGCTCGGCGAGGCTGTCCAGGTCGTGGCCGTCCAGGCTGGCATCCAGGGCTCGGGAGATCAGCAGGGTGTCGAGGACCGGCATGTCGAGGGTCACGCCGGCCCCCGGCGGCTGCAGGGCGAGCAGATCGAAGGCGGCGTTGTGGGCCAGGATCACCGCGTCGCCCACGTAGTCGCGAAAGCGCGGAAGCACCACCGGCAGGGGCGGTGCCCCCGCCACGTCGGCGTCGGTGAGGCCGTGGATCGCGGTGCTGGCGGGGGGGATCGGCTTGCCGGGGTCGACGCGCACGTCGAACACTTCGCTGGCCAGCAGCCGGCTATTGACCACGCGGCAGGCGCCGATGCTGATCACGGTGTCGCCGCGGCGCAGCTCGAGACCGGTGGTCTCGGTGTCGAAGGCCACCACCTCCAGGGCGTGCAGCGGGCGAGCCGCCAGTTCGGCGTCCGGCGGCGGCAGCTCGGCGATGCCGAAGTCGTGGAACTCCGGGCGCGGCGGGGTGGTCGGCCGCGGAGCGCCGACCCGCTCGGTGGCGGGCAGCGGCAGGCGCAGCCGGGCATGGGCGCCGTCGGCATCGGCCAGGCTCCAGGCGTCGCTGGCGTGCTGGCGCAGGACGTCGGCCACCCGCGGCGAGAGCGGCAGGTCGTCCAGGCGCTGCTGCTGCCACTCGGCGAGCTGGCCCTCGCCGAGCGGGGCACCGCGCCAGATCAGGTCCAGATAGACCCGTTTGTTGCCCAGACAGACCTCGCCGACGAGCTCCTGGGGCCCCAGCTGCTCCTGCAGCGTCTCGATCAGCGAGCCGAGCAGCACCAGCAGCGCCGTGGCATCGCCCTTGAGCCAGGCGGGCATGCCGACGGGCACCACCTTGAGCCGGCCGTTGCGACGCTCGTTGAGGGCCTCCCAGAGGTCGTTGGACCAGAGGGGCACCAGGCGCTCCCCCTCGTGCTGCATGCGCTCCACCAGAGCGGCCAGGTGCTCGATATCCTGGCCCAGGAAACGGCTCTCTTCGTCGATCACTCCTTCGAGGCGCTGGCGCAGTTCCCCCGAGGCGCCGCGCATCGAGCTCAGCGCGTCGGCCGCACTGGTCAGGCTGGCGCTGTGGCGGCGCAGGCGCGGCAGGCTGTCGAGCAGCTCCGCCCGTGCGCCCATCTCGCTGGTCCAGGCGGCGGTGGTATCGCTCAGGGTGAGCAGGGTCTCGCCGTGGCTGCCGGGGACGCTGCGCAGCACCGCGCGTAGCCAGCGCTCATCGCAGGGTACCAGCAGCTCCCTGGGGGAACCGTCCCGAGGCAGCTGGCTCAGGGCGTCCTGCAGGCTGGCGGCAGGCAGCAGGCTCTCGAGTCGCTTGCCCAGTCCCAGGCCGTGGTGATCTTCGAAGAGGGTCTCGGCGGCCTGGTTGAAGAGCAGCACCCGGCGGTGCTGGTCGCAGAGCAGCAGGGGAGTGTCGAGCACCTGCAGCAGGGTCTCCAGCTCCTGGCGAATGCGAGCGGCGCTGCGGGCGCCTTCGGCATGGGCGGTGGCCAGGCGGCCGCGATCGGCCCGCCAGGCGTCGCGCACTCTCACCAGATCCGGCCCCAGCGCCCGCAGCCAGCCCTCGGGGGGGTAGTCCTCACGGGCGTCGGGATTGGCCACCAGGCGGGCCAGCTGCACCTGGAGGTGGCGCAGCGGCGTGAACAGCTGGCGCTCCAGCAGCAGGCCGACCAGGAAGATGGTGCCGCCGCCGGAGAAGCAGCCCAGCCAGAGCACCAGGCGAGCCAGACCCTCGGGCTGAAAGAGGGTGTCGAGCCACAGCGCAAAGGTGGCACCGCCGAAGATGCTGATGCCGCTGAGCAGCAGCCACAGGCCGATCAGCCGCTGGCGGCGGGGCAGCCCGGAAAGACGTCGAGCCATCAGGAGACCTCGGCGAGCAGCGCCTTGACCTTGTCGACCAGCGCCTGGGTGGAAAAGGGTTTGGTGATATAGTCATCGGCGCCCAGCGCCAGGCCCTTCTCGCGCTCCACCTCGCGGCCGTGAGCGGTGAGCATGATGATCGGCAGGCGGGCGTGGTCGGGGTCGCCGCGGAGGCGCTCCAGCACATCGAAGCCGCTGATGCCCGGCAGGCTGATGTCCAGCAGCACCAGGTCCGGGGTGCCCTCGGCCACCCGGGAAAGGGCACTCTCGCCATCCTCGGCGGTGACTACCTCGAAGCCGGCCTGCTGCATCAGGAATTCCAGCGACAGGACAATATTGGGTTCATCGTCCACCACCAGGACCTTGGCCATGGCGTTCTCCCTTTCTCGTTGTCGTCATTGTTGTCTTAGAGACTCGTTGTCGAACAGTCTAGTGCCCGGCCAGGGCGCCGCAAAGGCGACCTTGGCAGGAGATCGGCCGCGTGCGCCGTGCTAGGGTGCGGTAGGCATTCGACGCGAGGAAACGGCATGATCGAGGTTCATCACCTGGAAAACTCACGCTCCCAGCGGGTGGTCTGGCTGCTCGAGGAGTTGGGCCTGGCCTACGAGCTGGTGATCCATCGGCGCGATCCTGCCACTCTGCTGGCACCGGATTCGCTGCGCGCCGTGCACCCGCTGGGCAAGGCGCCGGTGATTCGCGACCT
>PUOM01000259.1 GCA_003552795.1 Halomonas sp. | reverse complement strand
CGGCATGCCGGTGGCCAGAAAGGCGCCGACCAGCGCCACCCCCAGCGACTGCCCCACGGTACGCGAGGTACTCATGATCCCGGAGGCATTGGCGCTGCGCGCCCTGGGCACGGTGCTCATCAGTTCGCGGTTGTTGGGCGGCTGGAAGAGTCCGAAGCCGACCCCGCACAGCAGCATGCGCCACAGCACCTCGACCACTCCCGCCTCGGCATCGAGCCGCGCCAGCAGCGCCAGCCCCAGCAGCAGCAGGGCCAACCCCGCGCTGGAGAGCAGGCTGGGGTTCACGCGATCGGCCAGGCGCCCGGCGCGCGGGCCCACCAGCATGATCGCCAGCGGCCAGGGGGTGAAGAGCCAGGCGGTCTCCAGCGGGGTGAAGCCCATCTCGCTCTGCAACAGGAAGGAGAGCGCCACGAAGGCCAGACCCTGGCCCACGAAGGCGGTGCCCTGAGCCACCAGCGCCAGGCTGAAGCGCGGCTCATTGAAGATCGACAGCGGCATCAGCGGATGGCGGGCGCGCCGCTGGCGGCGCAGGAAGAGCAGCGCCGCCGCCACGCTCAGCGCCAGCCAGGCCGCCACCCGACCCGCCGGCATGCCGTGGCCGACGCCATCCATGGCCAGGAAGAAGCCGCACAGCATGGTCACCGAGAGCAGCGCCCCGGCCAGGTCGAAGCCGCCGCGACGCCCCGGCTCTCGCGGCAGGGCCCTCCAGGCGAGTACCACCGCCACCGCCCCCAGCGGCAGGTGCAGGGCAAACAGCCAGGGCCAGCCGGCCAGCGAGAGCACTATCCCGCCGATGGCGGGTCCGGCCGCATAGCCACCGGCTACCACCATGGCGGAGAGCCCCAGCGCCGAGCCGAGCAGCCGCGAGGGGAAGATGGAGCGGTAGAGCGAAGGCCCGATGGAGAGCGTCGCGGCGGCACCGAGCCCCTGCAGGGCGCGGAACAGCAGCAGCGACTCCAGGCTGGTGGAGAGCGCACTGCCCAGGGAGGCCAGGGTGAAGATGCCCACCCCGGCCACATAGATCCGGCGGCGGCTGACCAGCTCGCTGAGGGCGGCGAAGACCAGCAGGAAGGCGGCGCAGCTGATCTGGAAGAGGTTGGTGACCCACACCGCTCGGGAGGCGGACACCTCGAGCCCCGCCGCGATGGAGGGCAGCGCGATGTTGATCATGGTGGTATCCACCACGGCCATCAGGGTGCCGAGGATCAGCGCCAGCACGGCCAGGCGCCGTTCCGGCCCCGGCAGGCCGTCGTCCCCGGGGCGGGACGCAAAGAGTCGACTCATTCCAGCTTCCATCGAGGATACAAAACGCAGAAACCGGCCGGAGCCGGTTTTCTGTTGCCTGCCTGGAGGGCGGGCTCAGTCCTGGTCGACGTCCATCAGCAGGGAATCATCGACTTCCGAGATCTCCAGAGCCGCCTCGTCGTCGAGGTCGATGGCCAGATAGCTGTGTTCCACCCGCAGGAAGCGCTGGAACAGCGGCCAGTCGACGGCCTCGGGCCACTGGCGCTCGTCCTCCTCCCAGGCGCGCAGCTCGGTCTCGAGGATCTCGAGATAGCGCTCGCGCACGAAGCCCTCCAGGGCCTCCGGGGTGTCCATCTCCGGGATCAGATAGACCGTGCTTTCGCGCTCGACGTCGGCCAGGGCGATATCGTCATCCCCCACCGTCGGCTCGAGGGCATTGATCCAGTCCACGAAATGCTGGGTCGGGCGGACGCTCAGGGCGGAGCGGTTGAGCAGTTTCATGGGGGTCTCCTCGACGTCGAAACGATGACCATTATGGGTGCTGGCCGCGGGGTTTACCAATGCTTCCCGCCCCCTCACTCCACCTCGGGGCGCATGGCCGGGAACAGCAGCACATCGCGGATCGAGGCGCTGTCGGTGAGCAGCATCACCAGACGGTCGATGCCGATGCCCTCGCCGGCGGTGGGCGGCAGGCCGTATTCCAGGGCGCGCACATAGTCGGCATCGTAGTACATCGCCTCGTCGTCGCCGGCCTCCTTCTCCGCCACCTGCTCGCGGAAGCGCTCGGCCTGGTCCTCGGCGTCGTTGAGCTCGGAGAAGCCGTTGGCGATCTCGCGACCGCCGACGAAGAACTCGAAGCGCTCGGTGACGAAGGGATTGGCATCCTTGCGCCGCGCCAGCGGGCTCACCTCGGTGGGGTACTCGGTGATGAAGGTGGGCTGCTTGAGGCGGTGCTCCACGGTCTTCTCGAAGATCTCGATCTGGATCTTGCCCAGCCCCCAGCCATCCTTGACGTCGATATCCAGGCGCTCGGCGATCTGACGTGCGGCGGACTCGTCGGCCAGGGCCTCGGCGTGGATATCCGGGTTATATTCGAGGATAGAGTCGAAGACGGTGATCCGCCTGAGCGGGCTGCCGAAGTCGTACTCGTAGTGCTCGAGCACCTCGCCCTCGCTGTTGCGCACGGTGTTGACCACGGTGGTGGTGCCCAGCACCTCCTGGGTGATGCTGCGCAGCATCTCCTCGGTGAGATCCATCAGGTCGTGGTAGTCCGCATAGGCCTGATAGAACTCGATCATGGTGAACTCGGGGTTGTGCCGAGTGGAGAGCCCCTCGTTGCGGAAGTTGCGGTTGATCTCGAAGACCTTCTCGAAGCCGCCCACCACCAGGCGCTTGAGGTAGAGCTCGGGCGCGATGCGCAGGAACATGTCGATGTCCAGCGCGTTGTGGTGGGTCTTGAAGGGGCGCGCCGTGGCACCGCCGGGGATCGCCTGCAGCATGGGGGTCTCGACCTCCATGTACCCGCGCGCCTCGAAGAAGCGACGCATGGCGCTGATCACCCCGGCGCGGGTCTCGAACACCTGGCGCGAGTCCGGGTTCATGATCAGATCCACGTAGCGCTGCCGGTAGCGCGCCTCCATATCAGTGAGGCCGTGGAACTTGTCGGGCAGCGGGCGCAGGCTCTTGGTGAGCAGCTTCGCCTCCACCATCATCACGTAGAGATCCCCCTTGCCGGACTTGTGCACCGGGCCGCGGGCGGCCACCACGTCGCCGATGTCCCATCCCTTGATGTCCTCCAGCACCTCGGCGGGCAGACCCTTCTTGTCCACGTAGAGCTGAATCTGACCGCTGACGTCCTGGATGACGATGAAGGGGCCGCGCTTGCGCATGATGCGCCCGGCCACGCCGGCCTGGTGGTTCAGCGTCTCCAGCTCGCCCTTCTCCTTGTCACCCAGCGCCGCGATCAGCTCGGCGGCGTGGCTGTCGCGGCGAAAGTCGTTGGGGAAGGCGCTTTCGCCGCGCTCGGCGGCGCGCTCCCGGCGGGCGGCCAGCTTGGCGCGGCGCTCGGCGATCAGGCGGTTCTCGTCGCTCTGGGGACTGTTCTGTGAAGGGCTATCCGGGGAGGGGCTCTCGTTGGCCATTTCGCTACCTGTCATCAAGTTGGGCTAGGGCGGGAAAACGGTGGCGGGACGGGGCTCGCTCACGACGGGGCCCACTGCCCCGCCGTGAACGGCAGGGCTAGAGACCCTGTTTAAGGCTGGCGACGATAAACTGGTCCAGGTCGCCATCCAGCACCTTGTCGCAGTTGCTGGTCTGCACGCCGGTGCGCAGGTCCTTGATGCGCTGGTCGTCCAGCACGTAGGAGCGGATCTGACTGCCCCAGCCGATGTCGGCCTTGGAGTCCTCCGCCTCCTGCTTAGCGGCGTTGCGCTTCTCCATCTCGTGCTCCCACAGCCTCGCCTTGAGCTGCTTCATGGCGAAGTCGCGGTTGGCATGCTGGCTGCGCTGGCTCTGGCAGGCCACCACGATACCGGTGGGCTCGTGGGTGATGCGCACCGCCGAGTCGGTGGTGTTGACGTGCTGACCGCCGGCACCGCTGGAGCGATAGGTATCGACGCGCAGGTCCGAGGGGTTGATCTCGACCTCGAAGCTGTCGTCGATCTCCGGTGACAGGAAGACCGAGCAGAAGGAGGTGTGGCGACGGCCGCCGGAGTCGAAGGGGCTCTTGCGAACCAGGCGGTGCACGCCGGTCTCGGTGCGCAGCCAGCCGAAGGCGTGATCGCCCTGGATATGCAGCGTGGCCGACTTGATGCCGGCGACCTCGCCGGCGGAGAGCTCGAGGATCTCGGCCTTGAAGCCGTGATGCTCGGCCCAGCGCAGGTACATGCGCAGCAGCATGTTGGCCCAGTCCTGAGCCTCGGTGCCGCCGGAGCCCGACTGGATGTCCAGATAGGCGTTGTTGGCGTCCATCTCGCCGGAGAACATCCGCCGAAACTCGAGCTTCTCGAGGCTGGCATGCATGCCGTCGAGCTCCTTCTGGACCTCGGCGACGGTATCCTCGTCCTCTTCCATCTCGGCAAGCTCCAGCAGGTCGCGGCTGTCCGCCAGACCCTGCTCCAGCTCATCGATGGTCTCGACGATCACCTCCAGCGAGGCGCGCTCCTTGCCGAGCTTCTGGGCGTAATCCGGATCGCTCCAGATATTCGGGTCCTCGAGCTCCCGGGAGACTTCCTCTAGCCGATCCTTCTTTTCGGCATAGTCAAAGATACCCCCTCAGGACGTCTGTCCGCTCAGACAGGTCCTTGATGAGGTTGTGAACGGGGTTGGTTTCCAGCATGGGCTTGCTCGCCTGAATCTGCGGTGGAAAAGCGACCGCCGCGGCAAAGGCATCACGCCTGCGCCCCGGCGGCACGGAAAAAAGCGATTGTGAACAAACCGGCATTGTAGCGAACCTGGCGCCATGCCGCATCCGCCAGGGCGATGCGCTTCGCCCGCCCAGACGCCGAGGACCCGGCCGGGGCCGGGTTTCCGTAGCGCGCTGGCTGCCGCCTAGAAGCGGTAGGTGAGCTGGGCGCCGAAGCCGTGGGCCTCGTTCTTGTAGTCCGCCGTGTAGGTGGACGTGATCTGGCCCTCCGCATCCCGCCGCTCCTGGTCGACCCGCGTGCTGCGCTCGGTCAGGTAGGAGTAGGCCAGGTCCAGGGTCAGATCGTCGGTCGGGCTCCAGCCGGCGCCGACGGAGAAGATACGCCGATCATCCGAGGGAATCCGCGCGCTGCGGAACTCGTCGCTGGTCGGCGTGAAATCCAGCGTGACCCCCGCACGCAGCGCCAGCTGCGGGTTGAGCTGGTACTCGCCGCCCACTGAATAGGCCCAGGCGTTGGAGTAGTCCTGCTCCTCGAAGGTGATCTCATCACCGCTCGGATCAGTGACAAGAATCTCGTCGAAGCGGCTCCAGCGCGTCCAGGACGCCCCGGCCATCAGCTTGAGGCGGTCGGTCATCTCCTGAGTAATCGAGAAGTTGACCGTTTCCGGGGTGGTCAGATCCAGTCTGGCATCTCGATGGCTGAGCTCGGTCCCGGCAGGAATCGGATCCGGCCCCAGCACATCAGCAGGCAGGTCGCTGGTCGTTTGCGCACGGAAGTCGCCGGTCAGGGTGTAATCCACCTTGGAGCGGTAGGTCAGGCCCAGGGTGGTTTCCGGTACGGGCTGGAAGATAACGCCCAGGTTATAGCCCCAGCCGTCATCGTCGCCCTCGATGCGCGAATCCAGATCAGTCGCCGGGTTCGCGCTATTGGGCACCTGGCGGTGCAGCTCGCCGTCTACCCGGTTGTAGGTAATACCCGCCCCCACCGACCACTGCTCATTGAAGCGGTAGGAGACCGTCGGCTGCGCGCTCATCACCCTCAGTTCGGTGTAATTGCCCAGGTTCCGGCCGATAAAGCCATCCTCGTAGTCGGTCTTGGAGCCGAAGGGCGCATAGACGCCGAAGCCGAAGGCCAGGCGCTCGTTGACCGGATGGGCATAGAAGGCGAAGGGCACCAGGGTGCCGGGCACCATATCCCCGTCGCTCGAGCCGTCGATGGGCTGACCGTTGCGAGTGGCGCTGGCATTGTCGATATCACTATTGACGTGCAGATAGGTCCCGCCCGCGGTCACCTGGGCGCGGTCAAGAAACGACATCCCCGCCGGGTTGCCGAAGACGATGGTGGCGTCGTTGACGTTGGAGCCGCGCCCGGCGTGGCCGTAGCCCTGGCCGCTGACGCTCTGCTCGTTGATCTGGTAGCCGCCCGCGTGGGCCTGGCTGGCGAAGGCGGCAGCGGCAATGGCCACGGCCAGGGAGAGGCGGTTGAGCTTGTTATTCATGCGGTCACATCCCTTGAAATTATAGTGTGATATCGGCGCTGGCGTGGCCCCACGAGGAGGCAGGCGCGTGCCCTACCCTTTTCGCGCAACCCAACGGGCGTTTCAACCCCAAACGCTCGTTTTAATGCTTAAACCGCTAATACTTTGGTGGCACTCACGTTTGAGGCTCCGAACTTTCAGGGAGTTAGGCAATACGCCATCGCCGCTCGGCGAAGGAGCTCCGGCCCTCCTCTGGTCGACTTGACCATTGGGTAACACACAGGTCTTACACTGAGGTTGACCGCGGACACCGCAAGACAGCGACCAGCGAGCGAGGCACCCCATGAAGGTAAGCGAACTGGCCAGGGCCGCCGGCGTCACCGCCGAGACCGTGCGCCACTATGTGCGCGAGGGACTGCTGCACCCCGAGCGCCACCCCGACAACGGCTACCAGCTCTTCGCCCAGGGAGACCTGGAGCGCCTGCGCTTCATCCAGCGCGCTCGCACCCTGGGCTTCGGCGTGGCCGAAATTCGCGACATCCTGTCCCACGCCGACCAGGGGGACTCTCCCTGCCCCATGGTGCGCGATCTGCTGGCCAGCCGGCTGCCGGAGATCCATGCGCGCATCGAAGAGCTCCAGGCGCTGGCCGCGCGCATGGAGCAGGCCCTGGAGAGCTGGGCCGAGATGCCCGACGGCACGCCGGATGGCCATAGCCTCTGCCGCCTGATCGAGAGCTTCCCAGAGCCTCTCTGCCACAGGGAGCCTGGCAACGACTGCGGCAGCGCCTCCGCCGGCTCCACATCGACCCAGGAGACCCCATGAACGCCCGCCCTCCCCTCGAACGTACCGTGCCCGGCATGAGCTGCCAGGGCTGCGTCAAGCGCATGCGCGAGGCGATCCAGGCGCTGGACCCGGAGGCCGAGGTCATCGGCACCCCGGCCGAGAAGCGCCTGGCCGTCACCACCACCCTCGACGACGACGCCCTGGATCAAGCCCTGGGTGACGCCGGCTACCCGCCCGGCGAGCTCGAGGCAGCGGCAGCCGACGACGAGCGCCCCGCCACCGAGCCGACACCGGCGGCAGAGGCGCCTGCGGCGGCAGCTGCCGACGACGAGCGCGCCACCGCTCGACGCCTCTCCATCAGCGGCATGACCTGTGCCAGCTGCGTGAAGAGCGTGCAGCAGGCGCTGGAGCGCACGCCGGGCGTGGTCAGCGCCGAGGTCAACTTCGGCACACACACCGCCCAGGTGCGCGGCAGCGCCAATGAAGAAGCGCTGATCCAGGCAGTGGAATCCGTCGGCTACGGCGCCGAGCCGATCCTCGATCTGCGCCAGGCCGAACAGGCCCGCGCCGAGAAGGACGCCCGCGAGTATCGCCGCCGCCTGCGCGGCAGCTTCTGGTCGCTGGCCCTGGCGGTACCGCTGATGGCCAGCATGTTCTTCTACCACCCCCACCCGGTGGGCACGGGCCGACTCTTCTGGCTGGTGATCGGCATCCTGACGCTCGCCGTGCTGGCCTTCCCTGGACGTCACTTCTTCATCAACGCCTGGAAGAACCTCAAGCACCACCAGGCCAACATGGACACCCTGATCGCCATGGGCACCGGCACCGCCTGGGTCTACTCCATGGCGGTGGTGGCCTTCGCCCCCTGGCTGCCCCATGTGGCCCATGGCATCTACTTCGAGGCCTCGGCGATGATCATCGGCCTGGTGCTGCTGGGCAACGCCCTGGAGCTGCGCGCCCGGGGCCGCACCAGCGACGCCCTCAAGCGCCTGCTCGACCTGCAGAGCCGCACCGCCCGGGTGATCCGCGACGGCGAGGAGCGCG
>PUOM01000188.1 GCA_003552795.1 Halomonas sp. | reverse complement strand
TTGTACTCGGCGTCGAGGATCGCCAGGCGATAGCCGGGCATCGGCACGCCCATGGCCCCCACGTGCTTGGGATGGTCCAGGGCATGGTGGTTGTTGCAGGTCATGCCGGTCTCGGTCTGACCATAGTGGTCCATCACCGGGCAGCCCAGGGAGCGCTCCACCCAGGTCACCACTTCCGTGTTGAGGGGCTCGCCGGCGGAGCTCGCCGCGCGCAGCTCGAGGGTCTGATGGGCGTCGTCGAAGAGGCCGGAGGCCTTCATCAGCCGGTAGGCGGTGGGCGCGGCGGCGAAGTTGGTAATGCGGTGGCGCTTCATGAAGGCGAGTGCCCCCTCGGCACTGAAACCCGCCTCGCAGAAGTGGGTGGTCACCCCCAGCAGCAGCGGCCCGGCGATGGCGTAGTAGAGGCCGTAGGCCCAGCCCGGATCGGCCATGTTCCAGAAGCGGTCGCTCTCGCGCAGATCCACGGCAAGCTCCATGTAGAGCGCGAAGGCAGTCATGGCGGCGAGCGGCACCGCCACGCCCTTGGGCTTGCCCACGGTGCCGGAGGTGAACATCTGCAGAAAGGGCGCGTCGCGGTCCAGGCGCGGCGGGGTGGCCTCGATGGGCGAGTGGGCCAGCGCCTCGGCCCAGTCCTGGTCGTCGGCATGCTCCGCGGTCGGGCCGCCCAGGGTCAGCACCGGCGGGCACTGGGTGAGGCCGTCAAACTTGAAGCGGTTGGCGTGATCGGTGATCACCAGTTTGGTGTCGGCGCGTCCCAGTCGATAGTCCACGGCGTCCGGGCCGAAGGCGGTGAACAGCGGCTGATAGACGGCGCCGATACGCCAGGTGGCCAGCACGGTCACCAGCAGCTGCGGGGAGCGCGGCAGCATGCAGGCGATGCGATCGCCCACGCCCAGCCCGCGCTCGGCGAACCAGCCGGCCAGCCGAGCGCTTTCGGCCTCAAGCTCGGCATAGGTCAGGGTGTTGACGTTGCCCTGGGTATCTTCCTGGATCAGCGCCGGCACCTCGCCGCGACCGGCACGCAGGTGGCGCCCGCAGCAGGATTCGAAGGCGTTGGCCTTGCCGTCGCGATGATCGTCCAGCCGGGCGATCATGTCGTCGACGGAGAAGGTCTCGAGGTAGGCACGATACTCGGGAAGGCTCGCTTGCGTGCTCATGGCAGTCCTCATCTGGCGGGTTTGTGGTTGTTGTAGGCTCTCTGGATAGATTCAGTTGACGTAAGCGTCAACCTATCAAGCGCTAGGTCCAAGCTAGCGACTCCGCGCGAACAGGGCAAGGGCGGGAGCCGGCAGAGCGACTAGACCATGGTCGAGCGAGCCGCCGGACGGCGGCTCACGAGCGCGGCGCGAGGGGCAGCCTCGAGGGGAAGGAGGCGCACGAACGATGGCGGAGAAGGGGGGTCGCTCGGCACTCAGGCGGGGCGGCGGGTTATCATGGCCACCAGCTCGTCGGCCAGATCATCCGGGGTGCGTGGACCTTCCGGGTCGTACCAGCGTACCGTCCAGTTCAGCGCCCCCATCACCAAACGCGATACCAGGAAGCGGTCGCCGTGGATCAGCCCCTCGGCCAGGGCCTCGTCGATCACCTGCTCCCAGAGCGCCTCGTAGGCGTCGCGCAGATGGCTCAGGTGGGCACGAGCTTCGGGGTCGAGCCGGCGCCATTCGTAGAGAGCGACCACATGGGCATTGCGATCGGTGAGCAGGGTCTCGAGGTGGGCGCGGGCCATGGCGTGCAGACGGGCATCGGCGCCGCTGCCACCCCGGTCGAGCGCTTCCCGGGCGATGACCAGGGCGTTCTGGGTGCCCTCCTCGATCACCGCCGCGAGGATCTCCTGCTTGTCGCGGAAGTGATGGAACAGACTGCCGGACTTGATGCCCATCTCCTGGGCCAGCATGCGCACCGTGGTGCGGTCGAAGCCCTCCTGAACGAACAGCTGGGCGGCCTGGCGGGTCAGCTCCTTGCGGCGCGGGGACTCATTGATTACATTCATCGACGTTTACACTAGCGCTTGCTTGGTTGACCCTGAGAGAAGCACAGCGCCGCCGAGCGGTCAACGCGGCGAGAGTCCACCTACAATCACAAAGCGGCTCCAGCGGGAGCCCCACGTCATATCAGGAGAACCACCATGAGCCACGCCAACGATATCGTCTTCCTCTCCGCCACCCGCACCCCCATGGGGGGCATGCTCGGCAGCCTCTCCAGCCTGACCGCCCCCGAGCTTGGCGCCGTGGCGATTCGCGCCGCCATCGAGCGCGCCGGCATCGAGGCATCCAGCATCGACGAGGGCATCCTGGGCTGCGTGCTGCCCGGCGGCGTCAAGCAGGGCCCGGCCCGTCAGGCCATGCGTCAGGCCGGCATTCCCGACGGCATCGGCGCCACCACCGTCAACAAGCTGTGCGGCTCGGGCATGAAGGCCACCATGCTGGCCCACGACCTGATCCGCGCCGGCAGCGCCGAGGTGATGCTGGCCGGCGGCATGGAGTCCATGTCCAACGCGCCCCATGTGCTGACCAAGGCGCGGACGGGCTACCGCCTGGGTCACGGCGAGCTCAAGGACCATATGTTCCTGGACGGCCTCGAGGATGCCGAGACCGGCAAGCTGATGGGGGTCTTCGCCCAGGACGTCGCCAGCGCCCGAGACTACAGCCGCGAGCGCCTGGACGACTTCGCCATCGCCTCCCTGGAGCGCGCCATGGAAGCGACCAACGCCGGCCACCTGGACGCCGAGATGGCACCGGTCACCGTTACCAGCCGCAAGGGCGAGACCGTGGTGGAACACGACGAGCAGCCCTTCCAGGCCAGGCTGGACAAGATCCGCTCGCTGCGCCCGGCCTTCGCCAAGGAGGGCACCATCACCGCGGCCAACGCCAGCTCCATCTCCGACGGCGCCTCGGCGCTGATCCTGGCCAGCCAGGCCGCCGCCGAGCGCCTGGGCGCCAAGCCGCTGGCCCGCATGCTGGGCCACAGCACCCACTCCCAGCACCCCAGCGAGTTCACCATCGCCCCGGTGGGCGCCATCGACAAGCTGATGAAAAAGCTCGACTGGACGGTCGACGACGTCGACCTGTTCGAGATCAACGAGGCCTTCGCGGTGGTCACCCTGCTGGCCATGGACGGGCTCGACATCCCCCACGACAAGGTCAACGTCTATGGCGGCGCCTGCGCCCAGGGCCACCCCATTGGCTCCACCGGCTCGCGCATCATCGCCACCCTGATCCACGCCCTGCGCACCCGCGGCGGCAAACGCGGCATCGCCAGCCTCTGCATCGGCGGCGGCGAGGCCACCGCGGTGGCGGTCGAGCTGATCGACTGATGCAGGCCCTCACCCTCGAGACCCCGGCGGGCGGCATCCACGCCGTCCGCTGGCGGCCGGAGACGCCCGAGCCGGCTGCGCCAGAACCCGCGGAGCCGCCCATCGTGCTGCTGCACGACTCGCTGGGCTGCGTGAGGCTGTGGCGGGACTTTCCCGCCCTGCTCGCCCGCACCACCGGCCGCGAGGTGATCGCCTATGACCGCCGCGGCTACGGGCGCTCGGCGCCCTACCCGGGGCCCCAGCCGGCCAGCTTCATCGCCGACGAGCCCCGCGACGCCTTCGCCCGGGTACGCGAGCACTTCGCCCTGGAGCGCTTCGTGGCACTGGGCCACAGCGTGGGCGGCGGCATGGCGGTGGAGGCGGCCGGCCAGCACCGCGACGGCTGCCAGGCGCTGATCACCGTGGCGGCCCAGGCCTTCATCGAACCGCGCACCCTGGCCGGCATCCGTGAGGCCGAGGCCGCCTTCGCCGAGCCCGGCGCCATGGGGCGGCTTGAGCGCCATCATGGTGACAAGGCCGCGTGGGTGCTGAGAAGCTGGGTGGACAACTGGCACTCCGAGGCTTTCGTGGGCTGGCAGCTGGACGCCGCACTAGCACGGGTGGCCTGCCCTACCCTGGCCATCCACGGCGAGCACGACGAGTATGGCTCCCTGGACCAGCCCCGGCGCATCGCCGCCCTCACCCCGGGCCCCGCCGAGCCCGTCATCCTGCCCTGCGGCCACGTGCCCCACCGGGAGTGCCCGGAGCGGCTCGCCATGCGGGTGGCCGAGTTCCTCGCCCACGCCTGATCATCGCCGCGGCGCCGCCAGCCGGTCGAGACGCAGCCGCTCGCGGTCGTCGAAGAGCCGCCGGCTGCCCGCGGCCACCGCCGCCAGGGTGCCGAAGCCGGTGCCCAGGGTGATCGCGAACATGATCAGGATCTGATACTTCACCGCCAGTCCCGGGGCGGTGCCGGCCAGGATCTGGCCGGTCATCATCCCCGGCAGGCTGACCACCCCGGCGGCGGCCATGGCGTTGATCATCGGCATCAGGCCGCTGCGCATTGCCTCGCGGCGAATGTCGCCGATCGCCACCTGCCAGGGCTCACCGAGCATCAGGCGGTTCTCGATCACCGCCCGCTGGCGCCAGGCGCTGTCGGTGAGGCGATCCAGCGCCAGGGCCACGCCGGTCATGGTGTTGCCGAGCAGCATCCCCAGCAGCGGGATGGCGTACTGAGGCCGATACCAGGGATCGGGACCGATGATCACGGTGAGGGCCAGCACGGTCACCGTGAACGAGGAGAGAAACATCGCCAGGGTGCCGATACCGAAGGCCCAGCCGCCACTCAGGCGCCGCTTCTGACGCGCCATCACCTCCCGGCCGGCGATCAGCAGCATGGCCAGCGCCATCAGCACCACCCACAGCAGCTGCTCGGCGGCGAACAGCGCCTCCAGCACCAGGCCGATCAGCCCCAGCTGGATCACCGTGCGCAGGGCGGCGATCAGCAGGCTGCGGCTCATCCCCAGGCGCAGGGCCGCGGTACAGCCGGCCAGCCCCACCACCATCAGCGCGGCCAGCGCCAGCTGCCACCAGGCCAGCGGGATCACCTCCATGACGCCACCTCCTCGGTCCGAAGCTTGCTGCCGTCGATCCGCCAATGGCGGTTCGCCACCCGGGCAATCTGCTCACGGTCGTGGGCCACCCAGATCACCGGCCAGCTACGCTTGCGAATACGCGCCACCAGCCACGCCTCCACCCGGCGGGTGGTAGCCTCGTCGAGGTTGGCCGTGGGTTCATCGAGCAGCAGCGCCGCGGGCGCCTGGCCCAGGGCCCGCAGGAGCGCCAGGCGCTGCTTCTCCCCCGAGGAGAGCCGGGACACCTGCCAGTCCAGCACGTCGGCCTCGAAGCCGAGCGCCGCCAGGTCCTCGGCGGCAGGAGGCGCCGAGAGATGCTCGCCGACGCTGTCCGCCCACCACTGGCTCTCCGCCGGCACCAGCATCACCCGGGCGCGCCAGGCATGGGCGGGCAGCGACGACTGAGCGATCTCTCCCAGCCACACCTGGCCGGCATGGGGCTCGAGGTCGGCCACGGCACGCAGCAGCCGGCTCTTGCCGGAGCCGCTGGGGCCGGAGAGGCAGTGGATATCGCCGGGGGCGACGGCCAGCGACACGTCCGCTAGCGTGCCGATGCCGACGCCGTCGAGTCGCAGGATCGAGCTGGTGGTCACGGGGCATCCTCAACGTCTGGAGGCCGCATCATAGCAGCCCGTGATGGTTATCGGTGGGCAGGGCAAAGCCTGCTAGGGTGGGAGACACCATGTGTCATGAGGAGCCTCCGCCATGCCTTACTACCTGGTCTTCCTGGGCTCGGCCCGCGACAGCACCCCGCCCGCCCCTGCCCGCCTGGGCCTGCGGGTGGCCCGCGCCTGCGTAGCGCTGCTCGAGAACGACGGGGCCAGGGTGGAGCTGATCGACCCGCTGGACGTGGAGATCGGCGCCATCTTCAAGCCGCACTTCGCCTATGCGAAATCGAAGGTGCCCGAGGCGCTGGAGACCCTGGCCGGCAAGATCGCGGCCGCCGACGGCTACGTCATGGTCAGCCCCGAGTACAATCACTCAATGAGCCCAGCGCTCGCGCACCTGCTCAACCACTTCGGCAGCTCGCTGTTCGCCTTCAAGCCCAGCGCCATCGTCACCTACTCCGCCGGCCAGTGGGGCGGCGCGCGGGCGGCGGTGTCCATGCGCACCTTCCTCGCCGAACTCGGCTGCCTGCCCGTCTCGGCGATGATCCACATGCCCAAGGCCCAGGAGGCCCTCGACGAGGACGGCCGCTTCCGCGAGGACCCGGACCGCTGGGCCGGCTACTTCGGGCGCACCCTGGGCCAGCTCGGCTGGTGGGCCGAAGCCGCCGCCGAGCAGCGCCGCAAGCAGGACCCGACCGAGGTCTCGCCGGCCTTTCAGCGCGCCCCGGACCAGCGCAACGCGCCGTGAACGCGGCGAGAGGCGTGCTTCGATTGGCCAAGTACCGTCTCGGGCCGTAGAATATATGGAAAACCATATATCTTACGACCAAAGGATTTGTCCATGAGCACTCCCAAGCAATCCCAGGCACCCAGCGTCGCCGAGGGCATGGGGCGCTTCGAGCGCTACCTGTCGGTATGGGTCGCCCTGGCCATCGTCGCCGGGGTGCTGCTCGGCCAGTTCGCGCCGGCGGTGCCCGAGACGCTCTCGCGCTTCGAGGTGGCCCAGGTGTCGATCCCCGTGGCGATCCTGATCTGGGCGATGATCTTCCCGATGATGGCGCAGATCGACTTCTCCGCCGTGCTCGGCGTGCGCCGCCAGCCCAAGGGGCTGATCATCACCACCTCGGTGAACTGGCTGATCAAGCCCTTCACCATGTTCGCCATCGCCTGGTTCTTCCTGATGGTGGTGTTTCGGCCGCTCATTCCCGAGCCCCTGGCAAGCCAGTACCTGGCCGGCGCCATCCTGCTGGGGGCGGCGCCCTGTACCGCCATGGTCTTCGTGTGGAGCTACCTGACCCGCGGCGACGCCGCCTACACCCTGGTGCAGGTCGCCCTCAACAACCTGATCATGCTGTTCGCCTTCGCGCCCATTGTGGTCTTCCTGCTCGGGGTCTCCAATATTCAAGTGCCCTGGGACACGATGGCCCTGTCGGTGGTGCTCTACATCGTGATCCCGCTGACTGCCGGCTACCTGACCCGGCGCACCCTGATCGCCCGCCGCGGCGCCGAGTGGTACGACAACGTCTTCATGAAGAAGGTGGGGCCGATCACCCCCATCGGACTGATCATCACCCTGGTGCTGCTGTTCGCCTTCCAGGGCGACGTGATCATCGCCAACCCCCTGCATATCGTGCTGATCGCCATCCCGCTGATCATCCAGACCTTCCTGATCTTCTTCATCGCCTACGGCTGGGCCAAGGCGTGGAGGGTGCCCCACAACGTGGCCGCCCCCGGTTCGATGATCGGTGCCAGCAACTTCTTCGAACTGGCCGTGGCCGCCGCCATCGCCCTGTTCGGCCTGCAGTCCGGCGCGGCCCTGGCCACGGTGGTGGGGGTGCTCGTCGAGGTGCCGCTGATGCTCGCCCTGGTGCGCATCGCCAACCGCACCCGGCACCACTTCCCCGAGGCCGCCTCGCCCGCCGCCGAGGCGGCACGCTGAACACCGGCAAGGAGGAGAGCATGGCCATCGTCATCAGCCGCAGGGCAAGGGAGTTCATCCAGCGCAAGGGGGGCGCGGTGACGGTGCGCCTCTCGCCCCGCCACGGCTGCTGCGGCGGCATGGCAAGCCTCGCCGTGGCGGACGCCGTTGCCCCTGACGACCCGCAGACCTACCGGCGCGTCGACCTAGACGGCCTGACCCTGTTCATTGCGCCGGAGCTGGCCGATGAGGGCCTGCAAGTCGGACTGGAGGGCTGGGGGATCTTCCGCCATCTGTATGTGGACGGCGCGCCGCTGACACGCTAAACCCACTTGGTCTCCACGGTTTATTCGCGAAGGACTCGCCATGTCTGACTCCGACACTCCTACCGCCCCCCGCCGCCTGCTGACCCTGGCCCGGGAGAACCCAGAGCAGGTGCGCTGGCTGGGTGCCGTGGTGGGGATCTTCCTGCTGATCTACTTCCTGCCCGCCGGCACGGCGCGCTTCGACAATGCCGTGCTGGAGGGCATCCGCCTGACCCACTGGTACG
>PUOM01000120.1 GCA_003552795.1 Halomonas sp. | reverse complement strand
CTGTGCAGCTCCTCGATGAAGATGGCGTCGGCCTCGCGCAGGATATCGGCGTACTCCTTCTTCACCTCGCCAAGGATGCGCACGCCCAGGCCCGGCCCCGGGAAGGGGTGACGGTAGACCATGTCGTAGGGCAGGCCGAGCTCTAGCCCCAGCTTGCGCACCTCGTCCTTGAACAGCTCGCGCAGCGGCTCGACCAGCTTGAGTTTCATGGTCTCGGGCAGGCCGCCCACGTTGTGGTGGGACTTGATCACGTGGGCCTTGCCGGTCTTGGCGGCGGCGGATTCGATCACGTCCGGGTAGATGGTGCCCTGGGCCAGGAACTCCACCCCCTCGATCTTGCTGGCCTCGTCATCGAAGACATCGATGAAGGTGTTGCCGATCGCCTTGCGCTTGGCCTCGGGGTCGGCAACGCCCTTGAGCTTGTCGAGGAACTGCGCCTCGGCGTCGACGCGGATCACCTTCACGCCCATGTGCCGGGCAAAGGTCTCCATCACCTGGTCGCCCTCGGCCTTGCGCAGCAGGCCGTTGTCGACGAAGACGCAGGTGAGCTGGTCGCCGATGGCCTTGTGCAGCAGGGCCGCCACCACCGAGGAGTCGACGCCGCCGGAGAGGCCGAGCAGCACGTGGCGGTCGCCCACCTGGTCGCGCACGCGACTGATCTGGTCCTCGATGATCTGGGCCGGCGTCCAGTTGCACTGGGCCTGGCAGATCTCGATCACGAAGTGCTCGAGGATGCGCTGGCCCTGCAGGGTGTGGGTCACCTCGGGGTGGAACTGCACCCCGTAGAAGCGCTTCTCCTCCCAGGCCATGGCGGCCACGGGGCAGCTCGGCGTGGAGGCGGTCACGGTGAACTCGGCGGGCACCCGGGCCACCTTGTCGCCGTGGCTCATCCACACATCGAGCAGGCTCTTGCCGGTGTCGTGATCGATATGGTCGGCGATGTCGCGGAACAGCGCGGTCTCCTCGTCGACGCGGATCTGGGCGTAGCCGAACTCGTGGACCCTGGAGCCCTCGACGGCACCGCCGAGCTGCTCGGCCATGGTCTGCATGCCGTAGCAGATGCCCAGCACCGGCAGGCCAATCTCGAACACGCACGCCGGCGCGCGGGGCGAGTCCAGCTCGGTGACCGATTCCGGGCCGCCGGCGAGGATGATGCCGTTGGGGGCGTACTCGCGGATCTCGGCCTCGGTGATATCGAAGGCGCGAACCTCGGAGTAGACGCCGATCTCGCGCACGCGGCGGGCGATCAGCTGAGTGTACTGGGAGCCGAAGTCGAGGATCAGGATCTTGTGGGCGTGAATGTCGGTCATCTGGCCTTTCCCTTGAGAGGCAAACGGGCCGAAAACGCGAAAGCTGGAAGCGGCACGGGGCCCGCTTCCAGCTTCAAGCTTCCGGCTTCAAGCTTGGGTTAACTCGCCCGGTAGTTCGGGGCTTCCTTGGTGATCTGCACGTCGTGCACGTGGGATTCGGCGAAGCCGGCCCCGGTGATCTGCACGAATTCCGGCTTGGTGCGCATCTCCTGGATGTCGGTGCAGCCGGTGTAGCCCATGGCGGCGCGCAGGCCACCCATCAGCTGATGGACGATGGCGTTCATCACGCCCTTGTAGGGCACCCGGCCTTCGATGCCCTCCGGCACCAGCTTCTCGGCGCCTTCGGACTTGTCCTGGAAGTAGCGGTCCGCGGAGCCCTGCCCCTGCGACATGGCACCCATGGAGCCCATGCCGCGGTAGGCCTTGTAGGTGCGGCCCTGGTAGAGCTCGATCTCGCCCGGCGCCTCCTCGGTGCCGGCCAGCAGGCCACCGGCCATCACGCAGCTGGCCCCGGCGGCGATCGCCTTGGCCAGGTCACCGGAGAAGCGCACGCCGCCATCGGCGATCAGCGGGATGTCGAAGGGTTCGAGGGCCGCGGCGACATTGGCGACCGCGGTGATCTGCGGCATGCCGACGCCGGCGACGACCCGGGTGGTGCAGATGGAGCCCGGGCCGATGCCCACCTTGACGCCGTCGGCGCCGGCCTCGGCCAGGGCCTTGGCGGCATCCGCGGTGGCGATGTTGCCGCCGATCACCTGGATCTGCGGGAAGTGCTCCTTCATCCAGCGCACCCGGTCGATCACCCCCCTGGAGTGGCCGTGAGCGGTGTCGACGATGATCACGTCGACGCCGGCCTCGGCCAGGGCGGCGACGCGGTCCGGGGTCTCGGCCCCGGTGCCCACCGCCGCACCGACCAGCAGGCGGCCATCGGCGTCCTTGGCGGCGAGGGGGAAGGTGCGCGCCTTCTCGATGTCCTTGAAGGTGACCAGGCCGCGCAGGTGGAAACGGTCATCCACCACCAGCATCTTCTCGACGCGGTGCTCCTGCATCTTGCCCTTGATGACGGCCAGGTCGGTGCCCTCGGCCACGGTGACCAGGCGATCCCGCGGGGTCATGATGTCGGCGACGCTGTCGCCATGGTTGGGCTGGAAGCGCATGTCGCGCTCGGTCACCAGACCGACCAGGGTCTCGCCCTCCACCACCGGGAAGCCGGAAAAGCCGTTCTCTTCTGCCATGGCCAGCAGATCGGCCAGCTTGGCCTTGGGGCTCACGGTGACCGGATCCTTGACGATCACGCTCTCGTGCTTCTTGACCTTGCGTACCTCGGCGGCCTGGTGGGCGATGGTCATGCTCTTGTGGATGATGCCGATGCCGCCTTCCTGGGCCATGGCGATGGCCAGGCGGGCCTCGGTCACG
Source organism: Halomonas sp. (assembly GCA_003552795.1). Taxonomy (GTDB): domain Bacteria; phylum Pseudomonadota; class Gammaproteobacteria; order Pseudomonadales; family Halomonadaceae; genus Halomonas. Next base: position 5,362 of record PUOM01000120.1, on the reverse strand, counting down.
GTGTCCATGGCAGCGGAGACCAGGGGAATGTTGAGGAAGAGATCACGCGTCAGGCGGGTCCGGAGGCTGACGTCCTTGGGCAGGACCTCGGAGTAGCCGGGAACAAGCAGTACGTCGTCGAACGTAAGCGCTTCTTGAGCCAAACGGAGCATAAGCGGCGGCACCCAGTGAGCTGGTGGGGAAGAAGTTAATCAACCATTATAGCGGCCAAGGGTGGGTGACGTCACGGGGTGTTGAGGCCGCGCGGGGGTCCCCATCCCCACACGACGTCATCGATGCCCAGGACTCCTGACGCCTGAGCTAGAGTGAGGGTCAGCCCCAGCGGGGGCTGACCCTCAATCGAAAATCGACCGAAGGAACGGCACGATCAAGGAGCGAACCATGAACATGAAGACGTCTACCCTGGCCATTGCCACTCTGGCCGGCGGCTTCGCCCTGGGCGCCCAGGCTCAGCCGGCCCATGAGCCCCAGGGCCTCTATTCCGCCGGGGATATCCTCGACGCCGGCGCCTACCTGTCCAGCGACCCCGACGAGCGCGTCGGCGAGGTGGAGGACATCCTCTTCGACGAGGCGATGCAGGTTACCGCTCTGGTCATCGAGAGCGGCAGCGTGCTGGGGCTTGGCGGCCGCGATGTCATCGTCGAGGCGGGCCAGTTCACCCTCACCACCCATTTCGATGACGACGGCGACACCCAACACCGCGTGATGCTGGAGGCCAGCGCCGAGGCGCTGGAGAGCTACCCGGTCTTCAGCGACGACTGGTGGGATCAGGCCCGTGAGCGCTCCCGCGAGGCCTGGCTGCAGACCCAGGAGGGAGCCGAAAGCGCCTGGGAGACCACCCAGGAAGGCGCAGAACGCGCCTGGGAGACCACCCGCGAGAACGCCCGGCGGGCTTGGGAAACCGCCCGTGACGCGGTGGGCGCCGACGACTGAAGCACCCGCCTCTCACCGCAGCGCCGTCGGGTTGCGCGCCCGGCGCGCGCTGCAGTGGTGCAGGCTGCTGAGGTGGCGAGCCGGGGCTCCCATCGACGTGGTAGGCTGAGAGCGCAAGCTCAAGGAGCCGAGCCCATGTCCGACGCCCTCTCCGTCAGCGAAGTGAACCGCCGCGCCCGCCAGACCCTGGAGCGGGACGTCGGCGAGCTGTGGGTGGAAGGCGAACTCTCCGGGGTATCGCGGCCGAGCTCCGGCCACCTCTATTTCACCCTCAAGGATGACCAGGCCCAGCTGCGCTGCGCGCTGTTTCGCACCCGCGCCCGCTTCGTGGCCGCGCCCATGCGCGACGGCGACCGGGTGCGGGTGCGCGGGCGGCTGTCGATCTTCGAGCCCCGCGGCGACTACCAGCTGATCGCCGAGGCCGTGCAGGCGGTTGGGGTCGGCGAGCTGCTGGCCGCCTTCGAACGGCTCAAGACAGCGCTCGCGACCGAGGGGGTGTTCGCCAACGCCAGGCCCCTGCCCTGCCCGCCCCGCCACCTGCTGGTGCTCACCTCGCCCACCGGCGCGGCGATCCGCGATGTGCTGGCGGTGCTGAGCGCGCGCTGGCCGCTGGCTCGCATCACCCTGATCCCGGTGCCGGTGCAGGGCCGCGAGGCGGCGCCGGCAATGATCGCGGCGCTGGGCCTGCTCAATCGCCAGGCGGCGCTGGACCCGAGCCGCGATGCCATCCTGATCACCCGCGGCGGCGGCAGCCTGGAGGACCTCTGGGCCTTCAACGACGAGCACCTGGCCCGAGCGATCTTTCACCCGCGACTGCCGGTGATGTCGGCAGTCGGCCACGAAGTGGACGTGACCCTGGCCGACTTCGCCGCCGATGCGCGGGCGCCGACCCCCTCCGCCGCCGCCGAGCAGCTGGTACCGGACCAGCGGGAGCTGGCGCGCCGCCTGGCGGCGCTGGAAATGCGCCTGCGCCGCGCGGGCGAGACGCGTCTGGAGCGCGAAGCCCAGCGGCTCGACCATCTGCGCGCCCGACTGCGCCACCCCGGCGAGGTGCTGGTTCGCCGCCGGGAGACCCTGAGCCTGCTCCGGGGACGGCTGGAGCGCGCCCTGGCCTCACGCCTGGAAACCGAGCGGCGCCACCAGGACCAACTGGCGGCTCGCCTCGCCGCCCACGCGCCGGCCCGGCGCCTGGAAGCGGCCGGCGAACGCCTTGCGCGGGCCAGAGCGAGGCTGCATGCCGCCATGCCCCGCCAGCTGGCAGGCCACCGTCAGCAGCTGGCCGCGGTGGCGCGGGAGCTGCAGGCGGTCAGCCCGCTGGCAGTCCTGGGACGCGGCTATGCGATTCTCGAGGATGAAGGCGGCCAGGTGGTGCGCCGCGCCGGCGCCACCACGCCCGGCCAGAGACTGACCGCTCGCCTGGGCGAGGGGCGTATCGAGCTTGAGGTCAAGTGAAGTGCGACAACCTGACTCGCCCGTAGCGGCCATCGAGCTGATAGATTTTGGAATATAGATATTCCAAGAAACACTATCTAAGATGGTTGTCGACACCGAGGGCGAGATACCCGTCTCGGCCTCGAGACACCTAAGTCCCACCGTGTGACCACCGCCGGCCACACGATTCGCTCAATAGAGAGGAGCCACACCATGTCACTGCGCATCAATGACGTTGTCCCGGATTTCGAAGCCGACACCAGCCAGGGCCCCATCAGCTTCCACGAGTGGATCGGCGATGACTGGGCCATCCTGTTCTCCCACCCCAAGGACTTCACGCCGGTCTGCACCACCGAATTCGGTGCCGTCGCTCGCCTGAACGAGGAGTGGAAGAAGCGTGGCACCAAGGTGATCGGCATCTCGGTGGACGGCGTGGAAGAGCACAAGCAGTGGATCAACGATATCGCCACCTACGCCGGCTGCGACGTCGGTTTCCCGATCATCGCCGACGAAGACCTCAAGGTCGCCAAGCTGTTCGACATGCTGCCCGCCGACGCCTACCTGCCGGACGGCGCCACGCCGGATGACAGCGCCACCGTGCGTGCCGTCTTCATCATCGGCCCGGACAAGCAGCTGAAGCTGGCCATGATCTACCCGATGAACGTCGGCCGTAACTTCGCCGAGGTGGTACGCGCCCTGGATGCCCTGCAGACTGCCAACAGTGCCGGGGTCGCCATGCCCGCCGACTGGACCGAGGGGCAGGATGTGATCGTGCCGCTGTCGCTCTCCGACGAGGAGGCCGAGGCCAAGTTCGGGGATATCGAGAAGGTCTTCCCCTACCTGCGCAAGGCCAAGCTGTCCAAGTAACGCGAGGCCGCGCGCCCCACAGGGCCAGCCTGTGACCTCGACACCCCCTGCCCCGGCAGGGGGTGTCGCGTTACGGGGCCCCCGGCTTGAAGGTGGCGGGCTCCAGGCCGTGCCGTCCCAGCAGCTTGTAGAAGTCGGTACGGTTGCGCCCGGCGATGCGCGACGCCTGGGTGACGTTGCCCTCGGTGATCTTGAGCACCTTGATCAGATAGCTGCGTTCGAAGGCGGCCCGGGCGTCATTGAAGGTGGGCAGAGCGCTGTCCTCGGCGATCAGGGCCTGGGACACCAGCGCCTCGGGAATCATGGCGGTACTGGTCAGCGCCACGCACTGCTCCACCACGTTGACCAGCTGGCGCACGTTGCCGGGCCAGGCGCTGGCGGCCAGCAGGTTGAGCGCCTCCGGCGAGAACCCCTTGACGAAGGGCTTGTGGCGCTCAGCCGCCTTGGCCACCAGATGCTTGGCCAGCAGCGGCACGTCCTCGGCACGCTCCTTGAGGGCCGGCAGGCGCAGGTTGACCACGTTGAGGCGATAGTAGAGATCCTCCCGGAACTCCCCCTCCCGCATGGCGCGCTCCAGGTCGCGGTGGGTGGCCGAAATGATGCGCACGTCGATGGGCGTCGACTGGGTGGAGCCCAGCGGGCGGATCTGGCGCTCCTGCAGGGCGCGCAGCAGCTTCACCTGCAGCGACAGCGGCATGTCGCCGATCTCGTCGAGGAACAGGGTGCCGCCGTCGGCGGCCTGGAACAGGCCCCGATGCTCGTTCACCGCACCGGTGAAGGCGCCCTTGGCATGGCCGAACAGCTCGCTCTCGAGCAGCGGCTCCGGCAGAGCGCCGCAGTTGATCGCCACGAAGGGCTTGTCGGCCCGACGGCTCACGCGGTGTATGGCGTTGGCCAGCAGCTCCTTGCCGGACCCGGAAGCGCCGGTGAGCAGCACGCTGACGTCGGAGCCCGCCACCATGCGCGCCTGGTCGAGAATCCGCTCCATCACCGGACTGCGGGTGATGATCTCGGCACGCCAGGCGTCATCGCCCTCGAGGGCAGGCCCCGGGGCCTGCGCCAGGGCCTCATCGATGGCGGCAAACAGCTCGTCGCGGTCTATCGGCTTGGTGAGGAAGCTGAACACTCCCTGGCGGGTGGCGCTGACCGCGTCGGGGATCGAGCCGTGGGCGGTGAGCAGGATCACCGGCAGCCCCGGGGCCTGGCGCTGCACTTCCTGAAACAGCGCCAGGCCGTCCATCTCGTCCATGCGCAGATCGGTGAGCACCAGCTCCGGACGATCAAGCTCCAGGGCCTTGAGCGCCTCGCGGCCGCTCTCGGCGGTGGTGACTCGAAAGCCACGGCTCTCCAGGCGCATGCCCAGCAGCTTGAGCAGGCTGACGTCGTCATCCACCAGCAGGATATGCGGGCCGGCCGAGCGCTGGCCCGACGCCACACCGCCTGCCATTCGGGCGCCCTGGGCGTGGGCCTGCAGGGGCAGGGAGTTCGCGTGCTTCACGGTCGTTCTCCTGTCAGTCGGTCTGCTGTCGCAGGTTGATGCTCTGTTCGATGGCGGTGAGTGCCTCGAGCTTCTCGGCCAGGGCCGCGTTCTCTTCTTCCAGCTCGGCGCGGCGCTGCTCGGCGCCGTCCAGTTCAGCGCGCGCACTCTCCAGGCGGCCGGCCAGGGCACGGCGCCCCTCGAGCTCGTTGAGCCAGTAGCGCAGCAGCGGCTGCAGTGCCGGCGGCGCCTCGGCAAGGTCGGCCTTGTAGAGCTCCGAGGCCTCATCCCACTGGCGTTCGCTGCCCCAGGCCAGGGTCACGGCTCGCGCCAGACGGCGCTCGGCGGCACTGCCCTCCAGCCGCGTCAACATCGCCTCGCGCCATTCGCGATCGCCGCGCTGGGAAGCCAGGCCGAAGGCCATCCATTCGGGCAGCAGGCACGCCCCGTCGGCAAAGCCGGGAACGTCGGCCTGACAGTCGCCGGACTCGACCACCTCGCTGGCCGTGTCGCCAGCGGGGACCGCAAAGGGCGATTCCGGCAGCAGCTCGCAGCCGGCCAGCCAGAGCAGGGTCGCGCAGGCCAGCAGGGGGCGTAGACGCATGCGGTCAATTCCTTTCATGTTGGCTCACCTCCAGGGCCGGCATCGGGGAG
>PUOM01000215.1 GCA_003552795.1 Halomonas sp. | reverse complement strand
AGGTCGGCGGTCCCGGTCGTGCTAGCCTGCGACCAATCGGCCGGGAGGGGGCGCCATGATCGATTCGCTGTTCGCGGGCTTGCTGCTGACGTCACTCCTGCTCGCCACCCTCTGGGGGGGCCTGGCCCTGGGCCATCGGTTGCCGGCCTCGCGCAGCGTGCGGTGGCTGACGGTGCTGGCGTGGCTGGGCGCCGGGGGAGTCTGGGGGCTGCTGGTCTGGCAGGGCGCCAGGCTGGCGCCCCTGGCCGGCATGGCCATACAGATGATCGCGCTGCTGGCCTGGTGGCGGCAGCTGCGGCCCGCGGGAGACCGCGACTGGGCCGATGATGTGGCGCATCTGGCCACCGGGGAGGTCGCGGGCCACCGCCTGATTCTCCACCACGTTCGCCACTTCGACTGGGAGACCCGGGATCGGGCGCGAGTCGTCTGGGAGCGGCGGGAGTACGATCTTCGCGCCCTCGCGAGCCTGGACCTTTTCGTCTCCCGCTGGGGCCGGCCGGGGATCGCCCACGTGCTGCTCTCCTTCGGCTTCGCGGACGAGCGCGGCGAGAGCGACGACTTCCTGGCCTTCTCGGTGGAGGTGCGTCGGGAGCGCCGGGAGGACTTCTCCGAGATCGGCGGCTTCTTCAAGCGGTACGAGCTGGCGGTCATTGCCGCCGATGAGCGGGATGCCGTGCGCCTGCGCAGCAACGTGCGCGGGGAGTCCGTCACCCTCTATCGCGTCATGCTGGGCGATCGCGCGCGGCGCGACCTGCTGATGGCGCTGGTGGAGGAGGCCAATCGCCTCGAGGAGCAGCCGCGCTTCTATCACACCGTCACCGCCAACTGCACCACCCTGGTATTCGGCCTGATGCGCCAGATCATCGAGGGGCTGCCGGTGGACCATCGCCTGCTGCTCTCCGGCCTGCTGCCGAGCTATGTTCACGACCACGGTGGTCTGGTGTCGGGCTACGGGCTGGCCGAGCTCAGGCGCCTCGGCGATATCACCGAACGCGCCCGAGCGGCCCACGCTGCGCCAGATTTCTCGCATCGCATTCGCGAGGGCGTGCCGGGCTGGAGCGACGAGGCTCCCTCCCGGCAGAAGGCCGGCCGGGGGGTGCCGCGCTAGAAGCTGCCGAACAGCGTGCCCAGGGTAATCACGGTCACCAGCGCCGCCAGCGGCAGCACGATGGTCACCATGGCCAGGTTGCCGTAGGACTGGCGGTGGGTCAGGCCGCAGATGGTCAGCAGAGTGATCACCGCACCGGAGTGGGGCAGGGTGTCCATGCCCCCGGAGGCCAGGGTGGCCACCCGGTGCATCAGCTCCGGGCTGATGCCGGCGGCCTGAGCCATGGCCAGGTACTCGCTGCCCAGGGTCTCCAGGGCGATGGAGAGCCCGCCCGAGGAGGAGCCGGTGATCCCCGAGAGCACGCTCATCGCCACCGCCTCGGAGATCAGGGGGTTGTCGGAGACATTGAGCACCGCGTCGCGGATGATGGCGAAGCCGGCCAGGCTGGCGATCACCGCGCCGTAGCCCACCTCGGACGCGGTGTTGAAGATCGGCAGCAGCGAGCCGAAGCAGCCCTTGTTGACGGTGCCGCGCAGATCCGCCCAGTGGCGCCAGCGGGTCACGATCAGCCAGGTGCAGGCGCTGAGCAGGGCGATCAGGATCGCCCACAGTCCGCTCTGGCCGCTGGGCGAGACGTTCTCGAAGCGCTCGCTGATATAGTCCAGCTCCATGGCTGGGAAGACCCCGTAGGTAAACAGGGCGTTGAGGCCGATCACCAGCACCAGCGGGATCAGCGCCAGGGCCAGGGGCATGCTGGCGTTGGCCGCGCTCTCCTCGCCGTCTCCCTCGCGCTCGGTGTGCTCCCCGTAGCCCTCGCCCCGGGCATGGGCGGCGGACACCCGCGACTGCAGGTAGAGGATCCCCAGGGTCAGCATGATCACCCCGGCGATGATGCCGAGTCCCGGAGCGGCGAAGCTGTTGGTCTCGAAGTAGGGAATCGGGATGGCGTTCTGGATCGCCGGAGTGCCGGGCAGGGCGGTCATGGTGAAGGTGAAGGAGCCCAGAGCGATGGCGGCGGGGATCAGCCGCTTGGGCACCCCGGCCTGCTGGAACAGCTCGCGGCTGATGGGGTAGATGGCGAAGGCGACCACGAACAGTGACACCCCGCCATAGGTCAGCACGGCGCAGGCAATGACCACGGTGAGGACGACGTGTCGAGTTCCCAGGCGATTGACGATGCCCCTGGCGATGGCCTGGGCGGAGCCGGAGTCCGCCATCAGCTGACCGAACAGGGCGCCGAGCAGGAACAGCGGGAAGAACTGGATCACATAGTTGCCGAGCGCCTTCATGAAGGTGTCGGTGTAGATGGGCAGCAGGAAGGCACCATCGCCGGAGAGCAGCACGGCGAGCGACGCCATCAGCGGCGCCAGCAGCAGCACCGAGATGCCGCGATAGGCGAGAAACATCAGCAGGAAGAGGGAGATGACGATGGCCAGGGTGCTCATTGGCGCTCCATGTCGTAGGCGATCGGGTAATCGGGAGCGCGCATGGGAACAGGAATCTTCAGGCGGTTCAATAGCCTGCAGCGAGTGTCATCCGCAAGAAAGCCGCCCCGACCGACGCTGCGCTATCCCTCGCGCTTCGGCAGGCGCTGCTCCAGGGAAGCGAGCAGGCCGCGCAGCAGCGAGAGCTCCTTTCTGGAGGGCTGGGCGCGGGCGAATAGCGCCTGCAGCTGGGCCTCGGTCTGGGCGTGGGGCTGGGTGAGAAAGCCGCTGCCCTGCATGACCCGCCCCAGGTGGTCATGGAAGTGACCGAGCTGCTCGCGGGTGGGCTGGCGCTGCTCGGCGGGCAGGGTCGGTCGATGGTCGCTCTGCGGGCGACGGCGCCATGCCCTGAACACCTCGTAGGCGAGCACCTGCACCGCCTGGGAGAGGTTGAGGATGCCGTAGTCGGGGTTGGCGGGGATGCTCACCTGGTGGCTGCAGAGGCGAATCTCGTCGTTGGTCAGCCCGAAGCGCTCGCGGCCGAACACCAGGGCCACCGGGTCCGCGGTGGCGTGTTCGACCAGCGTCCGGGCCATGTCGTCGGGCTCGTCGAAGTGGGGCAGCGGCAGGCTGCGCAGCCGGGCACTGGCGCCTACTACCTGCACGCAGTCGGCCACCGCCTCGGCGAGCGACGCCACCACCCGGGCGCCCTCCACCAGGTCCTCGGCCCCGGCGGCGAGCCGCGTGGCCTCGGCGTCGGGGAACCGGCGAGGGTTGACCAGCACCAGGTCGGTGAGGCCCATGGTCTTCATGGCCCGGGCCGAGGCGCCGATATTGCCGGGGTGGTAGGTCTGGACGAGAACGATACGGATATTGGCGAGCATGTGGCAGCTGCTGAAGGCGTGTGGGCCGTATTGTAGCGGCATGAAATCCCGCTGTAAGCTGCCAGGCTCATGGCCTTGCCGAAAGAGGCCCATGCCCAGCAGGGCGCCGGGGGCCCTCGTAGCCTGCTGACGCTTTCTCTTCCCGGGCCGTGCCAGCCTGCTGCAGGTGCTGTGCGCTGCAGAGGAGGCCCAAGGGCGAGACTCTTGCGGCGGATGGCGAAGCCCTCGCGCCCTCCGGGGAGCATTTGATAAGCGGAGAAATCTCTTTGATTTTTAAGCTTTTAAAGAAAAAATCAGCATGCGATGAGTAAAATTATAATGCCTGAAAGTTGAGTAAAAACCCACCTCCACTGCAGCTGAATGTCTCCGTTAATCGCCGTATTATGATGGCTGTCATGGAAAGCCGAGCCTGTCTTGTACTAGAGTGGCTTCAAGAAATAGCGCTCGGTCTCTTGGTGAATCCAGTAACGAAAGCGGAGCATGACTCCATGGTTAACATGATAGCCCTTGCCGCCTTGCCACAAGAACAGCTTGCTCTTGCATATTCACATGAAGTGGACGAGCTGAAGCGTTACCGGTGGCTGGCACTCAGCTTCTTGTCGACTGACTCGACGGCTAGTTGTCTTATGGCCGCTATTGGCATGGAGTGCGAGCAGCGACTTCGCGAGTTGCAGAAGGTCGCCAGGCACATGGAGCTCGATGCCTGTGTCAATGAGCTCGCGCCGGGGGCAACCAGCGTCGATGATCCGGCGAGCCAGCCTGTCATCGAGCTGGATGAGACAGTCACGCAGCGGATTCTGTTACAGGTCGAGTCAAGCGCCATGGAAACATACCGGTTTTTTGCTTGGCTGCTGGAAACCAATGCAACGCCGGAGCTGCATCGCCCTTTCCTGGCCTTCGTGAACCAGAAAAATAACGAGTACCAGGTCATACGTGAGTACCGGGAATCATGCTGGCCGGCCCGGGGCGAGAAGGCGCCATACTCCACCATCACCCAGAGGCGACGCGGCATTGAGGGGTATCCGCCGCAAAGCATCGGTCGCTCACGTTGAGGCCAAGGCTGGGTGCCAGGCGGTGGAACTCATTGCTTTTTGCGCCGTCCGCTGGACTCGGCGAGCCATTTCAGCCGCTCGAGATCGAGAATCTGGAATTCACGACCGCGGATGAGCAAAAGCTTCTGGCGCTGATATTTCATCATTATTCGGCTGACGGTTTCCTGCGAAAGTCCCAGGTAACAGCCGATGTCACTCTGCGAAAGGGGCAGTCGAAAGTGATAGGGCGAATAGCCACGGCGCTGAAAATGTTCGGAAAAAGTTACGAGAAAAGTGGCCAGCCTTGCATCGGCAGTCTGGTTAAGGAGGGAGTGAAGGCGTAGCCGTTCATCGTGCAGCTTCTGACTCAGTAGGTGCTGGATGCCTTGGCAAACCCCCGTTGACTGGCCGCAAAGGTGAGAGAGCTTTTCGTAAGGGATTTCGCATACGAAGGTAGTTTCCAGTGCAAGCAGCGTCCCTGGATACACCCCCGTGCCGATTGCTTCCATGCCGGCGATTTCGCCAGGAAGGAAGAGCGAAGTAATGAGCTGCTCGTCGCTCTCTCTTGTGACAACCTGCTTGAGCATGCCGGTGCGAACGGCGTAAAGGCTATTGAGTGGCATGCCCTGAGTCACGAGCGTCTCACGGCTTTCAAGCGCTACAGGCGGCTGAATAATACTGCCTAGTTGGGCTATTTCCCCCGGGGCAAGACCCGATGTGAGGCAGAGAGATTTGACCGGACATGATAGGCAGGTGACGTTTTCCGGGGCGTCGATTGATGCTTTTCTTCCATTCGTCATGACAGCATCCTGCTGCTTTGAAATGGCGGCTAAAGAGTTTTCCTGAAGATGGCAGAAAATACGGCAGCGTGTATGAGAAAAGACGTCATGCTGGAGTGGCTTGATAATCAGGGTAAGCCGGGAAGTGGAATGAGGCAAGTTGCACTGAAGAATGATTAATAAGACAACGTAGATGTTTGTTGCTTGAGCTCAGGGGGCAGGAGGGACTCTTATGTGGGATAACACGAGCATGCTGTCGGCGGACCGGCTTGTGCCGGATTTTCTAGGCCGGCTCGGCGGCAGCGCAACCGCGCTAGTCATGAGCCTGTGGGAGCATTTCCCCGCGCCGATGTTCATCGCTCGCGTCGAACATCGCGACAATGTCACCATCACGGCGGTCAATACCCTCCAGCAGGCCGGGCTGGGCAGCGAATTGACCTGTCTGGGCCAGCCCCTCGATTACCTGTTTCAGCCCTCGTCAACAAAAGGGTTACTGGCTTACTGCGCCCGCTGCGTTGAAGAGGGCGTACCGGTCAGCTTCGAGGCGACAAGCCGCTGCGCCGACAGCGGCGGCATCTGTCGCCAGGATCGCTGGCAGATCCTGCTGGTTCCGATCGCCAACGCCGGCAAGGTGCCGACACACCTGCTCGGAATCGTCCAGGACTCCACCAGCAGTCGCTACCCCTGGGCCGATCCGCTGGAAATGGAGCGAATGATAGAGCAGCGGGTCAGGGAGCGTACGGCCCAGCTGATGGCCGCCAACCAGCAGCTGACCTATCAGGCCACCCATGATTGCCTTACGGAAACCTATAACCGGCGCCACCTCCTCGAACTTGCCGACAACGAGTTTCGGCGAGCCGACCGCTACGGGCTATCGCTCTGTCTGATGATGCTCGATATCGACAATTTCAAGTCGATCAACGATGAGCAGGGCCATTTGGCGGGAGATCAGGCGCTGAGAACGGTGGCCCAGGCAACCTTGGCCATGGTCCGCGATTGCGATCGGGTAGGGCGTTACGGGGGAGACGAATTCATCATCGTGCTGCCCGAGACTGACATCGAGGGAGCCAGGGCAATCGCCGAGCGGCTGAGTCGCACTCTGCAGGAGGCGGGCGGGATCTGCGTCAGTATTGGCATTGCCAGTCGCGAGCCCGACGATCAGTCGATGGGCGAACTGATCAACCGCGCCGATACCCTGCTGCTCAATGCCAAGCGGAACGGCCGTAATCGCATCGAGTGCGCGACTGCCTCCTCGGTGTCTCGGCGGAACGCGCTCAGCGCCGAGGAACGGCTTGGCGAGGCTCGAGACGGCTGATGGAGTATCGGCTAATCAACCGTGAGGCCCAGGCCCCGCTGAGATAAACGCGACTTAGCGAAAAAAACCCCGCCGGCGAGAGCCGACGGGGTCTGTCTCAGGCTTGCATCAAGCAGCGCCTGGGGCAGGGGGCGTGATCACATCATGCCGCCCATGCCTCCCATGCCGCCCATGCCGCCCATGTCCGGAGCGGCGTCCTTCTCGTCCGGATCATCGGCGATCATGCACTCGGTGGTGATCATCAGGCCAGCGATGGAGCCGGCGGACTGCAGCGCGCTGCGGGTCACCTTGGCCGGGTCCAGCACGCCCATCTCGAACAGGTCGCCGAACTCGCCGGTCTGGGCGTTGTAGCCGAAGTTGCCTTCGCCAGCCTTCACCTGGTTCAGGATGACGGAGGCTTCCTGACCGGCGTTGGTGACGATCTGGCGCAGCGGGGCCTCCATGGCGCGCAGGGCGATGGCGATGCCGTGAGTCTGGTCCTCGTTGTCGCCCTTGAGGTCGGCCATATTGGTCAGCACGCGTACCAGGGCGGTGCCGCCGCCAGGTACCACGCCTTCCTCGACCGCGGCGCGGGTGGAGTGCAGGGCGTCCTCGACGCGCGCCTTCTTCTCCTTCATCTCGACTTCGGTGGCGGCACCGACGCGGATGACGGCGACGCCGCCGGCCAGCTTGGCCACCCGCTCCTGGAGCTTCTCGCGATCGTAGTCGGAGGAGGTCTCCTCGATCTGGGCGCGGATCTGGCCGACGCGGGCCTCGATGTCGCCTTCCTCACCGGCGCCGTCGATGATGGTGGTGTTCTCCTTGGACATGGTCACGCGCTTGGCGGTGCCCAGGTGGTCCAGGTTGGCCTGCTCGAGGGTCAGGCCCACTTCCTCGGAGATCACGGTGCCGTTGGTGAGGATAGCGATATCCTGCAGCATGGCCTTGCGACGGTCGCCGAAGCCCGGAGCCTTGGCTGCCGCGACCTTGACGATGCCGCGCATGGTGTTGACCACCAGAGTGGCCAGCGCCTCGCCCTCGATGTCCTCGGCGATGATCGCCAGCGGCTTGCCCGCCTTGGCGACGGCTTCCAGCACCGGCAGCAGCTCGCGGATGTTGGAGATCTTCTTGTCGACCAGCAGGATGTACGGGTCTTCCAGCTCGACCTGCATGGTGTCCTGGTTGGTCACGAAGTAGGGCGACAGGTAGCCGCGATCGAACTGCATGCCTTCCACGACTTCCAGCTCGTCTTCGAAGCCGCGGCCCTCGTCGACGGTGATGACGCCTTCCTTGCCGACCTTCTCCATCGCTTCGGCGATGATTTCGCCGATGCGCTTGTCGCCGTTGGCGGAGATGGTGCCGACCTGGGCGATGGCCTTGGTGTCGGTGCAGGGCACGGACAGGGTCTCGATTTCCTTGACCGCGGCGATCACGGCCTGATCGATGCCGCGCTTGAGATCCATCGGGTTCATGCCCGCAATGACGCCCTTGAGGCCTTCGGTGACGATGGACTGGGCCAGCACGGTAGCGGTGGTGGTGCCGTCACCGGCGACGTCGGAGGTCTTGGAAGCGACTTCCTTGACCATCTGGGCGCCCATGTTCTCGAACTTGTCCTTCAGTTCGATCTCCTTGGCCACGGAGACGCCGT
>PUOM01000065.1 GCA_003552795.1 Halomonas sp. | reverse complement strand
CCGCACCATCCAGGTGCTGCAGTGGCGCACCAAGAACAACACGGTGCTGATCGGTGAGCCCGGCGTGGGCAAGACCGCCATCGTCGAGGGTCTGGCCCAGCGCATCGTCGACGGCGAGGTGCCGGAAGGACTCAAGGACAAGCGCGTGCTGTCGCTGGACATGGGAGCGCTGCTGGCCGGCGCCAAGTTCCGCGGCGAGTTCGAGGAGCGCCTCAAGTCGGTGCTCAAGGAGCTGGCCCAGGAAGAGGGGCGGGTGATCCTGTTCGTCGACGAGCTGCACACCATGGTGGGAGCCGGCAAGGCCGAAGGCTCCATGGACGCCGGCAACATGCTCAAGCCGGCCCTGGCTCGGGGCGAGCTGCACTGCGTGGGCGCCACCACCTTGGACGAGTACCGCCAGTACATCGAGAAGGACGCCGCCCTGGAGCGCCGCTTCCAGAAGGTGCTGGTGGACGAGCCTTCCGAGGAGGATACCGTGGCGATCCTGCGCGGCCTCAAGGAGCGCTACGAGGTGCACCACGGCGTCGACATCACCGATGGCGCCATCATCGCCGCGGCCAAGCTCTCGACCCGCTATATCACCGATCGCCAGCTGCCGGACAAGGCCATCGACCTGATCGATGAGGCCTCCTCGCGCATCCGCATGGAGCTCGACTCCAAGCCCGAGGAGATGGACCGCCTCGATCGGCGGTTGATCCAGCTCAAGATGGAACGCGAGCACCTCAAGAAGGAGACCGACGAGGCGTCGAAGAAGCGTCTCGAGGGGCTCCAGGAGCAGATCGATGACCTGGAGCGCGAGTACGCCGACCTCGACGAGATCTGGAAGGCCGAGAAGGCCAGCATCCAGGGCGCAGGACAGTTCAAGGAAGAGCTCGAGCGTGCGCGCATCGAGCTGGAGCAGGCGCGCCGCCAGGGCGATCTGGGGCGAATGTCCGAGATCCAGTACGGGGTGATTCCCGCGCTGGAGAAGAAGATCAGCGAAGCCGGCGAGGCCGAGGCCGATACCTCCAAGCATCAGCTGCTGCGCTCCAACGTCACCGAGGAGGAGATCGCCGAGGTGGTATCGCGCTGGACCGGCATCCCGGTGGCCAAGATGCTCGAGGGCGAACGCGACAAGCTGCTGCGCATGGAGGAGGCGCTGCACGAGCGGGTGATCGGCCAGCACGAGGCGGTGACCGCGGTGGCCAACGCCGTGCGTCGCTCCCGGGCCGGTCTCGCCGACCCCCATCGGCCCAACGGCTCCTTCCTGTTCCTCGGCCCCACCGGTGTCGGCAAGACCGAGCTCTGCAAGTCCCTGGCTCATTTCCTCTTCGATACCGAGGAGTCGATGGTGCGCATCGACATGTCGGAGTTCATGGAGAAGCATTCGGTGGCGCGGCTGATCGGCGCGCCTCCCGGCTATGTGGGCTACGAGGAGGGTGGCTATCTGACCGAGGCGGTGCGTCGCAAGCCCTACTCGGTGCTCCTGCTCGACGAGGTGGAGAAGGCCCATGCCGACGTCTTCAATATCCTGCTGCAGGTGCTCGAGGATGGCCGGCTGACAGACGGCCAGGGCCGCACCGTGGACTTCCGCAACACCGTCATCGTGATGACCTCCAACCTGGGCTCGGAGATCATTCAGCGTCTGGGCGGCAGCGACAGCGGCGATGCGGACAGGGACTACGAGCAGATGAAGGGGATGGTGATGGAAGTGGTGGGCAGCCACTTCCGTCCGGAGCTGATCAACCGTATCGATGAGGTGGTGGTGTTCCACGCCCTTGGTCAGACGCAGATCCAGGCCATTGCGGAGATCCAGCTCGACCGCCTGCGCGGGCGTCTGGCCGAGCACGAGCTGCGCCTCGAGGTCAGCGAGGCCGCCATGGCGTTGCTGGCCGAGGCGGGCTTTGACCCGGTCTACGGTGCACGTCCGCTGAAGCGAGCGATCCAGGCGCGTCTCGAGAACCCGCTGGCCCAGGACCTGCTGGGCGGCAAGTTCTCCCCGGGTGACGTCATCCACGTCGAGGCGGAGGGCAACCAGCTGGTGTTCCAGAGCTGAATCGAACAAAGTGTTACGCAGTCGCCGGGGGGTGTCTCCGGCGACGGTCTACACTATCCTCTGGTTGCGTCCTGTAACCCCCTTGCCCGCCCGGCGTCTCGCTCGGCGGGCTCTTTTATCCTGCTCCCGGATCCCGCCGTCTCTTCCCGCCGCGGGCGCTCACGCTCTTTCTGCGGTTGACACCGTTGCGCCGCTAATGGAATCTTGGCGATTCCTGATTTGCGGGCGCGGAACTCTGCGGGCAATCCCCCCAACCCCGCGCGAAGGGTAGGCCAGCGGGCCTCTACCCGCCGAAGGACTTCCGAGCATGGGTCAACCGCCCGGCTCGGCCAACGCCCCGACGCGGCGATCCGCCGTGATGAGAGTGCAGACCCCAACAGGGTCTTTTCTGCCAGGGTTTGGCATCAGGTGCCGGCATGTCCGGCAGCGGCATACCGCCGCACTCGACCCCGCGCCCGACTCGGGCGCGGATCGCACTCGAGACCTCAAGGGGAGATACACAACGTGGAACTGCTTTCCGGCGCGGACATGATCGCCCGCTTCCTGCAGGATGAGGGCGTCGAATACATCTACGGCTATCCAGGCGGAGCGGCGCTGCACATCTACGACGCCCTGTTTCGTCAGGACAAGGTCAAGCACATTCTGGTGCGCCATGAACAGGCCGCCACCCATGCCGCCGACGGCTATGCCCGGGCTTCAGGCAAGCCCGGCACGGTGCTGGTCACCTCCGGTCCCGGCGCCACCAACGCCGTGACCGGCATCGCCACCGCCTACATGGACTCGATTCCCATGGTGGTGCTGTGTGGCCAGGTGATGAGTCATCTTATCGGCGACGATGCCTTCCAGGAAACCGATATCATCGGGGTGACGCGGCCGATCGTGAAGCACAGCTTCTCGATCAGGCATCCGTCGGAGATTCCGGAGGTGCTCAGGAAAGCCTACTACCTGGCAGCGACGGGGCGCCCGGGCCCGGTGGTGGTGGACATTCCCAAGGACATGACCGCTCCCACCGAGCGCTACGAGTACGTCTATCCGAAGAAGGTCAAGATGCGCTCGTACAACCCGGTCACCCGGGGGCATACCGGCCAGATCAAGAAGGCCGTGGAGCTGATGCTCAAGGCCAAGCGGCCGGTGTTCTACACCGGCGGCGGCGTGGTCACCGGGCGTGCCAGCGAAGGGCTCACCGACCTGGTCAAGCAGCTCGGCTATCCCATCACGACCACCCTGATGGGTATCGGCTCCTACCCGCAGAGCGATCGCCAGTGCCTCGGCTGGCTGGGCATGCACGGCTCCTACGAGTCGAACATGGCCATGCACCATGCCGACCTGATCATTGCCATCGGCGCGCGCTTCGATGACCGGGTGACCAACAACACCTCCAAGTTCTGCCCGACCGCGAAGATCATCCATGTGGATGTCGATCCCAGCTCGGTCTCCAAGACGGTGCGGGCCGATGTGCCCATCGTGGGGCCGGCCGGCAGCGTGATCAGCGAGATGATCAGTCTGGTGCAGGGCAAGGAACCGGCGAACCCCGAGGCCCTGGCGGAGTGGTGGCAGAAGATCGGCGGCTGGCGCGAGGAGCGCGAGGGCAAGCTCTATGAGCCCTCGAAGGCCGGCGAAGCCATCAAGCCCCAGGAGGTCATCGAGGCCCTGTGCCGGGTGACCCGCGGTGAGGCCTATGTCACCACCGACGTGGGTCAGCACCAGATGTTCGCGGCCCAGTACTACAAGTTCGACAAGCCCAATCGTCTGATCACCTCGGGTGGCCTCGGTACCATGGGCTTCGGCTTTCCTGCGGCCATGGGCATCAAGCAGAACTTTCCCGACGACGATGTGGTCTGCGTGACCGGGGAGGGCAGCTTCCAGATGATGATGCAGGAGCTCTCTACCTGTAAGCAGTACGGTATCGGTCCGAAGATTCTCAACCTCAACAATGCCTCGCTGGGCATGGTCCGCCAGTGGCAGGATCTCAACTACAAGGCGCGTCATGCGCACTCCTACATGGAGTCCCTGCCGGATTTCCATCTGCTGATCGAGGCCTACGGCTTCAAGGCGATAACGGTGAATACCATCGACGAGCTGGAGCCGGCACTGGAGCGCACCTTTGCCGACAAGCACGAGCTGGTGTTCCTGGACGTGAAGGTCGACCCGCACGAGCACGTCTATCCGATGCAGGTGCCCCTGGGCTCCATGCGTGACATGCTGCTTTCCAAGACGGAGCGGACCTGATGCGTCATATCATCTCGATTCTGATGGAAAATGAACCGGGCGCCCTGTCTCGTGTGGTGGGGCTCTTCTCTCAGCGCAATTTCAATATCGAGACGCTGAACGTGGCGCCCACCGAGGATGAGACCCTGTCACGCCTGACCGTGACCACCGTGGGCGATGATCGAGTGATCGAACAGATCACCAAGCATCTCAACAAGCTGATCGACGTGGTCAAGCTGGTAGACCTTACCGAAGGCAACCATATCGAGCGCGAGCTGATGCTGGTCAAGGTCAAGGCGCTGGGTGCCGCCCGCGACGAGGTGAAGCGCACCGTGGATATCTTCCGCGCGCAGATCGTCGACGTCTCGCCTAGCCTCTACACCGTGCAGATCACCGGCGATGCCGGCAAGCTCGACGCTTTCCTGCAGGCCATGGCGCCAGTGGGCATCCTGGAGGTGGCGCGTACCGGAGTCTCGGGGATAGCGCGGGGCGACAAGGTGCTGTCACTCTAGGTCAGCCATCCGCCCGACCCTCAAGGCCGCCCTCGCAGGGCGGCCTTCTCTATTCTAGCGTTCCACCACCTCGTCCCAGAGCGCCCGGATCAACGGGCTTCTCAGGCGCCGTTCCAGCACGCAGAGGCCGACGTCATAGTGGGGCAGCTCCGGTTTCACCGGCAGCACGCGTACCCGCTCCTGGAGCGGGCTGTTGTCGAGCACGATCTTCGGCACCACGCCGATGCCGAACCCCAGTCCCACCATGCTGACGATCGCCTCGTGGCCCGCTACCTGGGCGTAGATCCTCGGCGCTATTCCAAGCGCCCGGAACCAGGTGTCGGCGAACTCCCGCGACAGGCCCGCCTCGGAGAGGATCATCGGCACCTCGCGCCACTGCTCGGCGCTGGGCGACTCCGGCGTGGCGGGAATCCAGGGGGCCGCTTCCCGGGGGGCGATGAATACCAGCGGGGCGCGAGTCAGCGACTTGAAGGCCAGCGCCTCGGGGGTGCGCCGCGGGCGGGGAGTGATCGCCATGTCCTCCTCCCCGGCCAGCACTCGTGCCATGGCCTCGGCGGGGTCGCCGGTATGCAGCTTGAGTTCGATGCCGGGGTGGTGGGTGCGGAACTCGCTTAGCAGCGCGTAGAGAAAGCTGTAGCTGGCGGTCACCGAGCAGTAGACGCTGATCTCGCCGGTCAGCCGGAGCGCTTCGCTCTGCAGCGACAGGCGCAGCTGCTCCCACTGTGCCAGGGCTTCTCGGGCGTAGGCCTGGAAGGTCTCGCCCTGGCGGGTCAGCGCCACGTGACGGTTGTCGCGCTCGAACAAGGAGACACCGAGGTTATCCTCGAGCTGGCGAATCGAGCGGGAGAGGGTCGACGGGCTGACGTGGCAGGCGTCGCTGGCGCGGCCGAAGTGCAGGGTGTTGGCCAGGGCCAGGAAGTGCTTGAGGGGGCGCATGTCCATGCGCTTGATTATTTCATATTCTGGCATGTCGTGTTGCAAATATCGCGTTTTACGCAATGGGTGCGCTGGCGTATGGTGGGGTCATCCGATGCCGCGAGCCCAGTCCCGCGCCAGACGGGGCGGGTGGCCATCAGCGCTGACACCCTCTTTCATCGACGTTCCAGGAGCACGACCATGCACGTTTACTACGACAAGGATTGCGATCTCTCCCTCATCCAGGGCAAGAAGGTCACTATCGTGGGCTACGGCTCCCAGGGCCACGCCCATGCCAACAACCTCAAGGAGTCCGGCGTCGACGTGACCGTCGCCCTGCGTGAAGGCTCCTCGTCCGCCGCCAAGGCCGAGGCCGCCGGTCTCAAGGTCGCCAGCGTGCCGGAAGCCTGCAAGAGCGCCGACGTGGTCATGATCCTGGCTCCGGACGAGAACCAGAAGGCGATCTACGAGAACGAGGTCGAGCCGAACCTCAAGCAGGGCGCCACCCTGGCTTTCGCCCACGGTTTCAACATCCACTACAACCAGGTCGAGCCGCGCCAGGATCTGGACGTGATCATGATCGCGCCCAAGGCCCCGGGCCACACCGTTCGCTCAGAGTTCGTCAAGGGTGGCGGTATCCCCGATCTG
Source organism: Halomonas sp. (assembly GCA_003552795.1). Taxonomy (GTDB): domain Bacteria; phylum Pseudomonadota; class Gammaproteobacteria; order Pseudomonadales; family Halomonadaceae; genus Halomonas. The sequence continues at coordinate 1,845 of PUOM01000065.1, read as the reverse complement.
ATCGCCATCCATCAGGACGCCTCCGGTACCGCCAAGGAGCTGGCGCTCTCCTACGCCGCCGGCGTCGGCGGCGGCCGCAGCGGCATCATCGAGACCACCTTCAAGGACGAGACCGAGACCGACCTCTTCGGTGAGCAGGCCGTGCTGTGCGGCGGCGCCGTGGAGCTGGTCAAGGCCGGCTTCGAGACGCTGACCGAGGCGGGCTACGCCCCGGAGATGGCCTACTTCGAGTGTCTGCACGAGCTCAAGCTGATCGTCGACCTGATGTACGAGGGCGGCATTGCCAACATGAACTACTCCATCTCCAACAACGCGGAGTATGGCGAGTACGTGACCGGCACCGAGGTGATCAACGAGCAGTCTCGCGAGGCGATGCGCAACGCCCTCAAGCGCATCCAGACCGGTGAGTACGCCAAGATGTTCATCCAGGAAGGCAACAGCAACTACCCCTCCATGACCGCTCGCCGCCGCCTGAACGCCGAGCACGACATCGAGATCGTGGGCGCCAAGCTGCGCGGCATGATGCCGTGGATCGCCGCCAATCAGCTGGTGGACAAGTCCAAGAACTGATTTCGACCGGTTTCGGACAGCAGGGAGGGCGCGGACTACCGCGCCCTCCTTCGTTGTGAGAGCCGGGGCGGCGCCCGGCGTTGTGGGGGCGTGATGGGCGTGTAGAATGAGAGTGCGCCCCAGGGCGACTTCATTTCGGCAATGGACGAGACGCATGAGTCAGGATCCCCGCAGTACCGAGCACGCCCCCGCCCAGCCGGATGCCGAGCCGGCCGGCAAGGTGTCCCCCGAGCGGGTCTCCCCCGGCGAGGAGGACCTGGCCGCGGCCTTCGTGCGCGAGACCGAGGTGATCGAAGAAGCCGTGGAGGACGGCAAGAAGGTTCGCCGCAAGGGGATCTATCTGCTGCCCAACCTTTTCACCACCTCGGCCCTGTTCGCGGGCTTCTTCGCTATCGTGGCCGGCATCAATGGGGACTTCACCGCCGCCGCCGTGGCGATCTTCATCGCCATGGTGCTCGATGGCCTGGATGGCCGGGTGGCGCGCATGACCAACACCCAGAGTGCCTTCGGGGCAGAGTATGACAGCCTCGCGGACATGCTCTCGTTCGGGGCGGCGCCTGCCCTGGTGGCCTTTACCTGGATCCTTCAGGACATCGGCAAGACCGGCTGGGTGGTGGCCTTCCTCTACGTGGCCTGCGCCGCGTTGCGCCTGGCGCGCTTCAATGTGCAGATCGGCAGCGTCGACAAGAAATGGTTCATCGGCCTGCCGAGCCCCTCGGCGGCGGCGCTGGTGGCGGCCAGCGTCTGGACCTTCCACAGCTTTGATGCCGAGGCTTTCGGCTTCAAGCTGCTGATGCTGCTGATCGTCGCCGCAGCCGGCGTGCTGATGGTCAGTAATATCCGCTACTACAGCTTCAAGGAGGTGGACCTCAAGGGGCCGGTGCCTTTCGTGGTGCTGCTGGCCATCGTGCTGGGTTTCGTGGTCATCTCGATGCAGCCCTCGGTGATGCTGCTGCTGCTCTTCGGTGCCTACGTGGCCTCCGGCCCGGTGATGGCCGTGACGCGCAAGGTGAAGAAGGTGCCACCGGCCGGCTGAAGGCTCTCGAGACAAGACGACAGCGCCCGCCCTAGGCGGGCGCTGTCGTCTCCGGGGGAGCGCCATTTTGTCGGAGGCTGACACTTTTTTATCAAAAGGGCTTGCAGGGCGGCGGGGGAAGCCGTAAAGTACGCATCCGCTGCCGGCGACCAGCAAGGTTGCAGGCGGTGATAAGTGGCAGAAGTGATTGTTCTGCTTGGGGTTTTCGGAAGCTTCGAAAAACTCCTCGCTTGACAGTT
>PUOM01000280.1 GCA_003552795.1 Halomonas sp. | reverse complement strand
GGGCCGGCCCAGCCGCAGCAGGCCGGTGGCGATAGCGGTGCCGGTCAGGGTGATCGCCATGCCGGCCAGGATCTGCAGGCTCAAGGTCTCGCCGAGCAGCAGGTAGCCCCACAGCAGGGCGCTGACCGGGACCAGGAAAGTGACCGTGGAGGTGGCAGTGGCGCCGGCGCTGGCCAGCAGGGCGAAGTAGATCAGGAAGGCGGCGGTGGTACTGAGCGCCGCCAGCGCCAGGGCATTGGCCCAGGCCTGGCCGCTGATCGGCTCGCTGGGCCACAGCAGCAGCCCGGGTACCAGCAGCACCAGCGCCGACATGGCCGAGCTGCCCGCCGCCAGCACCCTTGCCGGCAGGTGGGCGAGATGGTTGCGCGAGTAGTTGCCGGCGATCCCGTAGCAGAAGGTGGCACCCAGCACGGCGAGGAGGAACCAGCCATCACCGCCCAGGGCGAAGTCCAGCCGGTCCGCCGAGAGCACATAGACCCCGAACAGGGCCAGGGCCAGGCCGAGATACTGCCGGCGCTGTATCGGGATGGCAAAGAAGAGCGCACCCAGCAGGGCGGTGAAGATCGGCGTGGTGGCATTGATCAGCGAAGTGAATCCCGCCTCCAGGCGAGTGGTGGCCAGGGCCAGCAGCGAGAAGGGCAGCACGTGGTTGATCACCCCCAGCAGCAGCAGGCGGCCCTTGTACTCCCAGACCAGCCGCAGGTAGTAGAGGCTGAGCAGCAGCGGCACCAGCAGCAGGGCGCCGATGCCCATGCGCACCAGGATCAGCGAGACGGGCCCGAATTCGGGCACGGCGACGCGCATGAAGATGAAGGAGAGGCCCCACAGCGAGGAGAGCAGCATCAGGCGCAGGGTATCGGCGGGTGACATTCCGGTTCCTTGGGTGGCTCGAACAGGCGCGGGAAAGACCTTCACACTACGGCGCCCGAGGAACGATGGGAAGTGGCGCCGAGGCCGGGCCCCCTCTCGCGGTGTCGCCGCATGCCCTTGGTCTGCCGGAAGGGCAGGAGTGGGCAACGCCTGCTATAGCTTTAGGGCAGCCTTGCCACATGCATCAGGAGTCCGCCATGCCCGCCATGATGAAAGCCGCCGTCTTCGTCGAACCCGGTCGCATCGAGATCGACGATCGCCCGATTCCCGACATCGGCCCCAACGACGCCCTGATACGGGTGACCACCACCACCATCTGCGGCACCGACGTGCATATCCTCAAGGGAGAGTACCCGGTGGAGAAGGGCCTGATCGTGGGCCACGAGCCCGTGGGGGTGATCGAGAAGCTCGGCGCCAACGTCAAGGGCTATCAGGAGGGGCAGCGGGTGATCGCCGGGGCGATCTGCCCGAGCTTCACCTCCTACGCCTGCCAGGACGGCTGCAGCGCCCAGGACGGCGGCCACCATGCCCACGGCTACAAGCCCATGGGCGGCTGGCGCTTCGGCAATACCATCGACGGCGCTCAGGCCGAGTACCTCTGCGTGCCCGACGCCCAGGCCAATCTCTCGCCGGTGCCCGACGGCCTCACCGACGACCAGGTGCTGATGTGTCCGGATATCATGTCCACCGGGTTTGCCGGCGCCGAGTCGGCCAATATCAAGATCGGCGACAGCGTGGCGGTGTTCGCCCAGGGGCCCATCGGCCTGTGCGCCACCGCCGGCGCCAGGCTGCGCGGCGCGGGGCTGATCATCGCCGTGGATGGCGTCGACGAGCGCCTCGAGATGGCGAAAAAGATGGGCGCCGACGTGATCCTCAACTTCCGCGAGGTGGACGTGGTGTCGGAGATTCTCAAGCTCACCGGCGGACGCGGCGTGGACGCCTCCATCGAGGCGCTGGGGCTGCAGCAGACCTTCGAGCAGTCGCTGCGTGTCCTCAAGCCCGGCGGCACCCTCTCGAGCCTGGGAGTCTATTCCGAGAACCTCTCCATTCCCCTCGACGCCTTCTGCGCGGGGCTGGGGGATCACCGCATCGTCACGTCGCTCTGCCCCGGCGGCAAGGAGCGCATGCGCCGTCTGATGCAGATCATCGACAGCGGCCGGCTGGACCTCGGTCCCATGGTCACCCACCGCTATCCGCTCGAGAAGATCGTCGATGCCTACGACCTCTTCTCCCACCAGCGCGACGGCGTGCTCAAGATCGCCCTCGAGGTGTCGTGATTCCCCGTTGCGCCAGCCTGGCCGGGGGGCGGCCCCCCGGCGGATGCGGGGGGGGCCATGCCGCCGTGCCGGGGTCGCATCTCCCGGGGGGCTGCGGTAGTGTGTGCGCCTCGATTGGTGCTATGCTCCTTGCGGTCAGGCATGTCAGTGACGCCCTTGCTCTATATCCCCTCTTCAGGGGCTCCAGCCGGAAAGAAAACCCGAGCAGACATCTCGCGTCTCGACAAGGCGTCTGATGTGCAGGCATATCCCATGACGGGCAACATTGCAGGAATCTCCCGAATGCCTGCGATAATAGGCAGAGTTTTAAGAAAGGAAGATAAAGTAAGTCAAGAAAGTTAAGTTTAAACATTACCCCGCTGTTGATGACTATGCTGTTTCGGACAAGCCGCTAGTGTGGAATGGTATGAGCATTTCTTGAATGGTCACTTCTGGCCGAAGCCTGCCCTCGGCCAGCGGTGAGCGATGACACGCCACTCGCGCCACGCCGGTTGGGGCCGCCGGGGATGGAAACAGCGCGAGTTCTGGTATAGTTGCCCCATGATTGAGGTAGACGGAGATACGATGGAAACGGAACTGAACGAGTTCGAGCGACAGATGCGTCGCGAGATCAACGCCTTCATGGATAACGCCCAGGAAACCCGGCGCAAGGCAGCCACGACTCCCCCTGAATGGCCCGCCGACGAGGCAGCGACTGCCAAGCAGTCTCAGCGCAGCAAGCCGGCCGGTTCGCCAAGAACCGGGCATCGAGTCAAACTCGCGGTGCGCACCAAGCAGCTCGAGATGGATACCGTCTTCGAACATGTCTCCTCCAGCATCTCCAAGATCGAGGCGCAGCTGGAGGCCGAGAAGGCCGCGCGCAAGGCCGGCTACCCCATCATCGGCTATGTGATCGAGACCCAGCGCCTGTAACAGGCTCCCGCCCGGCTCGAGTCTGGCGTATCCGCCATCCCAGGAACCGTTCGTGAAGATTACCCAGCTTGTCATCTATCCGGTCAAGTCGCTGGGCGGCATCGCCCTCGATGACGCCTGCCTGACGGCCGAGGGGCTGGCCCGGGATCGCCGCTGGATGGTGGTCGACGACGTCGGCCGTTTCGTGACTCAGCGCCAGATGCCGGCCATGGCAACCATCCGCGTCTCCGTGGAGAGCGAAGCCCTGGTGCTGTCCCATCCCGGGGTCGAGCCGCTATGCGTGCCGCTTGCCGCCCGGGGCCTGACCAGGCGCTCGGTCACCGTCTGGGAGGATCGCTGCGACGCCCTGGATGAGGGCCCCGAGGCGCGCGCCTGGCTTCGCGCGGTACTGGGCGATCTGCGCGGTAGCGATCTGAGTCTGGTGCGCTTTGCCACGGACCATCGACGCCGTGTCGAACCACACAGCCTTGCCCCTGGCGAGGAGGCCCATACCGGCTTTGCCGATGGCTTCCCCTTTCTGGTGAGCTCAACGGCAACCCTCGCCGAGCTGAATCGGCGCCTGCTGGCCAAGGGGCTCGAGCCGGTCCCCATGAGCCGCTTTCGCCCCAATATCGTGGTGGAGACCGCGGCGCCGCTTGCCGAGGATGACTGGTGCGAGCTTGCCGCTGCCGACGGGCGCTGGCGGCTGGGGCTGCGCAAGTCCTGCCAGCGCTGCAAGATCATCACCGTGGATCAGCGCAGCGGCGTGATCGCCTTGGCCGGCGAGCCGCTGCGCACCCTGGTGGAGATGAACGCCCGCCTGGCGCCCGGTGGCTACTTCGGTCAGAACGCCATCCTGCTGGCAGGAGACGGGGCCCGCCTGAGCGTGGGCGATACCGTGACGTCGAGCCTTGCCTGACGGCTTTCGTTTTTCTGGAAGAATTTTCCACGTAAGCTCTCCTGGGCTATGATGGCGGGCCCTTTCGATATCCCCATCAGGAGCCTGCCATGAGCTTTTACGTCTATCTTTCCGGCGAGATCCACACCGACTGGCGCGACGAGATCCAGCGCGGCGCCGAGGCCGCGGGTCTGGATGTGGTCTTCACGGCGCCGGTAACCGATCACGCGGCCAGCGACGCTGCCGGCGATCATCTGGGCGAGACGTCCAGCCAGTTCTGGCGCGATCACCAGTCCTCCAAGATCAATGCCATCCGCACCCGCACCCTGATCGAGCAGAGTGATCTGGTGGTGGTGCGCTTCGGCGACAAGTACAAGCAGTGGAACGCCGCCTTCGACGCCGGCTACTGCGCCGCCCTGGGCAAGCCCTACGTGACTCTGCATGATGCCGAGATCGTCCATCCGCTCAAGGAGGTCGACGCCGAGGCCCAGGCCTGGTGCACCACCACCGATCAGGTCGTCGAGATCCTGCGCTATGTGATCAAGGCCTGATAACCGCTGCGCCAACCACAGCAGCGATTTCAGACAGCGCCGCCCCGGACCATGGCTCGGGGCGGCGCTTTTATTTAGCCGGATTATCGCGATGCGTGCTGTTGTGTTACGGTGGCTTTGAGAAATATTACAAATCTTAACTACGCATCAGATGAGCCGTTATATGGCGAGGGAACCGCAGGTAAAACGCAACGCGCATAGCAAGTGGCGTCGAAGGTGGCTGGCGCTGCCGCTTTGGCTCCTGTTGAGCGCCTTGCTGGAGTCGGCCTGGGCCGGGTGCCCCGCTCCCGATCCCGGGGTCGATGTCGCGGTCGGCATCCGCCAGGCGCCGCCATTCGTGGTTGACGACCCTATCCGCGGTCAGCGGGGTTTTTCCATCGAACTGTGGCGGAGCATCGAGGCGGAGCTGAGCGAGAAAGGTCTCATCGGCGAGACCCAGCTGATCGAGTGCTCACTGGCCGACCAGCTGGTGGCGCTGGAGGAAGGGCGCCTGGATCTGGTGATTTCACCGCTGACTATCACCGCCGAGCGCATGGCGAGGTTCGACTTTACCCAGCAGTACCTGGGGTCCGGGATTACCGTTGCCCATCGTCGAGTGCGGATCATCGACTTTGGCCATGCCACCCAGGTGCTGCGTGAGACCCTCGCTCAGCCCGGGGTACTGCGAGTCATTGTCCTGTTTCTGCTGCTCAACTTGCTGATAGCCGCCTTGGTATCCCGGTCTTTGAAGTACCATGTGGATTTCGAGATCATCGGGCGTGAAACCCGTCCCGTGCGCTGGACTCGAGCCGGGCTCGAGACACTCTCCCGAACCACCGGCCTGCTTGGCATGAGCAACGAGTTTCGCACCACGCTCACCAAGATGCTGGACGCGTTCATGGCCATCATCGGCACCCTGCTCTCTGCCACCATCTTTGGCGTCTTGACGGCGGCGCTGATCGGCTCCATCGGCAACCGGGACGATATTTCCCTGGGGGAGGTGTCGAACCTGCGCGTCGCCACCCTGGAGTCCTCGACCTCGCAGGTGTTCCTCGAGTCTCTGCATGAATTCAGCGATAACCCCGGGACCGTGCAGGCGCCGGAGGGAGCATCCCATGGGCCCATGGCAGGGCGGCGCCTGCGGGCCGGCCCGCTGCCGGCACAGGGTGGCGATCCGCTGAATACCGATGGCCTGGTGATGGAATCGCCGACCTGTCTCCCTCTCGAGGCCGCCTCTCCCGAGGCGCTCTGCGTGACCGCGTCCAGCTGGGGCGAGGCCATGACGTATCTCGCTCGGGGAGACGTGGAAGCCGTGGTGGGCGACTGGGCGCAGCTCTCCTTTCTCGCTCGTCGCGGCGGATTCGGGGATGACGTCCAGGTGCAATCCTCGGCCTTCCGCAATGAGCCCTACGGCTGGGGCATCAACCCACAGCGCCCTGAGCTTAGGGAGGCGGTGGATCGGGCACTGATGGAGCGGCTGAGGCATCCCCAGTGGCGCTATCTGGTTCAGGAGTATCTTGGCAGCGGCAGCATCGGCACCAATTGACAGGGAGATCTCATGCAGAGCCAGGGACGCAATATCGAGCAGTACCAGACCTATTTTTCCAGCGGGCACTACGATCGACGCTATCCTCGGCCCAATCGGCATGTGATGGCCCATGCCAGGAAGCTGCTGCCGCCTCAGGGCAAGCTGCTCGATTATGGTTGCGGCACCGGGCGCTACCTGATTCCGCTGCGCCATCATGCCGCGGCCTGCCTCGGTTTCGATGTGTCGACGGCGGCGCTGACCACCCTGGATCAACATCTTGCCGGACGCGAGCGCCGGGAGCGGGTGAGGCTGTTCGGTCCCGAGCCCGACGAAATGTGCCGGCATTGCCGGGCGCTGGGCGGCGTTGATCTGGTGCTTTGCCTGTTCGGGGTCATCGCCCATGTGGAAACGCCGGCAAGACGCCGGGAGACGCTGACCCTGCTGGGTGAGGCCCTGGCGCCGGGCGGGCGCCTGCTGATTTCGGTGCCCAACCGGCGGCGCCGCTTCCGGCGCGAGCAGCGCCGTTTCCGGGGCGAAGACCAGATTCGCTATCTCCGCGACTGTGATGGAGAGCCCCTGGAACTCAGCTACCGGCTCTATGACGAAGGCAGCCTTGTCGACGAGCTGGTGGAAGCCGGCTACCGGGTCGAGGGAGTGCATGCCGAGAGTCTCTTCCCGGAGTCCTGGATCAGTCATCGACGCTGGCTGGCCGGCCTTGACCGTTGGCTATGTCGCCGGCTGCCGGCGAGGCTGGGCTATGGCCTGCTGGCCGTGGCGACCCCGGCAGAACCACGCCAGGGCGGATGAGGGTGACGCCATGATGGCGAGGGGATGGCTGATCTGGCTGTGGTGTTGTCTGCTGATCGCCGTATCTTGCGACGTGCTGGGAGGCGAGCCGCGCTGGGCTGACGACCGGCAGGCGAAGGCCGATGGGCGTCTGGCTCATGCCATGCAGCGCGAGCGGCTGATCGTCGGTGTCAAGACCGACTATCCCCCATGGGGAATGCGTGACCGTAGCGGCCGCATCATCGGGCTGGAGGCGGATCTGGCGAGAGACCTGGGGCGTCGGCTGGAGATGCCGGTGGAGCTGGTGTCCGTCACCACCTCCAATCGCCTCAATCGACTGAGTCAGGGGCAGGTGGACGTGGTGATTGCCACGCTGGGGGATACCGCCATCCGCCGCCGTGCGGCGGATCTGATTCGCCCCCACTACTACGCCAGCGGTGTGCGCCTGCTGACGCCCGCCGCGTCGGCGCTGACTCGCTGGGAGGCGCTGGAGGGCCACCCCGTCTGCCTGACCGAGGGCGCTTATTTCAATCGTGAACTGGTCGAGCGCTACGGGATCCATCCGCAGACCTTCCCCGGTACCCGTGACAGCCGGCTGGCACTGCGTGACGGCCGCTGTGTCGGCTGGGCCTATGATGACAGCGTGCTCTCGCAGGTGCTGGATGACCCCGAATGGGCGGATTTTCGCCTGGCCCTGCCTAGTCGGCTGGACACTCCCTGGGCCGTTGCGGTGGCCAGCGGCGAGGGTGAGCGCAGCCTGGGGCGCTTTATCGCCCGTACGGTGGCGGATTGGCACCGCAGCGGCTGGCTGGTGGAGCGCCAGCGGGCCTGGGGGATTCCCGACACCGATTTCCTGGAGGTCCAGCGGCGCCGCTTTCAGGAAACTGACGCGAGCGGTGAGCTTCTCTGCCGTCCCGACGCCGGGGGCGCCTTTCCCGAATCCTGCCTGGAGCCGGCGCCCGAGCCGCTGCCCGCTCCCTCCGTGCCGGCCTGGGCCGAGCGAGTGGAGCGCCATACCGGCCTGGATCTGGCGCCGCTCTTTGACGCGCTGAATCGTCAGCGACTGATGACGGGGATCGCCACGACCCTGGCGCTCAGCATCGTGGCGATCCTGGGATCGCTGGTCGTGGGCGTGCTGCTGGCGCTGGCGGAGCGTCGCGGCAGCGGGCGGCCTTGGCATTGGCTGGTGCGCTGGCCATCCCGGCTGCTGGTCAGCGTAGCGCGCATGACCCCGCCGATCCTGCAGCTCTATATCGTGTTCTTCGGCCTGGGGGGGCTGCTGGCCGCCAGGTTCGGCTTCACGCTGAGTGGCTTCCTGGTCGCGAGCCTGGTCTTCTCGGTCTACGCCGGCTCCAGCAATGCGGCGGTTCTGTCGCCGATGCTGGCGCGCCAGATGCGCCAGGATCCCGAGGCGCCTCTGCTGCGTCAGGTAGCCCGCAGTATCGAGCAGGGCTTCGAGGGACTGGTCTCGATCATGGTCAACATCGTCAAGGCGGCCGGCATGGCCAGCACCATCGCCGTTCCCGAGGTGATCTCGGCCACTCACCGTCTGATCGGCGAAGGAGGAGACGCCGCCTCTCTCATGACACTGCTGCTGGTGTTCTATTTCTGTTTCGTGCTGGTGGTCATGGCCCTGCTGAACCTGCTCAAGCGCTGGGTGATCTCATGACGCTGGCCGAGATGCTCATGTTGCTGTGGCAGCGCACCCCGGACCTGATCGGCGGTTTCGGCTACAACCTGCTTATCGCGGTCCTGGCCATGGTGCTGGGCACTCTGATCGGCGTGGGGCTGGGCGCCGCCCGCTATCACCGCTCGCGCCGGGTGCGTCTGCCGGCTGGCTGGCTGACCAGCCTCTGCCGCAACGTGCCGAGCTTCGTGCTGATGTTCTACATCGCCTTCGTGCTGCCCGTGGAAGTCGAGTGGGGCGGCGGGGTGGTGACCATTCCGCTGTGGTACAAGGCGACCCTGGCGCTGGTCATTCCGGTGGTGGGCTTCGCTTCGGATCAGGGACTGGCCCTGCTGCGACAGCGTGCCCAGGGGCGTGAAGGGGCCGGGGCGACGTTTCTGGTGGCCTGGGTGCAGTACTACCTGATCGTGCTGATGGCCTCGGCCACCGCCTCGGTGATCGGTGCCGATGAAGTGGTCGGGCGGGTCAACGAGGTCATCGCGTTCGACAGCACTCCCACCTTCCTGCTGCTGGGCTACGGCTACGTCTGCCTCTTCTTCCTGGCGTCGGGCCTGCTGATCAGTGCCACGGCCCGGTACATGGAAGCCTGGTTCGAGCGCCGCTGAGAAGTGTGTCATCATCATGCCACCGGCGGAAGTGAACAGCGATTCTCTTCCGGCAGCCGTTGACTGTGCCGAGGCCCCGGGGCCAGGACACCAGGTAATAGAGACGACGTTATGACAACTGCGACGAGTATGGCCGGTCGGTGGCCGCCGGTTTGGCGGTCGATCCGGCGAGCAGCGGGGGGGGGGCTGGCCGTCATCGGCCTCTTCGTCTCGGCGGTGGTGCTTGCCGAGGAAGAGCCCGAGTGGCCCCGCGGCCACTATCCTCTGCCGGAGGAAGGCAACGTGATCGGCGAGACCTACACCGTGACGGTGGAGGATCATGACGACACCCTGATGGATATCGCCCGGGAGCACGCCATCGGCTACGAGGAGATCATCAGCGCCAACCCCGATGTGAGCATCTGGATTCCGGGGGAGGGTACCGAGGTGACGATTCCGGCGCAGCGAATCCTGCCCGATGCCGAGCGCACCGGGGTCGTGATCAATATCGCCGAGCTGCGCCTCTACTACTATCCGGAGGTGAGCGAGGGCGAGACGCCGCGGGTCGAGACCTACCCGATCGGCATCGGTCGCGAGGGCTTCGACACCCCGCTGGGGGTCACCAAGACCACCATGCGGCTGGAGGATCCGGCCTGGTATCCGCCGCGCTCCGTCCGCGAGGAGGCCGCCGAGCGTGGCGACCCGCCGCCGACCGTGGTGCCGCCTGGCCCGGACAACCCGCTGGGGCGCCATGCCGTCCTGCTGGATATCCCGGGCTACCTGATCCACGGCACCAACGAGCCCGATGGTATCGGTATGCGCGCCAGTCGCGGCTGCATCCGCATGTTCCCCGAGGACGTCGAGTCGGTGTTCGACAACGTGCCGGTGGGCACCCGGGTCAATATCATCGATCAGCCCATCAAGGTCGGCTGGCATGAGGGGCAGCCGCTGGTACAGGTCTTCGAGTCCCTCGAGGATCAGGAGCACGGCATGTCGGCATTGATCGACACCATCTCGCGCCTCAACGAGGGCAATCGGAACGGCCAGGCCTTCGACTACGAGCAGCTGCGCGGCCTGCTCGACGCGCCCAGCGGCCGGGTGGTGGCTCTCCAGCCCCCGGCGAAGAAGGAGGAGCCCGACGCAGCGCCGGCGCTCACCGGCCTCTTCGAGGAGCTGACACCCCTCGACGAGTGAGGCACCACGCTGATCACGAAACGGGCGCCCCAGGGCGCCCGTTGTCGTCAGCGGGCGCGATCGGCGTCTCAGTCGCGCTGGGCGGGGGCAGGTTCGGGCAGGGCATCCACCAGCTCCAGGGCCACGCAGAGCCGCACCAGCTCGGCCAGGCTGCCCGCTCCCAGTGCCTTCATGGCGCGCAGCCGGTAGACCTCGACGGTCTTGGCGCTGATGCCCAGGTGCTCGGCGACCTCGCGGCTGGTCATCCCCTCGGCGACATGCACCAGGATCCGCTGCTCCTTGGGGCGCAGCGCCCGATAGCGCGCCTGCAGGGCGGCATGGCGCTGGCGCTCCTGCCGCTGCCGCTGGTGGATCAGCAGCGCCTGCTGCAGGGTGTCGATCAGCTGCTGGTGGTTGAAGGGCTTCTCGACAAAGTCCAGGGCACCGGCCTTGAGGGCCGCCACCGCCATGGGCACGTCGCCGTGGCCGGTCATGAAGATCACCGGCAGATCATCCCCCCGCTCCTGCATGCGCTGCTGGACCTGCAGGCCGGAGAGACCCGGCATGCGGACATCGAGCAGCACCGCATCGAAGGCCTCGGGGGACTCGGCCAGGAAGGCTTCGCCGTCGGTGAAGGCGCGGCTGGCCAGATCCACGGAGTCGAGCAGCCAGGCCAGGGAGTCGCGCAGGGCCTCGTCGTCGTCGACGATGGCGATGCAGGTGTTCGGCGTCTCGGTCACGGTTGCCTCGCGGGAGCCAGGGGGGCGGGTTCGGCCAGCAGTGTAGCGGCAAAGGTGGCGCCCCCGGAACCGTCGGCGGGCAGCAGGCGCAGATCGCCGCCCATGGCTTCCATCAGCGAGTGGCTGATGGCCAGCCCCATGCCCAGCCCCTCGGCTCGCCCGGAGTGGAAGGGGGCGAAGATGCGCTCGGCCTCGGCGGGGGGCACGCCGGGCCCCAGGTCGCTGACCGTCAGGATCACCTCGCGGCGGCCGCTCTGGCGGGCGCGCAGGCTGACCCGTTCGGCGCCCGGGTGGTCGCGGCTCGCCTCCAGGGCGTTGAGCAGCAGGTTGACCAGCACCTGCTCCAGCGCCACCGGATCGGCGACGACCCTGGGCAGCGCCTCGGGCAGCCGGTGCTCCAGGCGGATGCCGGCCTGCTGGAACTGCCACTCGCAGAGTCGGCAGGCGGCCTCCACCACCTCCGGCAGGGCGATCGGTCGCGGGTGGATCTGGCCCTTGCGAACGAAGGCGCGGATATGACGCAGGCGCTCGGCGAGACGCTCCACCTGGTCGCGAATTCGCTCCAGAGGCAGGCGCAGTGCCGCGGCGGGCTGGTCGGGGTTGGCGCCGAGCTTGAGCAGGGCGCCGCTGGCGTAGTTGGCGATGGCCCCCAGGGGCTGGTTGAGCTCGTGGGCGATATTGGAGGCGAACTCGCCGGCGGTGGCCAGGCGGTTGGCGTGGGCGATCTGCTCCTGATGGCGCCGGGCCTGAGTTTCGGCGGCCTTGCGCAGGCCGATATCACGGTTGAGCAGCGAGACATGCCCCGGCTCGCTGCCGGGCCCCCGATGCGCCATCACCACGCTGAGCACCGGTATCGGCCCGCGGGGGCCGCGCATCGCCAGCTCGCCGCTCCAGGAGCCGTAGCGGGCCACCGCGGGCAGCACGATATCGCGAAGTTCTGCCAGCGAGTCCTCGGTATAGGCGTCGGCCAGGCGTGCCGTGACGTCCTTGCGCGGCTGGCGCAGCAGGCGCCGCGCGGCCTCGTTGGCGTAGAAGAGCCGCTCCTGCTCGTCCATGAACAGCACGTGGTCGGTGGTGGACTCCACCACCCTCGCCAGGCGCTCGCGGTTGGCCTCGGCGCGCAGCCGCCGGCCCACGTCCCGGGAGACGCAGAGGATGTCGAGCAGCTCGCCAGTGTCGGGGTCGCGTCGGGTGCGGCTGGTGGTCTCGAACCACACGTAGTGGCCGTCCCGGGCACGGAAGCGGTAGGTCTGCTGGTAGAAGCCGGCGTGGTAGTAGACCCGCGGCGACTTGTTGAGCAGGTCGGCCAGGTCCGCCGGGTGGAAGAGGTCGTAGGCGGAGACCCCGATCAGCTCCTCGGGCGCATAGCCGAGCAGGTCTCGGGCGGCGCGGGAGGCGTAGAGAAAGGTGCCGTCCCGGGCGTGGCGGCTGATCAGGTCGGTGGTACTCCCGGCCAGCCATTGATAGTGGTCGCGCTCGCCTTCCAGGCGCTCGGCGCGCTCCGCGAGTCGGCGGTTCTCCGCCTCCAGCTCGGCGCAGCGCGCCGCCAGCCCCCGGGGCTCCCGCTCATGTCCCGCCATCAGTGCGCCGGATCCACCAGACCGCCGAGGGAGGCGTTGCGCCGGAACCAGCCGGCGATGCTGGCCCGCGGCAGGCGGGTCGGCAGCACCTCGTGGGGTACCCGCTCGGCGAGAAAGCAGGCGAAGGTGCCGACCGCAGGACGCACGCGGGCCACCTCGCGCCCGGGGTCGTCGGGGGCGTAGAGCACCATCTCGCCGCCGCCGTCGGCAGGCCAGTCGGGGTTGAGGTAGCCCACGGTGGAGATGACCCGGTTGGCGCGGCCGCGGAAGCTGTCCAGGTGCCGACGGTAGAAGGCGCCGGGCGGGTAGTGGGCGAAGTGCGCCTCATACTCGAACAGGCCGAGAAACAGCGCCTGGTTCAGCGCCTGCTGGACCTCTCCCATGGCGTTCAGGTAGCGGCGCTGGGCGTGGCTCTCGCGGTCGAGCCAGTGGATGGCGTCGCCGCGAATATCGCGGCGCAGCTGCAGCGACTTGCCGCGGCCGATCCCGGCGGCCTCCAGGGCATCGTGTTCGGCCAGCGCGGCGAGTTCGGCATGCAGCTCGGCGCAGAGTTCGGCATCGAGCACGCCGTCGCCGAGATACCAGCCCTGCTCCACCAGGGCATCGATCAGACGGGGCAGGGCCTCGGGGGCCAGGGCGGGGGGCAGGGGGATGTTCAGCGTTGTCAACTCCTCGGCAGGGGACGTCATGGGGCGGGACGGGAAGTGGCCCGCTGCTGGATGCGCAGCAGGCGCTCGGGAAAGTAGCAGAGCCGACCGGGCGGCTCCCGGTCCAGACTGACCGGGCTGCCGAACCCCTCGGCCAGCAGTTCCACCAGCATCATCGCCGAGAGGCCCCAGATCACCTGGCCGTCCACATGGTAGTTGGGCACATAGAGGCGCCGGCCGTCCATGGGGATGACGTCGGTATGGTGGCGACGGTCCTCCAGGAAGTGGCGCAGCGGCACCTCGAAGATGGCGTCCAGCTCGGCGGGGTCTGCGACGAGGGGCAGATCCGGCGGGATCAGGCCCACATAGGGGGTGACGCGCAGGCCATGCAGCGAGACCACCTCGGAGAGCCGGCCGAGCAGCTCCACCCGGTAGGGCGGCAGGGCGATCTCCTCCTCGGACTCGCGCAGGGCGGTGGTCAGCAGGTCCGGGTCATTCGCCTCGCGCTTGCCGCCCGGGAAGGCCACCTGGCCGCCGTGGGTATTGAGGTGGGCGGCGCGCCGGGTCAGCAGCAGCGTCGGCTCCGGGCGGTCGACGATGGGCATCAGCACCGCCGCCTCCGGTAGCTGCAGAGCGCACCGGAGGGGGCGGTGCGCTTGCAGGCGTTCACGAAGTTTCTCTAACATGGGGTTTCCATCGGGTTTGATTCCTTCTACCCGTCCCTCGAGAGCGGCGTCAAGCCCGCCAGCCTGCCCGGGAGCCCCATGAACTTCTGCAGCCACTGCGGCCACACCGTGCACTTCGCCATCCCCGAGGGGGATGACCGCCCCCGCTACCTGTGTGACGAGTGCGGTACCATCCACTACCAGAATCCGCGCATCGTCGCCGGCACCCTGCCGGTCAGCGGCACTCGGGTGCTGCTCTGCCGCCGGGCCATCGCGCCGCGCAAGGGCTTCTGGACCCTGCCGGCAGGTTACATGGAGAACGCCGAGACCACCGTCGAGGCCGCCGCCCGTGAGACCCGCGAGGAGGCCTGTGCCGAAGTCGATATCCACGGGCTCTACACCCTGATCAATCTCCCGCATATCAACCAGGTTTACATGATCTTCCGGGCCGATCTCACCGGCGGCTTCGAGCCCGGGCCGGAGAGCCTGGAGGTGGCGCTGTTCGAGGAGCACGAAATTCCCTGGGACGAGATCGCCTTTCCCACCATCGAGCGCACCCTGCGCCACTTCTACGGCGATCGTCACGGCGGTCACTTTCCGCTGCACGTCAGCGACATCACCGCCGAGGATCGCGAGCGCTACTTTGGTTCGGCCTGACGGGGCCGATCCCAGCCTCACACCAGGGTTTCCAGCTTCCACACGTCGAAGGCCGGCTCCTCGTAGGGGTGGGCGGCCTTGAGCGCCGCCACCGCCTTGCGAATCCGGTGGTCCTCGCAGACCAGCTCCACCTTGAGCTCCTCGACCCGCTCCAGCTCGCCCACGCGGCCGATATGCGGGTTGGCTCCGGCCAGCGGCCGAAACTGTCCGCTGCCCCGGGTCTGAAAGCAGCACGCCTCGTAGTCGCCGATGCGACCCGCCCCGGTGGCGAAGACCGCCTCCTTGACCGATTCGGCGTCCGTCAGGGGCACGAAGAAAGCCAGCTTGTACATCTTGGTTCTCCTTCCAATGAGTGGTGAGTGGTGAGTGGTGAGTGGCCGGGGCCGCGGGGCCCCCTGAGTCACCTTGTGCCATGGGGCCGCCGAGGACGCCAGCAAAAAACCGGCGGGAGGGTGAACTTATTGTCCAGGAAGTGTACATATCATTTGCCGCGTACAAGAAAGCCATCCGGCTGTCCAGCGCGGCAGGGCCCCTGACAGGCTGCCCGCTCAACAATCACTTCAGGAGTGACACCATGACACGCTTCAAGTCAGCAAGTCGTTGGATGGGGGCCGGCATGGCCGGACTGATGATGGCGGGTGCGGTCCAGGCCGGCAGTCACGAACACGACGAGGCCACCGCCGATATCGTCGATACCGCGGCGGCCGCAGGCCAGTTCGAGACCCTGGTGGCCGCCGTCGAGGCCGCCGGCCTGGTCGATACCCTGAAGGGTGAAGGCCCCTTCACGGTGTTCGCTCCCACCGACGAGGCCTTCGCCGCCCTGCCCGAGGGCACCCTGGATGAGCTGCTGATGCCGGAGAACCAGGAGACCCTGCAGGCAATCCTCACCTACCACGTGGTGGCCGGCCAGGTGATGGCCGAGGATGCCATGGGGCTCGAGAGCGCCGACACCGTACAGGGGCAGTCGCTCACCATCACCACCATGGACGGCAGCGTGATGATCAACGACGCCACCGTGATCCAGGCCGATATCGAGGCCAGCAACGGCGTCATCCACGTCATCGACGGGGTGCTGCTCCCCGAGTGATACCCCCCGGCGTTTCCCTGGGTCCTTTGCTCTTGCCGCCCCTCGGGGCGGCTTTTTTATTTCTTCCCGCGGGGCATGAGCTCGTCTCTCGGGCAATGCCATGCCGTCGGGCACAGCGTCTTGTCGGCCCCGCCGCGGATCATTGACAGGGCCGCGCAGGGCCATGAGGCTGTCGCCGTTGCGGACACGACCGGAGACGGGCATGGATGATGTGCTGGTGCGACTGCTGGGAGAGGCCGGCCTGGCTCCGCGGGGGCGGCTGGCGCCGATGGGAGGCGGCGATATCGCCGCCGTCTACCGCCTGGCCACCGATCGGGGCGACGTCGTGGTGAAAGCCGACGATGCGGCTCGCCTGGCCGGTGAGGCGGAGGGGCTGCGCGCGCTGGCGGCGGCGGAAAGCGGCCTGGTGGTGCCCGAGGTTCTCGCCGCGGGTGGAGGCTTTCTGGTGCTGGAGGCGCTGCCGGACGGGCGGAAGCGTCGCGCGGGGGAGGCGGCCCTGGGGGAAGGGCTGCGCCGGCTGCATGCGGTGACCGGCGAGGCCCACGGCTGGCCCCGGGACAACGCCTGCGGGCGCACCCCCCAGCCCAATGCGCCGCTCTGCGATGGCCGCGCCTTCCAGCGTGAGCGGCGCCTGCTGCCGCTGGCCGATGCCTGTCATGCCCGGGGGCTGCTCGATGCCCGTCTGCGGGCTCGCCTGGAGGTCATTGCCCACGGGCTCGAGGCCTGGCTGCCGGATGCTCCGGCCTGTCTGGTGCATGGCGACCTGTGGTCCGGGAACGTGCTTTTCACCCCGCGGGGGCCGGCGATCATCGACCCGGCCGTTTACCGCCACTACCCCGAGGTGGATCTCGCCATGCTGACGCTGTTCGGCGCGCCGGGGGAGGCCTTCTTCGAGGCCTACTGGAACGGCTCCGCCCCGGACGACTGGCCGAGGCGCGAGAGGCTCTTCCAGCTCTATCCGCTGCTCAACCACCTGCTGCTGTTCGGCGGTGGTTACCGGGGAGCGGTCGAGCGCGCGATAACGGTCCTCGAGGCCTGCCAGGAGTAGCACAGTGGCCTCGTCCGGCCGCTACCCCTTGAGTCGACCGAGCAGGCGCTGCCACCAGCCTTGGGAGGGGCTCCCCGGCGTTTCTGGCGTCGGGGTCTCGCGGGGCCGTGCGAGGAAGTCGGCGATGGGGTCGACCTGGGCGGGGCGGTCGAGCATGGGGGCATGGCCGCAGCCGGGCACCTCCAGCGTGACCAGGCCCGGCTGGGCCCTGGCCATCTTCGCCACGCTGTCGCGGCGCAGCAGCGGCGAGTCGGCGCCGCGTAGCACCATCAGCGGGCAGCCAATGGCGCGCCAGTCGGCCCAGGTGTCGCGGGGGGTGTCGTGGATGAATTGCTCGCCGATGCGCGGGTCGTAGTGGTAGGTCCAGCTGCCGTCGGGCAGCCGGCGCGCGCTGCCCAGGGCCAGGCGTCGCCAGGCCGCGTCGCTGTCGATGCCGAAGCCGCGATAGTGGCGGCGCAGCTCGGCCTCGAGGTCGCCGAAGCGTGCAAATCGATGGGGCACGGCGAAGTAGTGCCCCAGTTCGGCGAGGCCCTGGGGGTCCAGCTCCGGACCGACATCGTTCAGCACCAGGCGCTCGATGCGCGAGGCGGTCTCGGGAGCAGCCGCGAGAAGCAGGCCGATCAGCCCCCCCATGGAGGTGCCCACCCAGGGCACGCTATCGAGTTCGAAGTGGTCGAGCAGGGCGACAGCCAGTGCCGTGTAGCGGGCGTAGAGGTAGTCGCGGGCCGGGAAGAGCGGCCAGTCCGAGAGGCCCCGCCCCGGGGTGTCGGGAGCGAGTACTCGCCAGCTGGGCCCCAGCGTCCTGGCGAAATCCTCGAAATCGCCACCGTGGCGGGCCAGGCCGTGCCAGGCCACCACGGTGCGTGTCGCTTCGGGGTGCCAGATGCGCACCGCGACGTCCCGCTGTTCGACCCTCACCAGTGCCAGCGCATCCATACCCATGACTCCCCCTTCGCGGTGATCGTCGTGCCTGGTCGTCGCGGCAGCTTAGCCCCGCGACGATCTCGGGTCGAGTCAATAAATCTTGTACATGACTTGATTTTATCCTTCTCACTGTCTAAGATTTTTCTCGAGGGTTCCTCACCCTTACTTGAAATGTCCTGTCGTTCGTTTCAAGTCCTGTCTGTACCAACCCTTGCTTTCACCGCCCGGCCCCGGGCGGTTTTTTTTTGTGCGGTGATCCGGCCGGGAGGGGAATGGTGGCTAGTATACATACATGAATGTAGCTATAATCCCCGCCTGTTCCCGACCCGCAGGCCGGCGCCTTTTCGCTGCTGCCGGACACCCGACGAGATCATCCAGAGTGGAGACTTCCATGCGATTGGCACCCCAGAGGGGGCTCAGGCCCCTGAAAATCCTGGTCCTGGCCGGCCTGATGGCCATCGGGCTCGCCGCCTGCGGTCAGGACAACGATCAGGCGTCGGGCCCCATGGGCGGGGATGGCGATCAGCCGCCTCCGCCCGTGGTCGTGCTGGGCGTCGAGCCGCGCAGCGTGGAGGTGACCGAGGAGTATGCGGCCCGTGCACGGGGTTCCCGCGAGGTGGAGGTGCGCGCACGGGTCGACGGCATCCTCGAGGAGCGCCTCTACACCGAAGGCCAGGTGGTGAGCGAGGGCGATGCTCTGTTTCGCATCGACCGTGAGCCCTACGAGATCGAGCTCAAGCGCGCCGAGGCGGAGCGCGCCAACGCCCAGGCCGAGCTGAACCAGGCCAATCGGGAGTGGCGGCGGATCTCCACCCTGTTCGACCAGAACGCCGTCAGCGAGCGCGAGCGCGATAGCGCCCTCTCCGCTCGGGAGCTGGCCGAGGCCCGCCTGGCCCTCACCGAGGCCGGGGTGGCCAACGCCGAGCTCAACCTCAGCTACACCCAGGTGCAGGCGCCTCTGGACGGCCTGACCGGCCTGGAAAGCTTCCCCGAAGGCAGCCTGATCGAGCGTGGCACCCTGCTGACGAGCCTGACCCAGCAAGACCCGATTCATGTGCGCTTCTCGCTGCCCGAGCGCGATGCCGCCTTGCAGCGAGCGGCCCGCCGCGCCATGAGCGATGCCCAGTCGGAAGCGCCTCGGGAGGCGTGGCTGACCCTGCCCGACGGCAGCGAGTACGCAGAGACCGGGCAGATCGATTTCACCGACAGCACCATCGACCCGCGCACCGGCAGCGTCTCGGCCCGTGCCGTCTTCCCCAACCCGGAGGGGCTGGTGGTGCCCGGCCAGTTCGTGCGGGTGCGCATGCTGGTGCAGGAGCTCGACGACGTCTTCCTGGTGCCTCAGGAAGCCGTCGGTCAGGGCGCCAGCGGCCCGCGCCTCTTCGTGGTCGAGGAGGATCAGGCCCATGCTCGAGACGTGGAGCTCGGCCCCGTCGTCGATAATCGCCAGGTGGTACTGGATGGCCTCGAGCCCGGCGACCGTATCGTGGTCAGCGGCCTGGTGGGCCTGCAGGACGGCATGCCGGTGCAGCCCACCGAGGTGGACTCCGCCGACGAGGCCGACATCGACGAGACGGCCGGCGAGGTCTCTTTCGATGACGAGATCGACGCCGACGAGGAGGCATGATGCTCAGGTTCTTCATCGATCGGCCGATCTTCGCCTCGGTCATCTCCATCGTCATCGTGCTGGTCGGGCTGGCGGCGCTGCGCGCCCTGCCGGTGGAGCAGTATCCCGACGTGGTTCCCCCCCAGGTGGTGGTCGAGGCCAGCTACCCCGGCGCCAGCTCCTCGGTGATCGCCGAGGCGGTGGCCGCGCCGCTGGAGCAGGAGATCAACGGCGTCGACGACATGCTCTACATGGAGTCGACCTCCACCGACGCCGGCAGCCTGCAGATCACCGTCTCCTTCGAGATGGGCACCGACCCGGACCAGGCCGCCATCAACGTCAACAACCGCGTCCAGGCCGCCACGGCGCGGCTGCCTCAGCAGGTGCGCGACCAGGGCGTGCGGGTCGAGGCGCGCTCCAACAACATCCTGATGGTGCCGGTGCTTTTCTCGCCGGACGACAGCCGCGACGTGCTCTTCATGTCGAACTACGGGCTGCTCAACGTCCTCGACGAGCTGGTGCGGATTCCCGGCGTGGGCGACGCCTCGCTGTTCGGGGCCCAGGACTACTCCATGCGGGTCTGGCTGAGCCCCGACAAGCTGGCCCAGTATGACCTGACGCCCAGCGACGTGGCGTCAGCGATCCGCGAGCAGAACGCCCAGTTTGCCGCGGGCAGCCTGGGAGCCGAGCCGGCGCCGGAGGGCCAGGCCTTTACCTTCTCGGTCACCACCCAGGGCCAGCTCTCCGACCCCGAGGAGTTCGAACAGATCATCCTGCGGGCCGGGGAGGATGGCAGCACCCTGCGCCTGGGGGATGTGGCCCGCGCCGAGCTGGGCTCGCAGAACTACGCTTTCTCGGCCACCTACAACGGCCAGAGCGCCGTGCCCATGGGGGTCTATCTGCAGCCCGGCGCCAACGCACTGGATACCGCCCAGGCGGTCCACGAGGCGCTGGAGGAGATGGCCGACCGCTTCCCGGAGGGGCTCTCCTACACGGTGCCCTATGACACCACCGAGTTCGTCGAGATCTCCATCCGCGAGGTGTTCATCACCCTGCTGGTGGCCGTGGCGCTGGTGGTGCTGGTGACCTTTGCCTTCCTGCAGCACTGGCGCGCCACCCTGATTCCGGTGGCGGCGATTCCGGTCTCTCTGATCGGCACCTTTGCCGGCATGCTGGCCTTCGGCTTCTCGGTCAACCTGCTGACCCTGTTCGGACTGGTGCTGGCCATCGGCATCGTGGTGGACAACGCCATCATTGTGCTGGAGAACGTCGAGCGCCTGATTCAGGAGCAGGGCATGAAGGCCCGCGAGGCCGCCGTGGAGACCATGAAGCAGGTGGCCGGTGCGGTGGTTTCCTCGACCCTGGTGCTGGTGGCGGTATTCGCGCCGGTCACCTTCCTGGGCGGGCTGACCGGCGAACTCTATCGCCAGTTCGCGGTGACCATCGCGGTCTCGGTGGTGGTCTCCGGGGTGGTAGCCCTGACCCTGACGCCGGCCATGTGCGCCCTGCTGCTCGACAAGCAGTCCCGCAAGGTGGCCAAGCCCTTCCAGTGGTTCAACGCCGGCTTTACCAAGCTGACCCGCGGTTTCAGCTGGCTGGTGGGCAAGCTGCTGCGACATGCGGTGATCGGCGTGGTGCTGTTCGCGGGCATCATCGCCCTGACGCTGTTCTCCCTGTCGCGTCTGCCGCCGGGGCTGGTGCCCCAGGAAGATCAGGGCGTGGCGCTGGTGGTCTATCAGCTGCCGGCGGTGTCGTCACTGCAGCGCACCACGGCGGTTCGCGACCAGGTCTCCGAGATGCTGGTGGGGATGGATGAGGTCGACGAGTTCACCACCTTTGCCGGCTTTGACATCATCGCCGGCTCGCTGCGCACCAATGCCGGGGTGGGCTTTGCCAATCTGGCCGACTGGAGCGAGCGGACCGGGCCCGGCCAGGATGCCCAGTCGCTCACCGGCCAGATCATGGGCATGGGGGGCGGTATTCCCGAAGCCCAGGTGATCTCCTTCACCCCGCCGCCGATCATGGGGCTGTCGCTGACCGGCGGCGTGGAGGGCTATCTGCAGGTGCGCGGTGACGCCACCACCCAGGAGATCGCCGAGCTGGCCGGCCAGCTGGCCGCCGCCGCCAATGAGCGGCCGGAACTGACCAACGCTCGCACCACCCTGGATACCTCCATTCCGCGCTATCGCGCCGAGCTCGACCGCGAGAAGGCCCGCGCCATGGGCGTGCCCGTCAACGAGGTCTTCGCCAGCATGCAGAGCACCTTCGGCGCCATGTACGTGAACGACTTCACCCTGGCGGGGCGCAACTGGCAGGTGAACCTGCAGTCCGAGGGCGAGTTCCGCAGCCAGCCGGAGGATCTCAACAAGGTCTTCGTGCGCTCCGAGAGCGGCGAGATGATCCCGCTGAGCTCCCTGGTGACCCTGGAGCGGGAGGCCGGCGCGGATATCCTCAACCGCTACAACGTCTACTCGGCCGCCAAGTTCCTGGCCGATGCCGCCCCGGGCTACACCACCGGCCAGGCCAAGGACGCCATGGAGCAGGTGGCCGCCGAGGTGCTGGAGGGCGGCGACGCCCAGCTGGGCTGGACCGGCGAAGCCTTTCAGCTCGATGCGGCGGCGGGCGCCGGCGGCCTGGCCTTCGGCCTGGGCCTGCTGATGGTGTTCCTGATCCTGGCCGCCCAGTACGAGCGCTGGTCGCTGCCGCTGGCGGTGGCCACGGCGGTGCCCTTCGGGGTGCTGGGGGCGGCGCTTGCGGCCATGCTGCGCGGCTTCCCCAACGATATCTACTTCCAGGTGGGCCTGCTGGTGCTGATCGGCCTGGCGGCCAAGAACGCCATCCTGAT
This sequence comes from Halomonas sp., assembly GCA_003552795.1. GTDB lineage: Bacteria > Pseudomonadota > Gammaproteobacteria > Pseudomonadales > Halomonadaceae > Halomonas. The sequence goes on along the minus strand of PUOM01000280.1, from coordinate 6,935 downwards.
CGTGGAGTTCGCCGCCCAGAACCGCCGTGCCGGCATGAGCTCCACCGAGGCGGCCCTGGCGGCGGCGAGGCAGCGCTTCCGTGCCATCCTGATGACGGCCCTGACCTTCATCATCGGCACGCTGCCGCTGGTCTTTGCCACTGGCGCCGGCGCCAACAGCCGCCAGGAGATCGGTACCGTGGTGGTGGGCGGCATGCTGATGGCCAGCTCCCTGGCGCTGATCTTCGTGCCGCTCTCCTACAAGCTGCTGGACGACCTGACCACCTGGCGCCGCGAGCGCAAGGCCAGTCGCCTGGACAAGGAGTCGACCCATGCGTAAGGCACTGCCTGTTCTGCTGCTCTCCACCGCGCTGCTGGCCGGCTGTGCCGTGGGGCCCGACTACCGGGCCCCCGCGCTGGACCTGCCCGAGGAGTGGCCCGAGCATGTGCTGCTGTCCGATGAGGCCCGCGCCGACTGGCAGCAGTGGTGGCGTCAGTTCGAGGATCCGCACCTGGACGCTCTGGTGGCGCGGGCGGTGGACGACAATCTGGAGCTGCACCTGCAGCTGGCGCGGATCCAGGAGGCCCGGGCGCGGCTGGGCCTGGCCCGGGCCGAGCAGCTGCCGTCGGTGAGCGCCCAGGCCGAAGCGGCCCGGGAGCGCACCCCGGCGGCGGCCTCTCCTCTGGGAGAGAGCACCGACAATCTCTTCTCCCTGGCCGGCGTGCTGGACTACGAGATCGACCTCTGGGGGCGCCTGGGTCGCGAGCAGGAGGCCTCCGAGGCGCTGCTCGACGAGAGCCTGTTCGCTCACGATGCGGTGCGTCTCAATGTGATCGCCGACGTGGTGGCCACCTACTTCGACCTGCGCAGCGCCGAGCGCCAGCTGCGCATCACCGAGGCCACCGCGGAGTCCCGGGAGGAGACCTTCCGCCTCGAGCAGCTGCGCTTCGATGTGGGCGAGAGCGACGAGCTGGCGTTACGCCAGGCGCAGTCGGAGCTGGAGTCGACCCTGGCCCAGCTGCCGGCCCAGCGGGAGCGGGTGCGGGTGCTGGAGGGATCCCTGGCCCTGCTGGTGGGCATGAGCCCCGCCGAGCTGATGGCCGAGCTGGACTACGGGGATACCGACCTGGAGTCGATCGCCCTGCCGGACGGCGTGCCGGCGGTGCTGCCTTCGGAGCTGCTCGCGCGGCGCCCCGATATCCGTTCCGCCGAGGCGGGCCTGATCGCCGCCAACGCCGGCATCGGCGTGGCCGAGGCGAGCCGTCTGCCGCGCTTCAACCTGGGTGGCCTGCTGGGTAGCGCCGCCGGAGATGCCGGCGATCTCTTCACCTCGGCGGCAGGCACCTGGGGGCTCTCCGCCACCGTGATGGGGCCGCTGTTCGATTTCGGACGCAGCGCCTCGCGCATCGACACCGCCGAGGCCCTGGCCGAGCAGGCCGAGGTGCAGTATCGCGCCACGGTGGCCCAGGCCTTCAACGAAGTGCGCAATGCCCTGGTCACCTATGAGGCCAGCGGCGAGCGCGTCGAGGCGATCCGCCGCCAGTTGACGGCCTTCGAGCGTACCCTGGAGCTGGCGGAGGTGCGCTACCGGGAGGGGTTTGTCGGCTTCATCGATCTGCTCGATGCCCAGCGTGCCATGCTTGATGCTGAACTGGCGCTCTCGGAAGCGAAGCGCGATCGTCTGACGGCGACCGCCACCCTGTTCAAGGCGCTGGGCGGCGGCTGGCAGGTCGACGCCTAGGCATCTTGCAGACGGCCACACGGACACGGCCGGGCGCGTGGCCCCGGCAGATACAAGGGAGACAACGATATGGCGACCCGAATCACCGCTTCCCGTCGGGACGACGGGATCATGGTGCTGAAGATCAGCTGCCCGGAGCGGCGCAATATCCTCGACGAGGCGAGCTACACCCGGCTGATCGAGGGAATTGCCGCCGCCGAGGCCGACGATGGCGTCAAGGTGCTGATCATCACCGGCACCGAGAACTGCTTCACGGCGGGCAACGATCTGGCCAACTATCAGGCCCTGGCCGAGGCCGAAAGCGTCATGGCGATCGCCTTCCTGCGCCGCCTGCACGCCTTCCCCAAGCCGGCCATCGCCGCCGCCGAGGGGATCGCCATGGGGCTGGGGGTGTCCATCGTGCTGCACTGCGACTTCGCCTATGCCGGGCAGTCGATCCGCTTCCAGCTGCCCTTCACCCGCTTTGCGCTGAGCCCGCTCGGGGCGACGACGCTGCTGCTGCCGCGCCTGGCTGGACCGAAGGCGGCCAGCGAGATGCTGCTGCTCGGCAACGCCTTCTCGGCCAGCGAGGCGCGCGAGATCGGCCTGGTGACCGATACCGCACCGGATGGTCGCGCCCTGGAGCAGGCCTTCGACTGCGCCAACAGGCTGCTGTCCAAGCCCTATGCGTCGCTGCTGGCCACCAAGGCGCTGATGCGTGAGGGACAGGCAGAGGCGGTCGAGGCGGCCCTGCAACGGGAGGAGCAGGCGCTGCTCGAGCGCTGCCGCTCACCGGAGGCCCGGAGCGCCATCGACGCCTTCTTTGCCAGGAAGCATAATGCCTGAGGGGGCGGCCGCTGCGCATCAGCCCTGGGCGCGTCAGCCTTGGCGGCTGAAGAGGCTGAGCTGGGTCTCCACCAGCACCATGCCCTGCTCCACGATGGAGAACTGCTCGTGGTTGCGCAGCCAGTCGTGGAAGAGTCCGCCGAGCATGGACTGCAGCAGCTTGGCGGCCAGCTCCGGTGAGAGATCCTCGCGCAGCTGGCCCAGCCGGGCGGCGCACTGCAGGTAGTCGCGCAGGGCGCCACAGGACTCCTCGGCCATCTCGTTCTGCATGGCCAGGGGATCGATATCACCAAACACCTCGCAGTGGTGGATCAGGATGGCGTGGACCCGGCGGTAGCGGGGGCGCTCCAGGCGCTCGAAGCCGCTCAGGCAGGCCAGGCGGACCGCCTCCAGGGGCGCCTCGGCAAGGCCGGGGTCGCCGATCTCCTCCACCAGCTCCTGGAACGGCATGCGGACCCGGTTGAGCATGGCGCGGAAGAGGTCGGCCTTGTTTCTGAAATGCCAGTAGACCGCCCCCCGGGTCATGCCGGCGTGGCGGGCGATCTGCTCCAGGGAGGTGCGGGCCACGCCCTTGACGAGGAATATCTCCTCGGCGGCATCGAGCAGGGCCTCGCGGGTCGCGGCGGCCTCGGCCTTGGTCTTTCGCGCCATGGGCGGCGGGCTCCATCAAGCGGTGAGGCGCCCATTCTACCCGATCGGCGGGGTTTTTACATTCGTCAATGTATGGTTGTCGGTGCGCCACCGCACGACCCGGCGTCCCTCGCCAATGCCCTGGCGACCCGGGTATAAAGGGCACTTCGCCCCGTCACAGGATGACATGACCATGGCCCGAGCGCCCTTCGACCTTGCCGGTATTCGCGTTGCCCCCGGCAGCCGCACCCAGATCGATGTGCCGGTGGCACGACTCTATACCCACGCCCCTCTCTATATACCGGTGGAGGTGGTGCACGGTCGCCAGCCGGGCCCGACGCTGCTGGTCTGCGGCGGCATCCACGGCGACGAGATCAACGGCGTGGAGATCGTGCGCCGGCTGCTGCGCTCCAGGCAGATCCAGGGGCTGCGCGGCACCCTGATCGCCGTGCCGATCGTCAACGTCTTCGGCTTCGTCCAGCACAGCCGCTACCTGCCCGATCGTCGCGATCTCAACCGCTGCTTTCCGGGCAGCGAGTCGGGCTCCCTGGGCGGGCGGGTGGCCGCACTGTTTCGCGAGCAGATCGTCGACCATGCCAGCCATATCATCGATCTGCACACCGGGGCGATCCACCGCACCAACCTGCCCCAGATCCGCGCCCAGCTGGAGAGCGGCAGCGAGACCGAGCGCATGGCCAACGCCTTCGGCGCGCCGGTGATCCTCAACGCCGAGCTGCGCGAGGGCAGCCTGCGCCACTACGCTCAGAACCGCGGTATCCCGGTGCTGACCTACGAGGCCGGCGAGGCGTTGCGCTTCGACGAGTGGGCGATCAGCCCCGGGGTGCGGGGCGTGCTCAGGGTGATGCGCCGTCTGGGCATGTTGACCGGAGAGCATCGCCGTCGTCAGCCGCCGGCGGCGGAAGTCGCCAACGGCTCGAGCTGGGCGCGGGCGCCCATCGACGGCATCCTGCGTCCCCAGGTGCGACTGGGGGCGCGGGTGGCGCGGGGGGAGCTGCTGGGGCGGGTCGCCGACCCCTTCGGCAACGCGGAAGGGGAGGTGCGCTCCATGGCCGACGGTATCGTCATCGGCATGAGCCGACTGCCGCTGGCCAACGAGGGGGAGGCGCTCTTTCATGTCGCTCGCTTCGATGCCATCGAGGAGGCCGAGAGTGCCGTCGAAGGCTTCCACTCCAGTCTCGCGCCGCCGAGCGACGCGCTCTACTGATGTCGGCCGGCCCCTGGGCCTCTGTCTTCCCGGGGCGGCATGGCGGCCAGGGCTCAGGCCGCGTGGGTGGCTTCGCGCTCGGTGACCAGGCTCAGGGCGTCGTCGAAGACCCGCAGACAGGCGCCGTCGAGGTGGCCGTTCTCGGAGAGGTGGCGGCGAAAGCGCCGTCCCCCCGGCTGGCCCTGGAACAGGCCCAGCAGGTGGCGGGTGATATGGTTGAGCTTGGCGCCCTCCTCGAGGCGCCGGGCGATATAGGGGCGGAAGGCCCGTGCCGCCGCGTGGCGGCTGGTCGCCGGCCCCGGTTCACCGTAGAGGGCCGCGTCTACCCCGGCCAGCAACCAGGGGTTCTGGTAGGCCTCGCGACCCACCATCACGCTGTCCACCTGCGTCAGCTGCTCCTGGCACGCTTCAAGGCTCTTCAGACCGCCGTTGATGCCGATATGCAGCTCGGGACGCGTGGCCTTGAGGCGATGCACCCGGGAGTAGTTGAGCGGCGGGACATCGCGATTCTCCTTGGGGGATAGGCCCTGCAGCCAGGCCTTGCGGGCGTGCACGATGAAAGTGTCGCAGCCGGCGTCGGCCACGGTCGCGATAAAGCGCTCGAGATCGGCGTCCTCATCCTGGTCGTCGATGCCGATGCGGCACTTGACCGTGACCGGGATCGACACCGCCTCGCGCATGGCGCGCACCGCCGCGGCCACCTTCTCGGGGTGCCCCATCAGGCAGGCGCCGATCAGGTTGTTCTGCACCCGATCGCTGGGGCAGCCCACGTTGAGGTTGACCTCGTCATAGCCCCAGGCCTCGGCGATGGCCGCACACTCGGCCAGCTCGCCGGCATCGCTGCCGCCCAGCTGAAGGGCCAGCGGATGCTCCACCGCATCGAAGCCCAGGAAGCGCTCCCGGGGGCTGCCGTGCAGGATGGCGCCGGTGGTGACCATCTCGGTGTAGAGCAGGGCGCGGCGGGTCAGGGTGCGGGCAAACGCGCGGTAGTCGCGGGTCGTCCAATCCATCATCGGCGCGACGGAGAAGGTGCGGTCGATCTGGGGCATCGGGGATCACGGGGTTGTTCGGGGAGGGAGCCATTCTATCAGGCCCCGCCGCGGGTTGCCGCCCCGGCGGCAAGGGCGGGAAAGATCGTGTACCTTCACCACACAGCCTTCGCGACAGGGAGATCGCCATGTCATATGACCTGACCGACCATCAGCTGGAGCTGCTGGCGCGCGTACTGCAGCATGGCGGGGTGCTCTCCTCGCCCTTCGGTCACTCCGAGGAGGACAGCCTGCTGCCGGCGCTGCGCGAGGAGATCGCGGCCCTGGAGGCGGCGGGCCTGATCACGGTGACACCCCATGCCGGTTCGGGGCAGGGCGAGACCCTGGCGCTGACCGAGGAGGGCTATGCGGCCCTGGATATCACCTGACGGTCGGTACCCGAGGAGGGCGGCGGCCGGGCGTCATCGGTGGGGCCGGCATATGCTATGCAGAGGAGCAGGGCGGTGCCGTATCGGCACCGTCGATAACGTCGCCGCGACGGAGGGTATGACCATGACGGATCGCAAGGCGGTACTGGAAGGGCTGCGTGACGACCTGATCGAGCGGCTCGAACGTTATCGGGCCCACAAGGAGCAGCGCGACGGCCCGCTGGACAAGGACATGGAAGAGCAGGCCATCGAACTGCAGAACGATGAGGTGGTCGATGCATTGGAGAGAGAGGCCGAGGCAGAGCTGCGCCATGTGATGCACGCCATGGCGCGCATCGAGGCCGGTGAGGGGGAGACGTGCGCGGTGTGTGAAGCGTCGATCGCGCCCGAGCGTCTTGCGGCGCTGCCGTTTGCCACCCTCTGTCGTCACTGCGCCGAGCCTCGTTGAGTCGCCGACGGGACGGGCGGCGCGGGCGATGGTAGCCTTGAACCGGGAATCATCGCTTCGGAGGTCATGCATGAAGGTGTGGTATCGATGGTGCTGCCTGGGCGTGATGCTCGGGTTGCTGACCGGCTGCGGCGGGAATGGCAACGAGCCCGATGAGGCCCCGGATGAGCCGGAGCCTGTCGTCCAGGAGGAGGCGCCGGAACCCGAGCCCGAGGTGGAGCCCTTCACAGAGCCGGTGGAGATCGAGTTCGAGGCCAGCCTGGGCAGTGATCGACGGCTGATGGTCGCGGGCGAGAGCAACCTGCCGGACACTACCCGTCTGCAGATCGTGGTGGAGCGAGAGCTCAGCGGCGTTCGCTGGCAGGCACGCACCACCCTGGTGGATGGGCGCTTCCAGTCCGGCCCCTTCGGCCCGGGCAGCGGGCTGCCGGACGGGGGCTACACCATTACCGTCAACCTCTCCGAAGCCAGCGTGCAGCCGGTGGAGGTTCGCGATCGCATCGGTGAGCAGGGCGAGCATCTCAGCGGCCCGCTGGTGGGAACTTCGCGCCACGGCCTGGGGCAGGTCGCGAGCGTCTCGCGGCGCTTCCTGCTGGGCAGCGAGCCGCGTCGTACCGATGACAATGTCGAGGTGCTGGGGGTGGAATAGCCGCGGGTGAGATAGGGCTC
>PUOM01000080.1 GCA_003552795.1 Halomonas sp. | reverse complement strand
TGATCAGCTCCCAGGTCTCGTCGATCACCCGGCTCGGCGGCGGCAGGCTCGGCGGCCGCCGGCGCGGCATCGTCGCCGTCGCCCGCGATCTCCATGGTGCCGATCACGTCGCCCTCGGAGACGGTATCGCCCTCCTTCACCGTCAGCGAGACCACTCGGCCGGCGTGGGGACTCGGCACGTCCATGGAGGCCTTGTCGGACTCCAGGGTGATCAGGGTCGACTCCTCCTCGACCTCGTCGCCCTCGGCCACGGCCACTTCGATGATCTCCACGTCGCTGGAGCCACCCAGGTCGGGCACCTTGATCTCCACGCTGCGCTTGCCGCCGTCGGCCTTGGCGGCGGGTTTCTCGGCAGCGGGCTCGCTGGCCTTCTCGGGGGCGGGCTCGGACTCGGTCGGTGTTTCGCTCTCGCCACCGCCGGCACCCTCGGCCTCCAGCTCGACGATATCATCGCCTTCGGAGACGGTGTCGCCCTCCTTCACCAGCACCTTGATGACCTTGCCGCCCTTGGGCGAGGGCACATCCATGCTGGCCTTGTCGGACTCCAGGGTGATCAGGGTGTCCTCGGCGGCGATCACGTCACCTTCGGACACCGCGATCTCGATGATTTCGACATCCTCGCTGCCGCCGATGTCGGGAACTTTGATGATTTCGCTACTCAAGGTCGCGCTCCTTCAATCTCGTACCTGGGGCGGGCCTCGAGGCCCGCCGCTCGCGGATCAGTCGGTCAGCGGATTGGGCTTGGTCGGGTCGATGCCGTACTTCTTGAGTGCCTCGCCGACCACCTTGCGCTCCAGTTCGCCACGCTCGGCCAGCGCCTTGAGGGCGGCCACGGTCACGAAGAAGCGATCGACCTCGAAGAAGTGGCGCAGCTTCTCGCGGGTATCGGAGCGGCCATAGCCGTCGGTACCCAGCACGTGATACTCGGTGGGCACCCAGGCGCGCACCTGATCGGCGAAGAGACGCATGTAGTCGGTGGAGGCGATGGCCGGACCGGTGCGCCCTTCCAGGCAGCGGGTGACGTGGGGCTTGCCCGGCTCCGCCTCGGGGTCGAGGAAGGCCGCGCGATCAAGCGCCAGCGCCTCACGACGCAGCTCGTTGAAGCTAGTCACGCTCCAGACATCGGCCCCCACGCCCCAGTCGTCGCGGAGCAGCTCGGCGGCCGCCTCGACCTCGCGCAGGATGGTGCCGGAGCCCAGCAGCTGGACACGGGCCTTGTCACCCTCGGTCTCGCGCAGCAGGTACATGCCCTTGATGATGTCCTCGGCGGGCACCTCGGCAAGCTCCGGCTGTGCGTAGTTCTCGTTCATCACCGTGAGGTAGTAGAAGCAGTTCTCCTTGTCGGCGAACATGCGCTTCAGGCCGTCCTGGACGATCACCGCCACCTCGTGGGCATAGGTGGGGTCGTAGCTGCGGCAGTTGGGGATGGTGGAGGCCTGCAGGTGGCTGTGACCATCCTGGTGCTGCAGCCCCTCGCCGTTGAGCGTGGTGCGCCCGGCGGTGCCACCGACCAGGAAGCCGCGGGCCTGCAGGTCGCCGGCCGCCCAGGCCAGGTCACCGATGCGCTGGAAGCCGAACATCGAGTAGTAGACGTAGAACGGCAGCAGCGGCAGGTTGTGGTTGCTGTAGGAGGTGGCCGCGGCAATCCACGCCGACATGGCCCCCGCCTCGGTGATGCCCTCCTCGAGGATCTGCCCCTTCTGGTCCTCGCGGTAGAACATGATCTGGCCCTTGTCCTGGGGCTCGTACTTCTGGCCTTCGGAGGTGTAGATGCCGAGCTGACGGAACATCCCCTCCATGCCGAAGGTACGTGCCTCGTCGGGCACGATGGGCACCACCTGCTTGCCGATCTGCTTGTCCTTCACCAGGCCGTTGAGGACGCGCACGAAGGCCATGGTGGTGGAGACTTCACGCCCCTTGGAGCCGGCGAGCTGGGAGGCGAAGATCTTGTCCTCCAGCGACGGAATCGGCAGTGCCTCGAAGTCGTTGCGACGCTGGGGCAGATAGCCGCCCAGGCGCTCGCGCTGCAGGTGCATGTACCGGAGCTCGGGGGAGTCATCCGCCGGCTTGTAGAAAGGCACTTCCTTGAGCTGCTCGTCGGTGAGCGGAATGCCGAAGCGGTCGCGGAATTTCTTCAGCGCCTCGAGCTCCATGCTCTTGACCTGGTGCGCCTCGTTGGCCGCCTCGCCGTCGCCGCTGCCCATGCCGTAGCCCTTGACGGTGTGCGCCAGGATCACGGTGGGACGGCCGTTGGCGTTCTGGGTAGCCTGGTGGTAGGCCGCGTAGACCTTGAAGGGATCGTGGCCGCCGCGGTTGAGGCGCCAGATATCCTCGTCGGACATGTCCTTGACCATCTCGGCGGTCTCGGGGTACTTGCCGAAGAAGTGCTCCCGGGTGTAGCCGCCGTCGTTGGCCTTGTAGTTCTGGTACTCGCCGTCCACGGACTCGTCCATGATCTTCTGCAGGACGCCCTTCTTGTCCTTCTCGAAGAGCGGATCCCACAGCCGGCCCCAGACCACCTTGAGGACGTTCCAGCCGGCGCCCCGGAAGACGCCCTCGAGCTCGTCCATGATCCGCGAGTTGCCGCGCACCGGGCCGTCGAGGCGCTGCAGGTTGCAGTTGACCACGAAGATCAGGTTGTCGAGCTTCTCGCGGCTGGCCAGGTGAATGGCGCCGAGGGATTCCGGCTCGTCGCACTCGCCGTCGCCCATGAAGCACCAGATCTTGCGATCATGCATGTCCTTCATTTCACGTGAGTGCAGGTACTTCATCACGTGGGCCTGGTAAATGGCCTGGATGGGCCCGAGACCCATGGAGACGGTGGGGAACTGCCAGAAGTCCGGCATCAGCCAGGGGTGCGGATAGGACGAGAGACCGTCGCCGTCCACCTCCTGGCGATAGCTGTCCATCTGCTCCTCGGTGAGACGGCCCTCCAGGTAGGCGCGAGCGTAGATGCCCGGCGCCACGTGGCCCTGGATGTAGACCAGATCCCCCTCGAAGTCGCCGCTGGGGGCGCGGAAGAAGTGGTTGAAGCCGACGTCATAGAGAGTTGCCGCCGACATGAAGCTGGCGATATGGCCGCCCAGCCCCGGGTTGGCGCGGTTGTTGCGGATGACCTGGGCGATGGCGTTGTAGCGGATCAGGGAGCGAATCTTGCGCTCCATGAACAGGTCGCCAGGCATCGGTGCCTCGCGGTGCACCGGAATGGTGTTGCGGTGCGGGGTGGTGACCGAGAAGGGGGCCTGGGTCCCGTCACGGCGCAGGCGATCCGCCAGGCGGGTCAGCAGGAATCGAGCGCGCTCCTCGCCCTCGCGGTCCAGCACCGACTCCAGGGACTCCAGCCACTCCGTGGTCTCGACCGGATCGAAATCCTCTCTTGCCTCCAGACTCATATGACGCCTCTCCAAGTGACGAATAGGGTGTCGTGCGCCCCGCCATACGGCGATGACAATGCCCTCTCTTACCCGGAGAGGCGCACCCGCTGTATGCAGGGGTTCGTGTAGTAATTTTACAAGACGACGCGATCGATCTGCCGTTGGTAGATGGAAGATACCGCAAAGACCCACAGGTGCCAATTACCAATTGAATGGAAATTAATTCCACAAAGAGGTTATTGCACCGCAGCACAAGGAGTTGGGGCCATCGACGGGGAGCACTTCGGGAAATAACAGCACCTTGTAGCCAAACTACCGTTTGATTCCCGGCGCGCGAAAAAAGGACCGCCGTCTAAAGAGTCAGACGATCAAATGTTCGTTACTTTCCGCGTTTTCCTTCCCCGCCCGGGCCAGCCGCTGCCGGAAGAAGGCCCAGTCGAAGGCGGGGCCCGGGTCGGTTTTCCTCAGCGGCGCAACTCGAGCGTGGCTGGTAATGCGCGTCTCGTCCAGCGCCGGACAGGCGGCCAGCAGCTCGGCCGTGACCCTTGCCAGGGCGCGGTACTGGGCCAGGGTATAGGGCGAGACGTCGTCACCCTCGAGCTCGATACCCACGGCGAAGTCGTTTAGCGCAGCGCGCTCGCGCTCGCCGTCCCGCCAGCGGGAGCGGCCGGCGTGCCAGGCACGGCGGTGGAAAGGCACGAACTGTACGCACTCACCGTCGCGGCGAATCAGCAGGTGGGCCGAGACCCGCAGCCGGTGAATCTCGGCGAAGAATGGGTGGGCAGCGGGATCCAGGCGGTTGGTAAACAGCCGCTCGATGTCTTCACCGCCAAACTCGCCGGGCGGCAGGCTGATGGCGTGGAGCACCAGCAGCGAGACTTCTCCATCGGGTCGCTCATCGCAGTTGGGCGACGGCACCCGCCGCGCCCCCTCGAGCCATCCTCCTTCGATCGGCATGCTTATCCCCTGACGTTGCCTGGCTGGCCCCCTATAATGGACGCCCACGCGACTCCCTGCACCTTCGCGCCCTGCCGCGCAGGCCTCAACCACGAGAGTGACCCTCCGCCATGTTTCACCAGGACGCCCCTGCCTACCATCAGAAACTCGCCGAAGAGATCCGCGACGCCGCCGCCCGCCTGCTGGCCGAGGATGTCGGCCCTGGCGATATCACCGCCCAGCTGATTCCCGCCGGGGCGAGCGCGCGGGCCCGGGTGATCACCCGCGAAGCCTGCGTGCTGTGCGGCGTGGCCTGGGTCGATGAGCTGTTCCGGCGGCTGGATGCCACCGTGACCCTGCAATGGAAAGCCGCGGACGGCGACCGCCTGGAGGCCGGCCAGGCCTTTCTGGAGCTTGCGGGCTCGGCGCGCAGCCTGCTCACCGGCGAGCGCGCGGCGCTGAACCTGCTGCAGACGCTGTCGGCCACCGCCACCCGCACCCGCCACTATGTGGACCTGATCGGCGACACCGGCGTGCGCCTGCTGGACACCCGCAAGACCCTGCCGGGAATGCGCCTGGCCCAGAAGTACGCAGTTGGCTGTGGCGGCGGCCACAACCACCGCATCGGCCTGTGGGACGCCTTCCTGATCAAGGAGAACCATATCGCCGCCTGCGGGGGCATCGAGGCGGCGGTGCGCGAGGCGCGCAACATTGCCCGGGAGCTGCCGGTGGAGGTCGAGGTGGAAACCTTCGCGGAGCTGGATCAGGCGCTGTCGGCGGGCGCCGACATCGTGATGCTGGACAACTTCAGCCTCGACGACATGCGCGAAGCGGTCAGACGCAGCGCCGGCCGGGCGACCCTGGAGGCCTCGGGCAACGTCGACGAGGGCACCCTGCGCGCCATCGCCGAGACCGGGGTGGACTGCATCTCCAGCGGCGCCCTGACCAAGGACGTCAAGGCCATCGACCTCTCCATGCGGATCGTCGAGTGACGCAAGAGGGGTGGAAAGAGGCTCAGGTCTCCACGGCGGCGAGGCGCTTTTCCAGCCGCTTGCGGCATAGCCGTTCGCCGCCGCGCTCCACCCACTCCTCGCCCACCTCCTGCCAGCCGCGGCGCGCCAGGCGCTCCGCCAGCACCAGGCTCGCCTCGATGTGGGCCAGGGAGTGCCCCTGCTCCATCAGCAGTCGCTCGGCATGGATCAGCAGGGTCGAACCGATGCCGCGGCGCGTCAGCGACGGCCAGACGTAGAGGGTGACGATTCTCGCCTGGGGCAGGTCCAGCTCCAGGAATCCAACGCAGCGGCCGTCACATTCGGCCACCAGGGTGGTGAAGAGCGTCTGGCGCGCCGCCCAGGCGCTGGCATCCCGGGGCAGGGCCGATACCCAGGCCTCGCGCTCGGCAACGCTGTAGTGGGCCATGGCCCCCTGCATCACGGCGTGATGGAAGACCTCGACCTGGTCGGCGGCATCCCGGGGAAGGGCTTGCCGATAGCGAATGCGCGGCCCCCGGGCCGGGCCCGTACCGGCCGGCGGGACACTGGCGATCTGGCTCATGGAGATCCTGTCGAAGCTTGGCTGTTGCAGGCAGCCTACACAAGCCGGCCCCGGGCGCCAATCCCCTCGCCGCGGCGCCTGCCGACGGGCATAATCCGCACATGACCGAGATACCCCCTCCCCCCGCCGTCACCCTGTCGCCCATCGGCGTCATCGAGAGCGACTACCCCGACAAGTTCGGCATCCCCCGTCAGCCGGGCCTGGCCCCGGCGGCCCGGGCGCGACTGGTGCTTACCCCCCCTTTCGACGACCCCCTGGCGGTGCGCGGTCTCGAGGCCTTCAGCCATCTCTGGCTCACCTTCGTGTTTCATCAGAGCCCCCTGCGCTGGACGCCCCTGGTGCGCCCGCCGCGGCTGGGCGGCAATGCCCGTGTCGGCGTCTTCGCCAGCCGCAGCACCCACAGGCCCAACCGCCTGGGACTGTCGCTGGTGGAGCTGCTCGAGATCGACACCCGCCGCGGCGTCAGCCTGCGGCTCAACGGTGCCGACCTGGTCAGCGGCACGCCGGTGCTGGATATCAAGCCCTATCTGCCCTGGGCGGAGGCGCGCCCCGAGGCGCGCGCCGGCTTCGCCCCCGAGGCACCGCTCCGCTGCGCGGTGGGCTTCGCCGCCGCGGCCGAGGCCACGCTGACCGAGCGCGTCGACGGCGCTTCGCTGCGCGAGCTGATCACTCAGGTGCTGGCTCAGGACCCGCGCCCCGCCTACCGAAAAGGCGCCGAGCAGCGCACCTATGGCGTGCGGCTGCGCGATGTGGACGTGCGCTTTCGCGCCCTGGCCGCCGACGCGGGCACGCGCATGGAGGTGGTGGAGATCGTACCGGCCTGAACGCCCCCCGAACACGACGAAGGGCCCCGCGGGGCCCTTCTCCTAGCTGCCTTGCGATGCCCGGCACGCCGGTCTCAGTCGAAGGCCACGCCGATACGGCGGCCGACCTCCTCGTAGGCCTCGATGACGCCGCCCAGGCCCTGACGGAAGCGGTCCTTGTCGAGCTTCTCGCGGGTCTTGGCGTCCCACAGGCGGCAGCCGTCCGGAGAGAACTCGTCGCCCAGCACGATGTTCCCCTCGAAGAGGCCGAACTCCAGCTTGTAGTCCACCAGCAGCAGGCCACCGTCGGCGAAAAGCGCCTTGAGCACCTCGTTGACCTTGAAGGTCAGCGCCTTCATCTCGGCCAGCTGCGCCGGAGTGGCCCAGCCGAAGGTCTCGGCCAGGGACTCGTTGATCATGGGATCGTGGAGGGCGTCGTCCTTGAGGAAGAGCTCGAAGGTGGGCGGGGTCAGCTCCTGACCCTCGGTGACGCCCAGCCGCTTGACCAGGCCCCCGGCGGCGAAATTGCGCACCACGCACTCCACCGGGATCATCGTCAGCGACTTGACCAGGCTCTCGGTGGCGGAGAGGCGCTGGTCGAAATGGGTGGGCACCCCCGCCGCCGCCAGCGTCTCCATGATGAAGGCATTGAAGCAGTTGTTGACCATGCCCTTGCGCGCCAGCGACTCCATCCGCTCGCCATCGAAGGCGCTGGTGTCGTCGCGGAATTGCAGGATCACCCGGGAGGGATCATCGGTGGCAAAGACCGACTTGGCCTTGCCGGCATAGAGTTCTTGACGCTTTTCCATGGAAGCCTCCGGGGCTTGCGAGAGGTGAAAATGGGAGAGATGAAAAGGGGAGAGCCGAAAGGTGGCGATCAGGCAATGGCCTGCCACGCCAGACCCGCCTCCTGACAGGAGACCCTGAGCCGGGACTCGTCGCCGTCGAGCAGCGGCACCAGGGCCTCCAGGGCCAGCTCGGGGCGATTATTGTGCTCCGACAGGTGGGAGCAGACGATATGCTGCAGGCGATCCAGGCCGAGACGCGGCAGCAGCGTGGCGGCCTGGGCATTGGCCAGGTGGCCCCAGTCGCCGCCCACTCGGCGCTTGAGCCGCGGCGGGTAGGGCCCCTGGGCGAGCATCTGCACGTCATGGTTGCACTCCAGCACCAGGGCGTCGCAGCCGGCGAAGGCCTCGGCCACGTGCTCGGTGGGGTGCCCCAGGTCGGTGAGCACGCCGAGACTGCGCTCGCCGCCCCGGACGCGGAACTGCACCGGCTCCCGGGCGTCGTGGGGCACGGTCACCGGATCGATGGTCAGCCCCTTGACCGCAAAACGTGCCTGCGGCGTGATCCAGCAGCGGGTCGGCAGCTCGCCGAGCCGTCCGGAGGCCCAGGTACCGGGCGTCAGGAAGACCGCCACGCCGTGGCGTCGCGCCAGGTCGGTGTCGTCGCGATCGCTGATCACCACCACGCCCCGCCCCTCCTGCTGGAGCTCCGCGGCCTGGGCGCAGGCACGCGCGAGGCCGTCGCGGTCGGCGCCGAGCGCGAGGACGGCCGTGACCCCGTGACCGCGCGCGCCGGGGGGATCGGCCAGCGAGGTGGCTCG
>PUOM01000305.1 GCA_003552795.1 Halomonas sp. | reverse complement strand
TCGAGGGCAAGACCAGCCGCTACGACCTCTATGTGCACCGCTCTCTGAAGGAGGGCTGATCAAGCCAGGCGGGTGACCAGCTGCAGCCGGTGGCGCAGGCTAGGGTCGAACAGCTGCCGGGAGCGGCGGGCCGCCTCGCAGAGACGCTCGTCGAACACCAGCAGCGTCTCCTCCCGCCATAGCCAGCCCTCCTGCTCCAGGCTCTCCACCAGGCTGACGAAGAGACGCGTATCGAAGAACTCCGGGGCGTCACGCCCCGACAGCAGGGCCAGGCGCTCGGCCAGCTGGCGGCTCTGGTCGGCCAGGGCCTCGGCAGTGAAACGGCCGGGGCCCTCTCCCAGCAGCACGGCGAGCAGCAGGTAGCCGCGCTCCAGGGAGGGCTGCATCAGCTGGCCCAGCAGGTCGAGGCATTCGCCGGACTCCAGCGGCTCCTCGGGGCGCTGCCATCGCGCCTCGCCGTGCACCAGCAGCCCCAGCTCGCCGAGTACGTCGAGCATGGCCGCGAGCGCCTCGCGCAGGGAAGGCGGCGGTTCCACCATCAGCTCCCGGGCGAGGATCGGCCAGCCGGGGGCGAGCAGCCTTTCCAGCTCGTCGAGATCGTGGGCCGGCTGGTGGCGGAAGGCGAAGGCGGTGAGCCCGGCGAGGGCGAAGAGGTGCAGCACGTTGTTGCGATACCAGCCGAGCTGGGCGGCCTGAGTGGCGTCGGCCAGCACGATGTCGCCCAGCGGCTGCTGGCGGCGCTGCACCATGCCCAGGTGAATGGCCTGGTCGATCCACTCCGTCGGCGCGCCCGGCGGCAGGCTGGCATGGGCGGCGCCGGGCAGGCGGCGCTGCAGCTCGGCGAGCAGGGCGAGCTGGCGCTCCAGCAGGCGCTGCTCGATGGCGTGGTGGGGGGTGGCCAGCAGGGCCAGGGCCACCAGGTTCACCGGGTTGAGGGCCGCCGCGGCGTTGATGCGCCGGCAGAGGGTCTCGCCCAGTCGGGGCACCATGCCCGTGAGCCACTCAGGGCGCGTCGAGCGCTCCCGGCGCCAGCCCGGTCCCAGCTCGCTATCCAGGAAGTCGCCCAGCAGCAGCGGTTCGCCCACGCTGACCGAGACCCGACCGAAGGGCTGACGCAGCTGGCCCAGCGCCCGGAACAGGGCCAGCGGGCTCTCCTTGTGCTTCCTGCCGCCGCGCAGCTCGCGCTGGTAGCTGGCGCTCTCGATGATTCGTTCATAGCCGATATGCACCGGAATGAAGGCCAGCGGCTGGTGGTGGCCAGCGGCGGTACTGCGCAGGAAGGAACGCAGGGTCATGGCCAGCATGCCGGGGCGTGGTGGCAGCATGCGCCCGCTGCGCGAGCGGCCGCCCTCGATGAAGTACTCCAGCGGGTGGCCGCGTGCGATCAGCCGGTGCAGATATTCATTGAAAACCGCCGCGTAGAGTCGGTTGTCGCGGAAGCTGCGGCGCAGGAAGAAGGCGCCGCCGCGGCGCAGCAGCGGGCCGATGAACGGCATGTCGAGGTTGCGTCCGGCGGCGATATGGGGCGGCATCAGGCCGTTCTGGTAGAGCACATAGGAGAGCAGCAGGTAGTCGATATGGCTGCGGTGGCAGGGCACATAGACCAGGGTGTGGTCGCCGGCCAGCGCTTTGACACGCTCCAGGCCGCGCACGTCCACCCCGTCATAGAGTCGGTGCCACAGCCGGCGCAGCAGGCCGTCCATGAAGCGCATCACCGGATAGGTCATGTTGGAGGCGATCTCACGGCCGTAGCGCAGGGCGCGATCCTGCAGGCGTGTCGCCGAGGGTCGCCCGTCGGCGGCCAGGGTCTCGATGACACCGCGCACCTCGGGACTGTAGGCGACCCCCTCGATCAGGGTGCGGCGGTGGGAGAGGTCGGGGCCCAGCACTCGGGTGCGCACCCGGCGGAAGTGGACCCGCAGCAGCCGTGCCGCCTTGCGGTTGATCGGCCCGGCATCCGACTCGACGGTGTCGATCAGGTCATCCAGGCGCAGCGGGGCGCCGAAGTGGATCTCCACGCTGCGGCGATTGACCAGCATCGAGAGCAGGCGGCGCAGTCGTCCGGTGAGCCGCCAGCTATCCGCGGCGACCATTCGCCAGAAGCCGAAGCGCTTGCCCGGGGCGCGCCCCCAGAAGATGCTTACCGGTACCAGCTGGACCCCGCGGCCGGCCCCGGCCAGGCGCTGCTCGATCAGCGGCAGGAAGGGAGCCGAGGGTCGCTGCCGGCGCCGCCATCGCCGTCGCGGCGGTGCCGGCAGGGCGAGGCAGAGAGGAAGCGTCAGCTCGCCGACCCGGCAGCGCCCCGACGCCGGGGGCAGTCCGTGTCGGCGGGTCAGCGAGGCGAGCAGCCAGGCGTCGCTGAAGGCCGGACGGGGCAGCACGTAGAGCACCGGCAGACTCGGCTCGAGCCCCAGCGACTCGGGGGCAGGATCGATCAGACGCGGTCGGACCCAGGCGTCGATCAGCCGGGTCATCAGTCCGCTCAGGGGAGTGGTCAGCAGGTGACGCAAGGCCATCCGTTTGCCTCGACGCAGGAAAGGGAGGGGAAAGCCCAGTATAGTCTCCGCGAAGGCGGCGGGTCAGGCTCGCACGCCGGGACAGGGAGTCTGCCATGCATGGGATCTGGAAAGACGGCAACCATTTCGAGCTGCTGCCCGAGGCAAGCCGCTTCCTGCCGGCCATGTTCGAAGCGCTGGAACGCGCCGAGTCGTCGATCCTGATCGAACTCTATCTGATGGAGTCGGGGCGGCTCGCCTCGGTGATGATCGGGGCTCTGGTCAAGGCGGTGGAGCGCGGCGTCACGGTGATGCTGATGCTCGACGGCTACGGCGCCATGGGGCTCTCGAGCGAGGATCGCCAACGCCTGGTGGCGGGCGGCGTGGCGCTGCGCTTCTTCAATCCGCTGGGCTTTCACTCCCTGGCCCGAAACCTGACACGGGATCATCGCAAGCTGGTGGTGGTGGACGGTCGCGTCGCCTTCACGGGCGGCTTCGGCGCCGTCGATGAATTCCTCGACGCCTGGTATGAGGTGGCCCTGCGCATCGAGGGGCCGGTGGTGGCGGATTGGGTGCGGCTGTTCTGCCGGCTGTGGGACTCGCCGCTGACCCGGGGCAGCGGCGCTTCGGGGCTGGTGCATGGACTGGCCACGCAGACCAGTGAGGCCGAGGGCTACCGGAGCATGACCGGACGGGTGGTGTGGGGTCAGGGCTATCGCTATCAGGCGATACGCCACTCGCTGCATCGCCAGGTCTCCGGTGCCCGCCGGCGCATCTGGCTCTGCACCCCCTACTTCGTGCCCACCTTCAGCCTGCGCCTGCGCCTGGCCCGGGCCGCTCGCCGCGGCGTGGACGTGCGTCTGCTGTTGCCGGGGGACGACCATGATCATCCGGGGGTGCGCTATGCCGGTCAGCGCTTCTACGGACGCCTGCTCAGGGCCGGGGTGCGCATCTTCGAGTTTCAGCCCACCTTCATTCATGCCAAGTTCTCGCTGGCCGACGACTGGGTGAGCCTCGGTTCCTGCAATTTCGACCACTGGAGCCTGCACTGGAACCTGGAGGCCAACCAGGAGGTGGTCGATCGACGCCTGGCGGCCGAGGTGGTCGAGCTGTTCGAGCGCAACTTCGCCGCCAGCCATGAGATCGATCGCCGGGTCTGGGCGCGGCGCCCGCGCTGGCAGCGGCTCAGGGAGTGGGTGTTCGGCAGTCTGGACGGGATGCTGACCCGCCTGCGTTGACCCGGCTTCGCCGGGAGCTGTAAGTCGCCCCTTCGGGGAGCTGTAAGCCATAAGCTTTAAGCTGTAAGAAAAATCTTGCTGCGAGGTCTGGCGGCAACATCCCGACTCACGCCTCACAACTCACGCCTCACAACTCACCCCTTGCGACGTCCGGCGGGTTTCTTCCGCCGCGGGCTGGGCTTGGGGGTCTCCGGCGGTACGCGGTAGTGCAGATAGAGGTCGAGCACCAGCTCGGGCAGCTGGCGCACCAGCGCCTCCAGGCGCGAGCCATCGCCGATGAACTCGGCCATGTCCGCCTCGTCGTCGAACAGCCCCGAGAGCGCCATGAAGGGCAGCAGCAGGGTGGCGGCGGCTTCCTCGTCCTCCTCGAACCAGACGGACTCCTCGAGGAAAACCCCCTCCATGAAGCCGGCGCACCAGTCGCCGATGGGCGTCTCCTCGGCGGGCAGGTCGTCCAGGGTGAGTTCGAAGGGCAGCTCCGGCAGCTGCCCCTGCTCCAGGGCGGCAATGGCGTTGCGGCGCAGCCGGTCGAGCAGACCGAGGATCTCCTCGCGCTCATGGGCGTCGCGGAAATTCGGTTCGCCCTGGAACAGCTCCGCCACCCAGGTGGCTGAGTCGGCCTCGCTGGGGGCCACCGCCAGGGCCACCAGGAAGCCGTGGCCGCCGATCAGGTCCAGGGCGTCCTCGCCGACCCGGTCGGAGGCCAGGAAGTCATCCAGGCGATCGAGCTGGTCGTCATCGAGCAGGGGGGCGGGCTGCGGGGTATCGGACATCGTCACTCTCGTGGCCAGGAGGGCAGGAAGGGCGCTTTACGCCCGACAGATGAAAGGCCATTCTAGCACCCCATGGACCGACCCGCGCTGCCCACCCCCGACCTTGACCGCCTGGCTCCCCTTGGCCAGGAGGCACTGCTGTCCGCCCTGCACGAGCGGGTGGAGGCCGCCTGGCGCCTCTGTCTCGAGGTGCATCCGGGGCTGCCGCGTCCCGCGGTGTGGTGCGACCTGCGCGGCAAGTGCGCCGGCCAGGCCCACTTCGGCCGCGGCGGGCTGCGCTTCAACCCCGTCCTCTATACCGAGAATCGCCTCGCCTTCCTGGTGGAGGTGGTGCCCCACGAGATGGCTCACTGGCTGGTTCACCATCTGGAGCAGGGGGACCGGGTACGCCCTCACGGTCGCGAGTGGCAGACGGTGATGCGCGAGCTGTTCGGCCTGGCGCCTCGCACCACCCACCGCTTCGATACCGACCGCGCAAGCCCCGCTCCTCATCGCTACGCCTGCGACTGTCGCGAGCATGGCTTCAGCGCCCGACGTCACGCGCTGGCACGGCAGGGGCAGCGCTATCGCTGCCGCCATTGCGCTCAGACCTTGGTCTATCTCGGCCTGGAGGTGTTTGAAAGTCATGCTTAATGCATTGTTTTTAAAGGGAGTTTTGTTCATACCAATGTCTAAAGGGAAGTGGCGTCGGGCAGGGGTATGCTGAGGCCACCTTAAATGGCGTCGGCCCTCCCCACACAATCCCAAGGCACGGTTGGCCGGCTACACTCATCTGACAGGGCCATCCCAAGGACAGAGGCACTCCCATGAGCGATCAGCAGAACGTCTACTCGGTGCGCGATGACATCGCCGCCAAGGCCTGGGCCGACAAGGCAACGTATCAGGCGATGTACCAGCAGTCCGTGGACGACCCGGATGCCTTCTGGGCCGAGCAGGCCAAGCGCATCGACTGGGTCAAGGCGCCGACGAAGATCAAGAACACCAGCTTCGATCCGCACAGCGTGGACATCCGCTGGTTCGAAGACGGCACTCTCAACGTCAGTGCCAACTGCCTCGATCGTCACCTGGAGACGCGCGGCGACCAGACCGCCATCATCTGGGAGGGCGACAACCCCGATGAGTCCGAGCACATCACCTACCGTGACCTTCACGCGCGCACCTGCAAGCTGGCCAATGCCCTGAAAGAGCTGGGTATCGGCAAGGGCGACGTGGTCACTCTCTACATGCCGATGATTCCCGAGGCCGCCGTTGCCATGCTGGCCTGTGCCCGCATCGGCGCGGTGCACTCGGTGGTGTTCGGCGGCTTCTCCCCGGATGCCGTGGCCCAGCGGGTGATCGGTGCCAGCTCCAAGCTGGTGATCACCGCCGACGAATCCGTGCGCGGTGGCAAGCAGGTGCCGCTCAAGGACAACGTCGATGCGGCCCTGACCCGCCCGGGGACCGAGGTCTGTGACAAGGTGCTGGTGGTCAAGCGCACCGGCGGCGAGATCGAGTGGAACGAGGGCCGCGACGTCTGGTACGGCGAGCTGGTCGAGAAGCAGTCCGCCGACTGTCCGGCCGAGGAGATGAACGCCGAGGATCCGCTGTTCATTCTCTACACCTCCGGCTCCACCGGGGCGCCCAAGGGCCTCAAGCACACCACCGGCGGCTATCTGGTCTATGCCAGCCTGACCCACCAGTATGTCTTCGACTACCAGGACGGTGAGGTCTACTGGTGCACCGCCGACGTGGGCTGGGTCACCGGGCACAGCTATATCGTCTATGGCCCGCTGGCCAACGGCGCCACCACCCTGATGTTCGAGGGCGTGCCGAGCTATCCGACCCATGGCCGCATGGGCGAGATCGTTGACAAGCACAAGGTCAATATCCTGTATACCGCCCCCACTGCCATCCGTGCCCTGATGGCCTACGGCGACGGCGTGATGGACTCCAGTCAGCGCGACAGCCTGCGCATCCTCGGCTCGGTGGGCGAGCCCATCAACCCCGAGGCCTGGGACTGGTTCTACCGGGTGATCGGCAACTCTCAGTGCCCCATCGTCGACACCTGGTGGCAGACCGAGACCGGCGGCATCATGATCGCACCGCTGCCCGGCGCCACGGATCTCAAGCCGGGCTCCGCCACCCTGCCGTTCTTCGGCGTTCAGCCGGCGCTCTACGACAGCGAAGGCAATGCCCTCGAGGGCGCCGTGGACGGCAATCTGGTGCTCACCGACTCCTGGCCGGGCCAGGCGCGCTCCATCTGGGGCGACCATGAGCGCTTTACCCAGACCTACTTCTCCACCTACCAGGGGGTCTACTTCACGGGTGACGGCTGCCGCCGCGACGAAGACGGCTACTACTGGATCACCGGTCGCGTCGACGACGTGCTCAATGTCTCCGGCCACCGCATGGGCACCGCCGAGATCGAGTCCTCGCTGGTGGCCCACTCGGCCGTGGCCGAGGCTGCCGTGGTAGGCTTCCCCCACGACATCAAGGGACAGGGCATCTATATCTACGTGACTCTGGCCGGCGACGTGGAGCCCACCGACGAGCTCAAGAAGGAGCTGACCCAGTGGGTGCGCAAGGATATCGGCCCGATCGCCTCGCCGGACGTCATCCAGTGGGCCCCGGGCCTGCCCAAGACCCGCTCCGGCAAGATCATGCGCCGCATCCTGCGCAAGATCGCCGCCAACGAGTGTGACGGCCTGGGCGACACCAGTACCCTGGCCGATCCCAGCGTGGTCGATGACCTGATCGAGAATCGCGCCGTGCGCTGATTCGCGCAGCGTACAGCGCCATCGAGCCGGCCTTCATGGCCGGCTTCTTGTGGCCGCGGAGAAATATTGTCGACAATGCTGCCGGGGCGCTTGGGAATCGGCTCTGCCATGGGGTAACATGCCCCACAGTCATACAAGAGCCCGAGTGGCGGTCCACGCCCGCTGCCAGAGGAACCGGAGGAGAATCCATGGCCTTTGCCCAGAAATTCATCGTCGCCGATGACCATCCGCTGTTCCGCGCAGCCCTCACTCAGGCGCTGCGTCAGCTGGCGCCCCAGTCCGAGATCGTGGAGTCCGACACCATGGATGCCACCGCCGAGGTGGTCACCCGCCATCCGGATGCCGACCTGATCCTGCTCGATCTGCACATGCCCGGCGCCCACGGCTTCTCCGGCCTGATCCAGCTGCGTGGCCAGATGCCGGATATTCCTGTGGCGGTGGTCTCGGGCAGCGACGAGCCTTACGTGGTGCGCCGCGCCATCGACTACGGCGCCTCCGGCTTCATTCCCAAGTCGTCGTCGCTGCAGCTGATCGCCGAGGCGGTGGGGGAGATCCTCGACGGCGAGGTGTGGCTGCCGGCGGAGCTGGCCGCCGTCATGGGAGAGGCCAACGAGGATGAGACCAAGTTCGCCGAGGCGATCGCCTCCCTGACGCCCCAGCAGTTCCGCGTGCTCAACATGCTCACCGAGGGGCTGCTCAACAAGCAGATTGCCTACGAGCTGAGCGTCAGTGAGGCGACCATCAAGGCCCACGTCACCGCCATCCTGCGCAAGCTGGGCGTGCACTCGCGCACCCAGGCGGTGATCGCCGCCCAGAAGCTCGAGGTCGAGCCGCCCAAGGTCCAGTCCTGAGCCGGCGGAGCCGGCTCAGGAGCTGGTCCCCGGCTTCGCCGGGCCGGGAGCTGTAAGCCTTAAGCTTGAAGCTGGAAGAAAAAACTTGACACCTGGTTGGGTGGCAACACGCTGCTTTCCAGCTTCCAGCTTCCAGCTTCCAGCTTCCAGCTTCCAGCTTCCAGCTTCCAGCTTCCAGCTTCCAGCTTCCAGCTTCCAGCTTCCAC
>PUOM01000153.1 GCA_003552795.1 Halomonas sp. | reverse complement strand
CCCAGCCGCCCCGAGCTGCCGGGCTGGGCGCCGGGCGAGAGCCTCTCCCCCATGGCCGCCATCGATGAGACCTTCGTGGCCCTGGTGGCAGCCAATCCGACACTGCGGGTTCGGGTCGGCAATCCCGACGAGATGCGCTCCAACCGTCTCAATCTCACCCTGGACTGCCTCAATCACCGGGTCACCGACCCCGAGCCCGGCGTGGCCGAGGCGCTGGACGGCTGCGTGATCACGGCGCTCAACGAGGAGGCGGTGGTGAGCGCCGCGCTGGCCAACAAGCAGGGGCTCAACCTGGTGGCGAGTTACGAGGCCTTCGCGGTGAAGATGCTCGGCGCCATGCGCCAGGAGATCATCTTCGCCCGCCACTGCCGCGAGGCGGGTCGTCCGCCAGGCTGGCTGTCGCTGCCGGTGCTGGCCAGCTCCCACACCTGGGAGAACGGCAAGAACGAGCAGTCCCATCAGGACCCGACGCTGTGCGAGGCGTGGCTCGGCGAGATGGACGACGTGGCCCCCACCCTCTTCCCGGTGGATGCCCCCAGTGCCGCCGCGGCCCTGCTCGCGCTCTATGCCAGCCGCGGCCGCATCGCGGTGATGGTGGTACCCAAGAACCCTGTGCCGGTGCGGCTCGATGCCGAGCAGGCGCAGAGGCTGACCGCGGATGGCCTGCTCTGCCTCCACGCGGCCGCCTCCCCGCGTCTGCAGCTCTTCGCCGTGGGCGCCTACCAGCTCGCCGAGATGGAGCAGGCCCGGGCGCGCCTGGAGGACGCCGGCATCGCCACGAGCCTCTTCGTGATCCAGGAGCCCGGCAAGCTGCGCGAGGCCCGGGACGAGGGCGAGGCCGCTGCGGTGCTCAGCCAGTGCCGGCTCAGCACCCTGGTGCCCGAGGTCCCCGCCCGGGTGTTCCTGAGCCACTGCCGGCCGGAGCCCCTGGCCGGGGTGCTGCGCCCGCTGGATACCGGGGCGCGCTCGCGCTTTCTGGGCTATCGCAACCGCGGCGGCACCCTGGACACCTTCGGCATGCTCTACGCCAATCGCGCCACCTGGGCCCACGTGCTGGAGGCGGCAAGCGAGGTGGCCGGGCTCGACCTGGACGCCCTGCTCAGCCCGGCGGAGCAGGCGGCGCTGGCCGGCGAGGGTGACCCGGACGTTCTTCGCCGGGCATAGTCCACCCGCCTCCCTTGCCGACCGCCAGGCGCGCGGCATTGCCCACCACCGACAGCGAGCTGGCCAGCATGGCCAGCACCGCCACCTGGGGCGGGATCACCATCCAGGCGGCCAGCCCCAGGGCCAGGGCGTTGTAGAGTCCCGAAAGCGCCAGATTCTGGCGCATCACCCGCCGGCTGGACCGGGCGATGGCAATGGCCGCCGGCACGCCCCGAATGCCGCCTCCCAGCAGCTGGATCGAAGCGGCCTCCCGTGCCGCCGCGCTGGCGTTCGCGGTGGCCACCCCCACCGTTGCCGCCGCCAGCGCGGGGGCGTCGTTGATGCCGTCGCCCACGTAGAGCGCCGGCCCCGGCAGTGCCGCCACCAGGTGACGCTTCGCCTCCGGCGAACGGGCGCCGAAGCAGGCCTCCGGGGCCAGCCCCAGCCGGTGGCCGAGGCGGCGCACCAGTGCCGGACGGTCGCCGCTGATCAGGGCCAGCGTCAGGCCCCAGCGGCGCAGCGCCCCGAGGCTCGCCGACGCCGAGGGATCCGCGTCATCCTCGAGCCAGAGGCTGCCCAGCCAGTCGCCATCGCGAGTCAGCGCCACGGCGGTGGCCCAGGGCGGCGCTGATCCGCGACCGGACACCCCGGTTCCCTCGCCCCCCAGCCAGCCGAGGGCACCGATGCGCAGGCGGGTGCCGTCGGCCTCGCGGGCCTCGCGACCCCGGCCGGGGTAGTCGATGAGGGTCTCGGGCGCCTCCCCCGGGGCGATGCCCGCCTCGCCGGCAGCCGCGCGGATCGCCAGCCCCAGGGGGTGCTCGCTGCCCCACTCGGCCCGGGCGGCGAGGGCCAGGAGGCGCTCCTCACCAATGCCGGGCGCAGGGTGCAGGGCGGTCAACTGCAGGGTGCCGCGGGTCAGGGTGCCGGTCTTGTCGAAGGCCACGGTGCGAGCCTGGCCGGCAAGCTCCATGGCGGCGCTATCGCGAAACACCACGCCGGCATCCAGCGCCCGGGCCGTGCCCGCCAGGCTGGCCAGGGGCACCGCCAGCCCCACCGCACAGGGACAGGCCACGACCAGCACCGAGAGCGCGCGCACGGCGGCCTCCTCCGCCGCCACCCCGGCCAGCAGCAGCACCGCCAGCGTCATCAGGGCGAGCACCACCGCCGCCGGGCTGAGCCAGGCGGCGAAGCGCTCCGCCAGCCGGCGCAGCTCCCCCTTGCCCGCCTGCAGCGCCTGCACCTGGCGGTGGAGGCCATCCAGCCGCCTCTCCCCCACGCCGGCGGTCACGCGCAGGGTAAAGGGCTTACCGAGGTTGCGGCACCCCGCCGTGAGCCGAGCCCCCCGGGTCAGGGTCCTCGGGCGGCTCTCGCCGGTGAGCAGGGCAAGGTCCAGCCGCGCGGTGGCGTCCTGCAGTTCGCCATCCAGTGCCAGGATCTCGCCCCGGGCCACGCGAATCCGCGCCCCGGGGGCCACCTCGGCCGCGGCGACCGTTTCCCCCTCGTTCTCCTGCCCGTCACCTGCCGGCGCATGACCGCCTGCCCCACGGCTGCCCTCGCGCAGACGACAGGCCCGTTCGGGCAGCGCGGCCAAGCCCTCCAGAGCGCGCAGCCCGCGATAGCGCGCCAGGGTCTCCACCCAGCGCCCGGCCAGCAGCAGCAGCACCAGCATCACCGCGGTATCGAAGTAGACCTCCGCCGAGCCGCGGCTCAGCAGCCACAGCGAAACCGCCAGCGCCCCCATCACCCCCAGCGAGACCAGGGCGTCCATGCCGGGTCGCCCGGCGCGGAGGGTGCGCCAGGCGGCCCGATAGAAAGGCCAGGCGGCCAGGGTCACCACGGGGAGCGCAAAAGCGCCGGAAACCCAGGCCAGCACCCGCTCCAGGCGGGGTTCGGGCAGCGCACCGACGTAGATCAGCAGCGACGCCAGCATGGTCCACATGCCGAAGATGGCGGCCAGCAGCAGCCGCCCCGCCAGGGTCCGGCTCTCGGCATCCAGGCGAGCGCGGGCATCCGGCGCCGACTCCAGGTCGCACAGGCGGTAGCCGAGCCTTGCCAGGGCCGCGCCGACCCGCTCCGGGGTCACGGCCTCGGACCTTCCCTCCACCAGCAGGGTGGCGGAGAGATAGTCGACCCCTGCCCGCCTCACGCCGGGCAGGCGACGCAGCCGGTGCTCGATGGCCAGGGCGCAGCTGGTGCACCACATGCCCGACACCGAGCGCAGCAGCTGGGCGTCGCCGCCCGTGGCGGCATCGTCGGCCGGCGGCGAGTGAAGGGAAGCGTCGTCAAGGGTCATTCTCTCTCCCCGACAGGCAGGGTGGCGGAGCCGCTGGTCACAGACAGGGGGGCAGAGCCGCTACTCACAGACAGGGCGGCAAAGCCACCAGGGGCCAGGCCACAAAGGCCACCCCGGCCGCCGCGTAGACGTGCAGCCCGGCCCCCACCAGGGCGATAAAGCGTCCTCCCCCCGCCGCCTGCCGGCCGGCGCACAGGCCCCGCCAGGCCAGCCAGGCGAGCAGCGCCAGGGTGGCCAGGGTCAGCAGGGCGATACCGCCGTTGATGGCGGTGAGGGCCCCCTGCCCGGCCCCCGGCGGCGCCAGCGCGCAGGCCACCGAGAGCCCGGCGTAGATCGCCACGAACCACAGGCTCCAGAGGGTCAGCCCCAGCAGCAGTTGGGCGGGGTGGCTCGGCCCCCACCAGCGACGCAGCGACTTCATGAGCCCGCTCCTGTCAGTCGCGGCAGCAGCGCCATGGCCGCCACCAGGATCCAGTAGACGCCCAGCTGGTAGCGCCACAGCAGCGCCACCACGCCGGGCTCGAAGGGCAGGCGGGCGCCGACCAGCCCCAGCTGCGCCCGCCACGCCTGCAGCGCAGCCAGAATCGCCGCCAGGCCGGCATGGCCCAGCAGGTAGGCCAGCCCCACCGTCAGGGTGGCGTCGTGGGCCGTGACGGTGGGCGCCAGGCCTGCCGCCCAGAGCCCCCAGACCAGCAGCACCAGGTGCAGCCCGCCGAGAGCAGCGATGCCCGTCAGGGCCAGGACGAGTCCCGACTCGCGCCCGCGCTGGAGCGCCGCCGCCCGGCGCTCCAGCCACAGGCTGCCCAGGGTGAGCGCCGCCCCGGAGGCGAGCAGCAGCGGCAGCGAGAGCGGCGACCGGTCGGGCATCTGCCACTGGGGGGAGACCGTCCAGAGGTAGAACCAGCCGAACAGCAGCGAGAGGAAGAAGGCGCCATCGGCGAGCAGCGCCACCCCCATGGTCCAGCGCCCGGGGCCGTCGGCGGTGCGCGAGTGCAGCGGCGGTGATTCGAGTTCGTCCCGGCCCAGGGGGGCCGCCCGGGGATGACCGCCGTTCTCCCAGGACCAGCGCAGCAGCAGGATACCGGCACCCGCCAGCCCCACCAGCGCCAGGGGGTAGAGCCGCACCAGCAGGCCGATACAGACCACCGCCAGGCAGAGCGCGGCGAAGAGCGGCAGCAGGCTGTTGACGGGCAGATGGATCACCTCGCGCACCCGGCCGGTGAGCGCCTCGCCGCCCAGCAGCTCGCGGCGGCCGTGGGCGGCGCCGGGCCGTTCGTGCTCGCCCCGGGCGATCTCGTCGCCCAGGGTGGGGTTCACCCAGAGCGGGTGGCGGCTCTCCACGCGCGGCAGGCTGGCGAAGTTGTAGTTCGCCGGCGGCATCGCCAGGCTCCACTCCAGGGTGTCCGCTCCCCAGGGGTTGCGCGGCGCGCGGCGCCCGTAGCGGCCGTGGAGCACCAGGTCGACCAGCACCGCAGCGATGCCCGCCGCCATCATGAAGCCCCCCACCGAGGAGATCAGGTTGAAGAGGTCCCAGCCCATGGCGCTGTCGTAGGTGTAGACCCGCCGCGGCATCCCCAGCAGGCCGGTCCAGTGCATGATCAGGAAGGTGAGGTTGAAGCCCAGGAAGGTGAGCCAGAAGCCGAGCCGGCCGAGGCGCTCGGAGGGCATGCGCCCGGTGACCAGCGGCAGCCAGTAGTAGGCCCCGGCCACCAGCGGGAAGAACATGCCGCCCACCAGCACGTAGTGCAGATGGGCGACCACGAAGTGGGTGTCATGAACCTGCCAGTTGAAGGGCACCAGCGCCAGCATCACCCCGGTCAGCCCGCCGCAGACGAAGATCACCAGAAACCCCGTGACCCACAGCATCGGCAGCGCCATGCGCGGCCGGCCCAGCCACAGCGTCGCCAGCCAGGCGAACACCTGGATGGCGGTGGGCACCGCCACCAGCATGCTGGCCGCTGAAAAGAAGGCCTGGGCGAGCTGGGGTATGCCCACGGTGAACATGTGATGGACCCAGAGGCCGAAGCTGATGAAACCGGTGATGATGATGGCCGCCACCACCCAGCCGTAGCCGACGATGGGCCGCCCGGCGAAGACCGGAATCAGGGTCGAGACGATGCCCGCCGCGGGCAGGAAGATGATGTAGACCTCCGGATGGCCGAAGAGCCAG
Source organism: Halomonas sp. (assembly GCA_003552795.1). Lineage (GTDB taxonomy): Bacteria > Pseudomonadota > Gammaproteobacteria > Pseudomonadales > Halomonadaceae > Halomonas. The sequence goes on along the minus strand of PUOM01000153.1, from coordinate 2,784 downwards.
AAGAGATGCTGCCAGAGGATGGGGTCGCCGCCCCCGGCCACCGTGAAGAAGGGCATCCCGGCGGCGCGCTCCAGCTCCAGCAGCACGCTGCCCAGTATCAGCGGCGGAAAGCCCACCACGATCATCAGCGCCATGGCCAGGATGTACCAGGCAAACAGCGGCATGCGGTGCAGCGCCATGCCCGGCGCCCGGGTGCGCAGGATCGAGACGGTGATCTCCACCCCGGCAGCCAACGCCGAGATCTCCACGAAGGTGATGCCCAGCAGCCAGAAGTCGGAGCCCGGCCCGGGGGCGAACTCGCTGCTGCTCAGCGGGGTGTACATGAACCAGCCGCTGTCCGGGGCCATCTCCAGCAGCAGGCTGGAGAAGAGGATGATCCCCCCGAACAGATAGCACCAGTAGCCGAAGGCGGTTAGCCGCGGACAGGCCAGATCCCGGGCGCCGATCATCTTGGGTATCAGGTAGATCGCCAGCCCCTCCAGCACGGGGATGGCAAACAGGAACATCATCACCGTGCCGTGCATGGTGGTGACCTGGGCGTAGATCTCGGGCGACATGAAGGCCTGATCGGGCAGCGCCAGCTGGGTGCGGATCAGCATCGCCAGCACCCCGCCGAGCAGGAAGAAGACCAGCCCGGTGACCATGAAGCGCAGCCCCAGGGTGCTGTGGTTGACCGCGCTGAGCCGGCCACGCCAGCCGGGCGGGTTGCCCCAGACCGCCTCGAGCTCCTGATGCAGCCGTTCGGCCTCCGGGGTAGGGCGCATCGATTCGCTCATGGGCGCAGGGTCTCCAGCCAGGCCCCCAGGGCCTCCAGGGCCTGGGGATCGAGATGGTCGTGGTCCGGCATGCGATTGCCGGGCTTCAGGCGCTGATGCTCGGTCAGCCACTGGGCCACGGCCCCCTCCTCCATGGCCAGGGTCCCGGCGCCGAGGGTGGCCCGGGCGCCGAGATCGGAGAGGTCGGGACCGACATCACCCTCGCCGAGTCCCGCCACCCGGTGGCAGCTGGCGCAGTGCGCGGTGAAGGTGTCCCGAGCCGGGGCGTGCTCGTCGTCCAGGTCGGACGATTCAGGCTCGGCGTCGCGACGCGCCGCCAGCCAGTCGTCGAAGGCCTCGGGCGGCACCGCTTCGACGTGGAGATGCATATGGGCGTGCTGGACGCCGCAGTACTCGGCGCACTGGGCGCCAAATACCCCGGGGCTGTCGGCCTGAAGGCGGATGCGGTTGATGCGCCCGGGGATCATGTCGATCTTGCCGCCCAGGCGCGGCACCCAGAAGGCGTGGATGACGTCGGCCCCGGTAACGTGGAAGTCCACCGGCTCTCCGGCGGGCATCACCAGATGGTTGGCGGTGACCACCTCCCCCCTATCGTCCGGATAGCGCACTTCCCACCACCACTGGTGGCCGGTGACCTCGATCACCCGCGGCGTCTCGCCCCCGGGCAGCGGCAGCAGACGCTGCCCGGCGGGCACGCCGAAGGCCAGGAGCACCAGGATGCTCACTCCGGGGAGCAGGATGCCGCCGCCCAGGATCCAGCGCAGGCCCAGACGGCGCTCCTCGTCGGGGCTGACGCTCCGGTCGGGGCGGTGATCGGGAGCATCGCGGCGCCGAAAGGCGGCCAGCCACAGCGCCACCACCGCCACGAACACCAGGCCGAAGCCGATCAGCATGCCCCACCAGAGCCAGGCCACGTCCCGGGCCGCCGGCCCGGCGGGGTCGAGGATGGAGTGGCTGCCGCCGCAGCCGGCCAGCACCGGGAGCAACGCCGCGAGCCCCCTTCGGAAGGGCGGCAGCGGGTTGACCCGGCGCCCGCGGCGACCTTCACTGTGGCTGACGCCATCGACGGAGAGGCCGCCATGCCACGCACGCCACAGCGCTCCATCCACAGCCGCGCCGCCGTCGCCGGCCACCCTCTGCACCCGGTGATGATCCATTTCCCGGTGGCCGCCCTGATCGCCCTGGTGGCCAGCGACCTGGGCTATCTCGCCACCGGCGACCCCTTCTGGTCCCGGGCCTCGCTGTGGCTGGCCGGGGTGGGCGCCTTCGGCGGCTGGATCGCCAGCCTGGCCGGCCTCATCGACCTGGTCACGGTGCGCGGCATCCGCCGCCTGGTCACCGCCTGGAGCCACGCCATGGTAGCGGTGGTGATGCTCTCGCTGGCGTCGCTCAACTGGCTGTGGCGCCTTGTCGGCGAGGCCCTGCTGCCCTGGGGGCTGGCGCTGAGCCTGGCCACCGCGGCGCTGATCGCCCTGGCCGGCTGGCTCGGCGGGCAGCTGGTCTATGAGCATGCGGTGGGCGTGGATCTCGACGACTGAGGTGTGCGACTGCGCCATTCCCTCTCCTCCCCGGGCCTCAGAGTTCCGGCTTGGCCAGCACCAGAGCGACCACCGCCAGCATGGAGAGCCCCGCCACGGCGCCCGCCGAGAGCGCTCCGGCGACCACGCCGCGGGGGCGATCATGCTCCAGCCGCAGCAGCAGCCAGCCGCACAGACCGTGGGCCAGCACCATGGCGCTCACCGCCAGCAGCTTGAGCACCAGCCAGGCGCCGATGACGCCGTGAACCAGAAACAGCAGGGTGCCGGAGGCGATGGCGAGCAGCCCAGCGGGACTCGCCAGGCCGTTATAGACCAGCCGGGGCAGAGGCGGCGCCTCCGGGGCAAAGCCCCGGGCGCGGCGCTCGGGTCGCGCCAGCTGGCAGAGCAGGAGCGGCAGATAGAGCAGCAGCCCGCACCAGCTCACCAGGGCGACGATATGCAGGAACTTGATCCAAGGCATGGGCGTCCTT
>PUOM01000030.1 GCA_003552795.1 Halomonas sp. | reverse complement strand
GCGACTCGCCACGGTGCTGGCCGAGACCCAGCGCTGGCCGGAGCGCCACGATCCGCTGCTGGCCGGCCTCAAGCCTCATCAGCAGCGCACCCTCAGGAAGCGCTGGGCGCTGCTCTGCGAGCTGCCGCGCCTGGCGGCCTGGCCTCCCGCGCGGCTGCTCGAGCACGTGGTGGAGGCCGTGGAGGCCGAGAAAGTGCTCAAGCGCGCCGCGGCCCGTCGCGACAAGGGCGAGGAGGATGTGCGCCTGCTCGACGTGCTGCTGGAGCAGGCCGGCGAACTCGGCAACGACCCCGAGGCCTTTATCGAACTGCTGCAGCGTCCGGTGCAGAGCGACTCCGGCGGCGTGCTGATCACCACGGTCCACGGCGCCAAGGGGCTGGAGTGGCCGCTGGTGGTGCTGGCCGGTGTCAACGAGCAGGACTTTCCCCACTACAGTCGCGACAACCCCCTGACCGCCCAGCGCCTCGAGGAGGAGCGGCGACTCTTCTATGTAGCGATTACCCGAGCCAGGGAGCGTCTGCTGCTGCTTCACGACGGCGGCGATCACCGGCCGAGCCGCTTCCTGGCGGAGAGCGCCTGGGAGGAGTGTCAGCGCGTGGCCGAGCGGCTGGGGGAGGCTCAGAGCGAGCGTCCGGAATCCGGGGAGGGGCGGCCGAAAGCGCCCCTGGCGGTGTCGCGGCCGGCGCTGATGGCGCGCTACCTGGCCCGCCTCGGGGTATCGCTGCCGCTGCAGCCGGCGTCCGAGCCGGGGATAGGAGAGGGTGGCGGTGGCGATCGAACCTTCGACGTGGGCCAGCGGCTGCGCCATGCTGTCTTCGGCGAGGGCGAGATCGACCTGGTGGAGGGGGACCCCGACAACCCGGTGATCGAGGTCCGCTTCCGCCATGCCGGGCGTCGGCGCCTGATCGCCCGCCGGGCGCCCATCGAACTGATCGAAGGAGAGTCCCCATGAGCCCGAGCCCCCTGATCACCGCCGTTGATCTGGTCGAGGTCCTCGACGGCCGCCTGCCTCCGCTACTGCTCGACTGCCGTGCCCGACTGGGCGAGCCGGATGCCGGCTATACGCTGTGGTGGGAAGCCCACCTGCCGGGGAGCGTCCATCTGGATCTGGATCTCGACCTGGCGGGCCCGCCGGGGGAGGGGGGGCGCCATCCGCTGCCCGGGCGCGAGGCCTTCACCGCCACGCTGCGGCGGCTGGGTGTCACCCCCGAGGCGCCGGTGGTGGTCTATGACGACCGGGGAGGGCAGCTGGCGGCCGCCAGGGCCTGGTGGATGCTGGCCCGCTGGGCGGGGCACCCCGATGTTCGCTTGCTCGATGGCGGCATCGGGGCCTGGCAGGAAGCGGGCGGTGAGCTTGTCGAGGGGGATGGCGCCGCGCCGTCGGTCAGCGCCTGGACGCCCTGTTTCGACGATGACGCCTGGGTCGATGCGGACACCCTGCAGGCCAAGGCGCCGCGCCTGGTGGATGCCCGAGCCGAAACACGCTTTCGCGGCGAGGCCGAGCCCATCGATCCGGTGGCGGGGCATATTCCCGGTGCGGTGTGTCGTCCCAGCGCTGAGAACCTCACCCCCGCCGGGACTTTCAAGGCGCCAGACCGGCTCGACGCGGAACTTCCCGAGGCCGAGGAGACGGTCGCCTACTGCGGCTCCGGCGTCACCGCCTGCCACACCATCCTCGCCTATGCCGTGGCCGGCCGCCCCCTGCCGCGTCTCTACCCCGGTTCCTGGAGCGAGTGGATTCGCGACCCGGCGCGTCCGGTGGCGACCGGCGACTGAGCCCGGCTACCGCCGGGAGCTTGAAGCTGGACCGAGAGCTTACATGTTCGGGTAGGTCGGTCCGCCGCCGCCTTCCGGGGCCACCCAGGTGATGTTCTGGGCCGGGTCCTTGATATCACAGGTCTTGCAGTGCACGCAGTTCTGGAAGTTGATCTGGAACTGCGGCTTGCCGTCGTCACCTTCGATCACCTCGTAGACCCCGGCCGGGCAGTAGCGCTGGGCCGGTTCGGCGTACTCGGGCAGGTTGTCGCGAATCGGCAGCTCGGGGTCGGCCAGCTTCAGATGGCAGGGCTGGTCCTCCTCATGGTTGGTGTTGGAGAGGAACACCGAGGAGAGCTTGTCGAAGGAGAGCTTGCCGTCGGGCTTGGGGTAGTCGATCTTCTCGAACTCGCTGGCCGGCTTGAGCTGGGAATGATCCGCGGTAGTGTCGTGGACATTGGGCAGCTTGCCGCCGAGCAGCTGGTTGACGAAGTTGTAGGCGCCACCGCCGACGGTGCCGTACTTGTGAATCGCCGGGCCGAAGCTGGCGCTCTCCTTGAGCTCGGCGTAGGCCCAGCTCGCCTCCCACTTCTCGGCAAAGGCGGTGAGCTCCTGGCCCCCTTCATCGCCGGCGGCAACCGCCTCGAAGACCGCCTCGGCGGCCACCAGGCCCGACTTCATGGCGGTGTGCAGGCCCTTGATCTTGGAGAAGTTGAGGGTGCCGGCGTCGCAGCCGATCAGCAGGCCGCCGGGGAAGGTCATCTTCGGCAGGCAGTTGAGGCCGCCCTTGGTGATGGCCCGGGCGCCGTAGGCGACGCGCTTGCCGCCTTCCAGATGCTTGGCGAGCACCGGATGGTGCTTCATGCGCTGGAACTCGTCGAAGGGCGACAGCCAGGGATTCTGGTAGGAGAGGTCCATGATCAGGCCCACCACCACCTGCTGGTTCTCGGCGTGGTAGAGGAACCAGCCGCCGTGGGTCGACTTGTCCAGGGGCCAGCCGGAGCCGTGCAGCACCAGGCCAGGCTCGTGCTGCTCGGCGGGAACGTCCCACAGCTCCTTCAGGCCGATGCCGTAGTGCTGCGGGTCCTTGCCTTCGTCAAGCTTGAACTGTTCGATCAGGCGCTTGCCGATATGGCCGCGGCTGCCTTCGGCGAAGAGGGTGTACCTGGCGCGCAGCTCCATGCCCGGCATGTAGCTGTCCTTGGGCTGGCCATCGGCGCCCACGCCCATGTCACCGATCAGGATGCCCTTGACCACACCCTCCTCGACGATCGCCTCCTGGGCGGCGAAGCCGGGGAAGATCTCCACGCCCAGCGCCTCGGCCTGCTCGGCCAGCCAGCGACAGAGGTTGCCGGCGCTGATCACATAGCGTGCCTGATCTCCGCCGGTGTTATGCATGCTCTTGGGCACCAGGGCATTGGGCAGCTTCTGGGCCTTCTCGGCATCCTTGAGCAGGTAGACCTCGTCGCGGGTCGCCGGGGTGGTCAGGGGCGCGCCGCGCTCCTGCCAGTCGGGAAAGAGCTCGGCCAGGGCACGAGGCTCGAAGACGGCGCCAGAGAGAATATGGGCGCCCACCTCGGAGCCCTTTTCCACCACGCATACCGTCAGCTCCTGCTCGGCCTCGTTGGCCTGCTGCATCAGCCGACACGCCGCGGCCAGGCCAGAAGGTCCGGCACCCACGATGACTACATCGAACTCCATCGAGTCGCGTTCTACTTGTTCCACCTGCATCTCCTCCTCTGCGACGCCGCCGATGGTCTGCCACCAACGTCGAAAGCAATTTAAACGGTCGTTTGCTTCTGGCTTTCCACCATGATAGGCATAATAGCCGACTCAGGTCACCCCCTTCGATGTGTTCGACCGACGAGGCGGGCGTTCCAAGGTAGGATTGTTACCATGCCGTCGGCTGTGGCACATTGACAGAGTTTTGCAATGCGGCGCCTATCAAACGCTCGCATGAATTTATCGCTAGGGGCATGCCGGCGCCTTGCAAGGGGGCCCCAGCAGGCGGAGGCCGGCGTTCAGCGCCGCGCCCAGTCACCAGGATGGTTCCATCATCGAAGAACCAAGCGAGGACACCATGAAAGTACTCGTCGCGGTCAAACGCGTCACCGATTACAACGTCAAGATCCGGGTCAAGCCGGATAACTCCGACGTCGACCTCACCAACGTCAAGATGGCCATGAACCCCTTCTGCGAAATCGCCGTCGAAGAGGCGGTGCGGCTGAAGGAGAAGGGCGTCGCCACCGAGATCGTCGCCGTGACCATCGGCCCCAAGGCGGCCCAGGAGCAGCTGCGCACCGCGCTGGCGCTGGGCGCCGACCGTGCCGTTCATGTCGAGACCGACGAGCGCGTCGAGTCCCTGGGCGCCGCCAAGGCGCTGGCCAAGGTGGTGGAAGAGGAGCAGCCGGGCCTGGTGATCCTCGGCAAGCAGGCCATCGACAGCGACAACAACCAGACCGGCCAGATGCTCGCCGCGCTGACCGGACTGCCCCAGGGTACCTTCGCCTCCGAGGTGGTCGTGGAAGGCGACAAGGCCCAGGTGACCCGCGAGATCGACGGCGGGCTGCAGACCGTCGAGCTCTCCCTGCCCGCCATCGTCACCACCGACCTGCGCCTCAACGAGCCGCGCTACGCCAAGCTGCCCGACATCATGAAGGCCAAGAAGAAGCCGATGGACGTGAAGACCCCGGCGGACCTGGGCGTCGAGGTGGCCTCCCGGGTGAAGCTGCTCAAGGTCGAGCCGCCGGCGGAGCGCCAGGGCGGCGTCAAGGTGGGCTCGGTGGACGAGCTGGTCGACAAACTGAAAAATGAAGCCAAGGTGCTTTGAAAGGAGCGGATCGCATGAGCATTCTGGTACTCGCGGAACATCACGACGGCGCCCTGGCCGGCGCCACTGCCCACGTGGTGGCGGCCGCCAAGGCCATCGGTGGCGATATCGACGTGCTGGTGGCCGGTGAAGGTGTCGGTGCCATTGCCGAGGCCGCTGCCAACCTCGACGGCGTGGCCAGGGTGCGGGTGGCCGACAGCGCCGCCTACGCCCACCTGCTGGCCGAGCCCACCGCGGCGCTGATCGCTGAGCTGGCCGGCGACTACAGTCACGTGCTGGCTTGCGCCTCCACCACCGGCAAGAACGTGCTGCCCCGCGTAGCGGCGCTCAAGGATGTCTCGCAGATCTCCGAGATTATCGCCGTCGAATCCCCGGACACCTTCAAACGCCCGATCTATGCCGGCAACGCCATCGCCACCGTGCAGAGCGAGGATGCCCTCAAGGTGATCACCGTGCGCACCACCGGCTTCGATGCGGTGGGCGAAGGTGGATCTGCCGCCATCGAGGCGGTGGACTTCGTCGCCGACAACGCCCAGTCCACCTTTATCAAGGAGGAGCTGGCCCAGTCCGACCGTCCCGAGCTGGGCGCCGCCAAGGTGGTCGTCTCCGGGGGGCGCGGCATGGGCAACGGCGAGAACTTCAAGCTGCTCGACGGCATCGCCGACAAGCTGGGCGCGGCCATCGGCGCGTCGCGCGCCGCGGTGGACGCCGGCTTTGTGCCCAACGACATGCAGGTGGGCCAGACCGGCAAGATCGTCGCGCCGGATCTCTACATCGCCGTGGGCATCTCGGGGGCCATCCAGCACCTGGCGGGCATGAAGGACTCCAAGGTGATCGTCGCCATCAACAAGGACGAGGAGGCGCCGATCTTCCAGGTCGCGGACTATGGGTTAGTGGCGGATCTCTTCGAGGCCCTGCCGGAGCTGGAAAGCAAGCTGTAGGAAGATCGGGATCTTCCAGGTAGCGCTCTCGACAGTCAGTGGACTGGTCGGCGACCTGTTCGAGATCCTGCCCGAACTGGAAAGCAAGCTGTAAGCAAAACCGAAGCATCGAACGTGCCGTTGCCGGCCCTCGAACGAGGGCCGGTTTTTTATGGGGTACCGGTTGGGTAGAATAAATAATCATTATCATTTGAGCCTGTCGTGATGCGGGCCGTGGCGGTATCGGCCGGCATGGGCGACTATCGCCGTTGCAGAGGATTCGGGAGAGTGAGGGTGAGCAACTGCAGAAGAAGCGCCACGCGGTCATGGGTCATGGCGGCGATCTGTCTCGGTCTGATGGCGCTGGCCATGCCGGCCGCCGCCGAGGAAGAGAATGAGAGCGGCGGCGTGCGACCCGAGGCGCTGGGGCTGGCCCTGCCGCTGGCGGCTGAGCTCTCCCGCAGCCTGGGCGCCCTGGAGGCCCTGATCGAGGCGGACCTGCCGTTTATGATCGACCAGCGCCAGGCCAGGGTCGCCGAGCTGCGCGAGAGGCTGAATGCCCGGCCGCTGGAGGCCGCCGATCAGGTCGAGCGACTGGTGGCCGCCTGGCGCCAGGAACTCGCCTATGGTCGCGAGATCGACGGCTGGCGGGGGCTGCTGGTGGGCGACGACAGCCGCGAGGTGGACTATCTGCGCCTGGGCCGGGTGGGGCTCTATTTCCTGACCCCGGACGGCCGCGAAGGCGGGGTCTGGTCCCGCGATGAAAGGCGCTGGCAGGCCCTGGAGGGGGCGGCGCTGGCCGAGCTGCGCAAGGGAGTGGCCATTGCCCGCGAGCGCCGCGCCCCGGGGCTGCTGGCGCTGCCTCTCTCCATTGGGCCCGAGACGCCCTGGATGGACCGGGGGGGCTCCCTGCCCGCCTGGCAGGAGGTGGCCCGAGTCCCGGAGGACGAGTCTCTGCTTGCCCTGGCGTCGCGGCAGGTGAGCGAGCTGCGGGACGGGCTGAATGACAGCCGGCTGGAGCTGGGCAGCGAGCTGGCGCTGCCGGCGCGGCCGGAGGAGGGCGCCTCCGGTGCGGCGGCCGTCACCGACCTGCTGCGCCATCTCGAGGCCTGGAGCCGGGAGAGCGGCCACTGGCGCCGCTTCGAGGCCCCGGTAACCGGCGTCGATGGCCGGATTGCCCCTCGCGAGGTGGCCCGAGTGGGCGACCTGCTGCTGTTCGGCGGCGGCGACCTGCTGCGCCCCGGGGGAGAGCCGTCGGACCGGCGTCTCGCGGTGGTCGAGGGCCTGGACCGCGAGCAGCGCACTAGGCTCTCGGATGCCTGGGACGGCGGAGAGGCTATGCTTATCGATCCCACCGGGGGGCAGCTGCTCGAGGCGCTAGCGCGTCAACCTAGCCTGGCGGAGCGCTTCCACCAGGGGGGCGTCGTCGGCTATGTGGTCGTCGCCCTGGGGGCGCTGGGCCTGCTGGTGGCGCTGCTGCAGTTCCTCTACCTGGCCGCGGTGCGCTGGCGCCTGCGCCGCCAGCTGCGCGACCTCGACCGCCTGCGCGACGACAACCCCCTGGGGCGGGTGCTGGGTCGTTTTCGCACCCTGCGCCAGGGCCTGCCGCCGGAAGCCCTGGAGGCGCGCCTGGATGAGGCGCTGCTGGCGGAGCTGCCGCGCCTGGAGCGAGGGCAGGGGCTGGTCAAGCTGCTGGCCGCGGTGTCACCCCTGCTGGGGCTGCTCGGCACCGTGACCGGCATGATCGTCACCTTCCAGGCCATCACCGTCTTCGGCACCGGTGACCCGCAGCTGATGGCCGGCGGTATCAGCCAGGCACTGGTCACCACCGTGCTGGGGCTGATCGCCGCGGTGCCGCTGCTCTTTGCGCATACGGCGCTGACCAGCAGCAGTCGCGGCCTGGTGGCGGTGCTGGAGGGCAATGCCAGTGCGGCGCTTGCCGAGCACCTCGAGGCGCAGCCTCAGGCCGCTGCCGACCTGGCGTCCGGCTCGAGGGAGGCTCGCCTTGCCCATGCCTGAGCTGCCGATCGCCCTGGCGGAGCCGCTCCAGCGGCTGGTGGAGGCCGGCGGTGCCGTGCTGGTGCTGATCATGGTGGTGGCCGCCGTGCTCTTCACCCTGACCCTGGAGCGCTGGTGGTACTTCCGCGTGACCTGGCGGGCCGAGCGGCGTGCCCTGGTGAGGCGCTGGGTGGCGCGCGCCGACTACGGCAGCTGGAGCGCCCGCACCCTGCGCGAGGTGTGGAGCCAGGCGCTGATCGCCCGGCTGCGCCGGCCACTGCCGTGGATGAAGCTGCTGGTGAGCCTCTGCCCGCTGCTGGGCCTGCTGGGCACCGTGACCGGCATGATCGTGGTCTTCGACGGCCTGGCGCTCAGCGAGACCCATCAGGCCCGGGCCATGGCCGACGGCGTGGCCCGCGCCACCCTGCCTACCCTGACCGGCATGGCGGTGGCCGTGGTGGGGCTGATGGTCACCACCCGCCTCGAATTCATCATCCGACGCGAGGAGCAGCGGCTGCACGACCGCCTGGCTCGCGCGGCGGAGCAGCAGGGAGAGATGCCTCATGCGTAGACGTCGCCTGAGCGCCGACGCCGAGACCGGCGAGGTGAACCTCACGCCGATGCTGGATGTGGTGTTCATCATGCTGATCTTCTTCATTGTCACCACCAGCTTCATCAAGGAGAGCGGCATCGAGATCGAGCGCCCCGAGGCGAGTGCCGCCACGCCGCGGCCCGATGCCCAGGTGATGGTGGCGCTGACCGGGGAGGGGGCCGTCTGGGTGGACGGCCAGCCGGTTGACGTGCACCGGGTGGGGCCGGAGGTGGCCGGGCTGATCAGCGGCAGCGCCAGCGTGGTGATCCAGGCCGATCGTCAGGCCACCACCGGCCTGCTGGTGGAGGTGATGGATCGGCTGCGTGAGGCCGGGGTCGAGGACGTGGCGGTGGCGGCCACGCGGAGCGGCTCATGATGCGGCTGGCCCTGTCGGGGCTGGGGGGCGCTGCCCTGGCGGCGGCGCTGTTCTGGCTGCTGGCGCTGCTGGTGACGCCGCCCGAGCAGGAGGT
>PUOM01000051.1 GCA_003552795.1 Halomonas sp. | reverse complement strand
GCAGCCGCTGTGGCGCTGCCTGCCTTTCCATCACCCGGTCGTGCCCTGGGCCGAATCCCATCCCGAGCTGCACGCGACGCTGCTGGCCCTCGACGAAGCCGAGCGGGCGCGTCTGCATGACGACCCCTTCACCGCCTCGCCGCTCGCCCCCTGGCTGCCGGTGGCCGAGCTGGCCGAGCTGGTGGCGCTGCCATCCCTGGCCCCGGCCCCCGCGGCGCTGCCCGAGGCCTGGAGCCAGCACGTCAGCGGGCGCAAGTGGCAGCAGATCGAGGCCTTCCTGCCGCGGGTGCTCCCGGGGCCGGGGCAGTCGCTGGTGGAGTGGTGTGCCGGCAAGGGGCATCTGGCCCGGGCGCTGTCGCGCCGCCATGCCTCCGAGGTGACCGCCCTGGAGTGGCAGCCGGCGCTCTGCGCGCAGGGCCAGGCGCTGGCCGAACGTCAGGGGGCGAGGGTAAGGCTGGTGCCTGCGGATGTGATGAGTGACGACGCCGCCGGCTGGCTGTCACCGCATACCCAGGTGGCGGCGTTGCACGCCTGCGGTGATCTCCACGTGCGCTTGCTGCGGCTGGCCGCCGCCGCCGGCAGCGCGGTCACCCTGGCGCCCTGCTGCTACCAGCGCACGGCGGAGGCGCACTACCGGCCGCTGTCGCGCCGGGGCGCCGAGCTAGCCCAACGCCACGGCCTCTCCCTCTCGCGGGACGACCTGAGCCTGGCGGTGCAGGAGACTGTCACCGCCCCGCGTCATGTGCAGCGTAGCCGCGAGCGGGCCGCTGCCTGGCGGCTCGGTTTCGATCGTCTGCAGCGCCGGGTGCGCCGCGTCGACGCCTATCTGCCGGTGCCGAGCCTCGCCTATGGGCGGATGCCGGCGACCTTCGAGGGCTTCTGCCGCTGGGCGGCGGCGCAGAAGGGCATCGTCCTGCCCGAAGGGGTCGACTGGGCCGGCCTCGAAGCCGCGGGCCGTCGGCGCCAGGCCGAGGTGGCGCGTCTCGAGCTGGTGCGCCATCTCTTTCGCCGCCCCCTGGAGATATGGCTGGCGCTGGATCGTCTGGTCTTCCTCGAGGAGGCCGGCTTCGCCGTGGAGCTGGGCACCTTCTGCGCCCGGGAGCTGACGCCGCGCAATCTGCTGCTGCGGGCCACTCCCGACCCGGGCTGAGCCCCCTGTTGCGCTGCTTCCCAGCGGCGGTTCTCAGGGCGTTGCCACCGGGTTGCTCTCCTCCTCGGCGGCGTCTCGAGCCGGCGCCTCCCGCTCCTCCATCCAGGCCGTGAAGTAGTCGTCCATGCGCGTCAGGGTGCGAGCGTACCAGGTCTCGTCCTTCTCGATGGCGCGTTCGGCGTTGAGCGGGTGGGTGGGAATATGCAGGCGCATGTCCACCCCGCTCGCCGGATGGGTGCTGACCCGCACGGACGCCGAACGGCGTGCCGGCCCGTAGGGAATATGCCGCGCCAGCTCGGCGAGCCGTTCGGTGGAGGTGGCGAAGCGGATGAAGGCCCGGGCCGCTTCCGGGTGGCGGGCATGGCGGGGAATGGCCCAGGTCTCGTGCTCCTGGACCTGGGCATCCCAGAGGATCTCGATGTCGGCACCCTGGTTGACGGCGGCGTCGAAGAAACGGCCGTTGTAGCCCGAGGCCATCACCACCTCGCCCTCGGCGAGCAGGCGCGGCGACTCGTCGCCGGCCTCCCACCAGTGCGTCTCCTCGAGTTCGCTCAGCCGATCAAGGGCCAGCCGCAGCCCGCGCGGGGTGCTGAGCAGCCGGTAGAGCTCCTCCCGGGGGACCCCGTAGGAGAGCAGCGCCCACTCCAGGTTGACCGCCGGCGTGCGCTGCAGGGCGCGGGGGCCGGGGAAGCGCTGCTGGTCGAAGAGGTCGGCGATGCGCGTGGGCCGCTCCCCGGGGAAGGCGTCGGTCCGATAGGCCACTACGGTGGCAAAGAGCGAGTGGGTGAGCGCGCAGTCCCCGATGGCGCCGGGCAGGAAGTCACGTTCGGCGGGGGTGCCGTCCGGTGCCGGGGCGGGCAGGTCCCGGGGCAGCGGCTGCAGCAGCCCCTTCCGGCAGGCGGCCAGGGCCTGACTGCGGGTCATGTCGATCACATCCCAGGGGGCCTCTCCGGCGCGCCTGAGCGCGTCGAGGCCGCCGTCGTACTGGTGGACCTCCACCTCCTGGCCGGTCTGTTCCGTGAAGGGGGCGAAGAGCGCCTCGCGCTGGGCGCGCTCATAGGCGCCGCCCCAGCTGAGCACGCGCAGCGGTTCGGCGAGAGCGGCCGACCCCCAGGCGGCCAGTCCCAGCAGCAGGGCGGCAATCAGGCGGCCGGCGACCAGGCGGCTAGCCATTGCCATGCTCCTCGCGGCGCAGGGCGTCGCTCTGGTGGAGATAGGCGTGGGCGATATGCACCTCGTAGACCACGCCCCGGAAAACGCCCTGATCAATGACCGCCAGCGCCTCGCCGGTCACCTCCTCGAGCAGCGCCATGGCTTCCCAGAGGGTGGAGCCGGGGCAGAGGGTGGGGCGCCCAGTCTCCACGCAGGCACGGATATCCCGGTGCGTGCCCGCCTCCTGGCGGGCGGCTTCCAGCTCGGCCAACGTCACGCAGCCGTGATAGCGGCCCCGCTCGTCCACCAGATAGGCCTCGCTGTGCCGCTCCCGGGCCAGGGTGGCGATGGCCTCGTCCAGTGAGGCCTTGGGGGAGAGCGTGACGCAGTCCTGGGTCAGATAGTCGGTCACCGGGGTATCCATGAGCAGGGCCCGGCCGCGTCCCGAGGAGAGGTCCAGGCCACGACCGTGAAGCTGAATGTCGAACAGCGAGCGGCCGAACAGCTGGGCCGCGATGGGGCTGGCCAGGGTTACGCTGGCCAGGGCAGCGGTGGTCAGGGCGTAGTTGCCGGTCAGCTCGAAGACGATCAGCAGGCTGGTCAGCGGGGCGCCGATCACCGGCGCGGTGACCGCCACCATGCCGCACACCGCATAGAAGATGAAGGACTCCTGGGGCGCGCCGGTCAGGCTGGCGACCAGGGTGCCGCAGAGCGCGCCGAACAGGGTGCCGATCACCAGGGCGGGGCTGAAGACCCCGCCGCTGAAGCCCATGCCCAGGCACAGGGCGGTAGCCGCGATCTTGAGCACCAGCACCAGCAGCAGCTCGCCGCCGCCGAAGGCGCCGGGGATGGTGGCGAAGCGCAGCGTCTCCTGGCCCATGCCCAGGATATCGGGCACCCAGAGGGCCAGGGTGCCCAGCATGGCGCCGGCCAGGGCCGGGCGCAGCGACGGACGCAGGGGGAGGCGGGCGGCCAGGCGGCCGACGCCCAGGATGGCGTGCATGTAGCCGCCGGCGACCAGGGCGCCGACTCCGCCGATGGCGATGAACAGGCCGAACTCCCAGGCCTGTGGCACTACGGTATCGGCCACGTGGAAGAGTGCGCCCTGCGCCAGCGCCTGGGTGGCGATGACGTGGCCGACGATGGCGGCCGCGGCGATGGGGGCGAAGGCACGCAGGGCATAGTGGCGCAGCACCACCTCATGAGCGAAGATGATGCCCGCCAGCGGGGCATTGAAGGCGGTGGCGATGGCCGCGGCCACGCCGCAGGCGATGGTGATGTTGTCCTCCGAGCGGCCCAGCCGCATCAGCCGCGCGCCGAGCGAGCCCAGGGTGGCGCCCAGGTGAACCAGCGGACCGTACTGTCCCACCGAGGCGCCGGCCCCCAGGGAGATCAGGGCGCTCACCGCGCTGATGCCCCCGGCGCGGGCCGGCAGCCGGCCGCGGCGGGTCTGCACGGCGGCGATGGCGTCCGCGGGGGTATGGGGGCGACCCTCGGGTATATGACGGTGCAGGTGACCGACGATCAGCCCGCCCAGGGTCGGCACGGCGATCGTGGCCAGCACCAGCAGCTCCGCCCGGGGGAACATCATCCGGCTGCGCGGGGAGATCAGCAGCAGCTCGTTGAGCCACAGCACGCCGCGGACGAAGCCGGCGGCGGCCAGCGCGGCCACCCCGCCGATCGCCGACCCCATCAGCACCAGCCCCAGAAAGCGCAGTACCGGCAGGGGGCCGCCGCCGGGGAGCGTCGGATCGGGAGTCATGTACCCAGGTGTAGGCCGGCATGACGATCGAGTCCAACCTTGCCGACCGTCACGCCGGCGGGGCAGCGTTGAAAACCGCACTCCGGTCCGTCTGTCCTTCAGCGGCAGCGCCCGGTCAGAGTAGGAAACCTTGAACCTTGTCAGGAGCGCGGATGACACCATGAGAGGCATGGGGCTGGGCATCAGTGCGCTGCTGCTGGCCGCGGTCGTGGCCGTGGCGCTGTGGCCGGCGGGAGAAGAGCCGGCCCGGGAGCCGCCGCGACTGGACGTCGAATTCGACGTCCCGGCCCTGGCCCCGCAAAGCGGGGCGCTGCTCGACGAGATCGTCTTCCTGCGCGAGACCGACCTGGGGCGGGTCACCGGGCTGATCGAAGCGGGCAGCCACCAGCTCTTCAGCCAGGGGATCTCCAGCCCCACCGTGGTCAACCGGCTGCGCGACTCGGTGCAGGCCGACATGGACCTGGCCTTCGGCACCGCCAGCGAGCTCACCCTCAACCCGGCGGGGCCGATCCTGGCCGACGGCAGCCTCAACCCCTTCGCCCTGCCGGCGATCCGCGAGGCGCTCAACTGGCTGATTGACCGTCGTCATGTGGCCGAGGAGCTCTACGGCGGCCTGGCCGTGCCGCGCACCCTGCCGCTCTCCACCGCCTTTCCCGACTATGCGCGGCTGGCCGAGGTCGCCCGGGCGCTGGAGCTGCGCTATGCCCACGACCCCGAGCGGGCCCGGACGGCCATCGACGCCGGCATGGGCGAGCTCGGCGCCGAGCGCCGGGAGGGGCACTGGTTCTTCGAAGGCAAGCCGGTGCGCCTGCGCCTGCTGATCCGCACCGAAGACGAGCGCCGCCGGGTAGGGGACTACCTGGCCAACCTGCTGCAGGACCTCGGCTTTGCGGTGGAGCGTCGCTACCGCACCGCCGAGGAGGCCTCCAGGCTCTGGATCGCCACGGACCCCGCGGCGGGCCAGTGGCATCTCTACACCGGCGCCTGGATCTCCATCGTGATCCAGCGCGACCAGGCCGACAACTTCAGCTTCTACTACACGCCTCGCGGGCGTGCCGAGCCGCTGTGGCAGGCCTATCGGCCGACACCCGAGTTCGATGCGCTGGCCGAGCGGCTGTCGCGGCGCGACTACCGCAGCTGGGAGGAGCGCCAGGCGATGATGGCCGAGGCCCTGGCGCTGGCCATGGAGGACTCCTCCCGGGTGTGGCTGGTGGATCAGCTCAACGCCTCGGCCCGGGCCGCCAACGTCGAGGTGGCCGCGGATCTCGCCGGTGGCGTCTCCGGTTCCGCGCTCTGGCCCTACACCCTGCGCTACACCGACCGCCTCGGTGGCCGCATGGTGGTGGGGCTGCCGGGTCTGCTGGGCGAGCCCTGGAACCCGGTGGCCGGCAGCAACTGGGCCTTCGACCGCATGATCACCCGGGCCACCCAGGACCCGATGGTGCTGCCCGACCCCTATACCGGGCTCTACCACCCCCAGCGCATCGCGCGTGCCGAGGTAACGGTGGAGCAGGGCGTGCCGGTGGAGCAGACCCTCGACTGGCTGACGGTGACCCGCGAGGAGAGCATCGCGGTGCCCGCTGACGCCTGGATCGACTGGGACGCCCTCCACGGGCGCTTCATCACCGCCGACCAGGCCCATCCCGAGGGGCTGACGGCGCGAACCCGGGTGCGCGTCCACTACGATGCCGACCTGTTCGAGCGCCGCTGGCACGACGGCTCGCCGCTCTCGCCGGCCGACTTCGTGCTGCCCTGGATACTCGACTTCGAACGCGCAAACGAATCGAGCCCGCTCTTCGACCCCGCCCACCTGGCCACCTTCGAGGCCTTCCGCCGCCACTTCCGCGGCTGGCGGATTCTCTCCACCGAGCCCCTGGTGATCGAGATCTACAGCGACCAGATCTTCCCCGACGCCGAGAGCATCGTCGCCGCCCGGGCCCCGAGCCCGCTGCCCTGGCACACCCTGATGCTGGGGATCCTCGGCGAGCGGCGCGGCGAGCTGGCCTTCTCCTCCAACAAGGCCGATCGTCACGGGGTCGACTGGCTGAGCCTGGTGGCCGGGCCCAGCCTGCCGGCCCTGGCGCGGCTGCTGGAGC
The DNA here is from genome assembly GCA_003552795.1 of Halomonas sp. GTDB lineage: Bacteria > Pseudomonadota > Gammaproteobacteria > Pseudomonadales > Halomonadaceae > Halomonas. Next base: position 2,410 of record PUOM01000051.1, on the reverse strand, counting down.
AGGCCGGGGAGGCGGATGCGCTGCCCTACGATCAGGCCCTGGCCGAGTGGCTGACGCCGGGGGAGCGGGAGGTGCGTTTCGCCGCCCTCGGCGCCTGGCACGAGGCCTTCGGCCACTTCTGGGTGGGCAGCGGCCCCTATCGGTTGCACGCGGTCCACCCGGTGGCGGGCAGCGTGGTGCTGCGCCGCTTCGAGGGCTTCCGCGACCCGGCCGACCGCTGGCTAGGCCTGAGCACGGCGCCCATCCCGGAGCTGGTGCTCGATGGTCCCCTGGTGGTGGCGGCGGGAGAGGCAGCAGCCCCCACTGCCCTGGCCGCGGAATTTCGCCTGGCGGTTACCATGGAGGGGGCGCCCTATCCCGAGGAGGACCTCCGCGAGGTGAGCTATCTGCTCTTCGACGGCGACGGCGCCCTGGCAGGCCGCGGCGAGGCCGAGCCCCTGGGCGAGGGAGAGTGGCGGGTGCATCTGGATGCCGAGACCCTGGCGGGGCTCGGCAGCGGCGCCAACAGCCTGGAGCTGGCGGTCACCAGCCGACGGGTGGCACTGCCGGCCTTCGCCTCCCTTGTGTTCGCCACCGTGCCATCGAATGAGGAGGTGCCGCGATGAAGCCCGAGGCCTCGACGGACCCGCGGGGGCCCTCCCCGCGCCGCCCTCGGCTGCGCGACCTGCGCCATCTGCTGCTCTTCGCCATCCAGCGCCTCGTCGCCCTGCTGGCCACGGTGCTGGTGGGGGTCTACCTGACCATCGTGGTGGCCAACATGGGGGGGCAGGTGGATGAGCTGCGCCTGGTGCAGATCAGGAGCGAGGTGGTCGAGACGGTGCGCGCCGATCCGGCCTTCTTCGACATGCCCGGGGAGGAGCGCAACGCCCTGGTGGAGAGGCAGGTGGGTCTGGAGGTCGAACGACTGCGCCTCGACCAGCCCTTCGCGGTGCGCAGCCTCGACTACCTGCAGCGGGCCATGAGCCTGGACCTGGGCCGCGCCGAGCAGATGCACAGCGATCGCGGCTCCCGGGAGGTGCGCGACATCATCACCGAACGCCTGCCGGCGACCCTGCTGCTGTTCGGCAGCGCCAATCTGCTGGTCTTCTTCACCGCGGTGTTCGCCGCCCTGCGCCTCTCCCGGCACTATGGCAGCGCCCTGGACCGCACGGTGATCGCCCTGGCGCCGAGCTCCGCCGCGCCGGGCTGGTTCTACGGCATCTTCCTGATCCTGCTGCTGGCCTTCCTCTTCCCGCTGCTGCCCGCCGGGGGCATGGTCACGGCGCCGCCTCCCGAAGGCCGCCTGGCATACGCCGCCAGCCTTGTCCGCCATATGCTGCTGCCGGTGGCCGCCATGTTCTTCTCCTCGATTTTCGTTTCCATCTACGCCTGGCGGACCTTCTTCCTGATCCACTCCAGCGAGGACTACGTGGAGATGGCCCGCGCCAAGGGACTCTCCGCGCGGCGCATCGAGCGTCGCTATATCCTGCGCCCGGCGCTGGCACCGATCATCACCAGCTTTCTGCTGATGCTGATCGGCCTGTGGAGCGGAGCGATCATCCTCGAGCAGGTGTTCAACTGGCCGGGACTCGGCTCGCTGCTGTTCCAGGCCATCGGCCACCGGGATACCCCGGTGATCATCGGCGGGGTGGTGATCTTCGCCTACCTGCTGGCGGCGACGGTGTTCGCGCTGGATATCCTCTATGCGCTGCTCGACCCGCGGGTGCGGATCAAGGGAGGTCGGCGATGAGCGACGTGACCCGGCCCGGGGCCTGGCGGGAGCTGGCCCGCTACCCCTCGGCGGTGGTGGGGCTGCTGATCATCCTGCTGCTCGGCGGCGTGGCCCTGGGCACCCCGATGGCGATTCCCTACGGCGAGGCCCTGGAGCGCTGGCGTGGCGGCGAGATGTGGCAGCGCTACCCGGTCAACGCCGCTCCGGTTTGGGTAGACCGCCTGCGCGGCGGCAACGCGGCCCGCACCCTGACGGTGGAGAGCCGGGCTGCCGAGGTCGAGGAGGCTGCGTTCCCGGGCGGACGGCGACTGCAGATCCCGCTGGAATTCGACTACGCCTATGGGGGCTTCCCCAGCGAGATCAATCTCTTCCTGACCGCCGAGGGGCATGCCCGCGCGCCCTTTGTCCGGCTGCTGTGGCAGGCCCCGGACGGCCGCGAGGTCGCCCTGGGCGGCTATCGGGTCGGCCACCGGGAGCGCCTCTCGCTATCCCAGGACCGCGGCCTGGCGCAGCGCCTGGGCGGTCTGGCGCCGCATATCGGCCTGCTGGCCGACCCCGACCCCGGCCGGCAGGCCGCCCCGCCCGAGGTGCTCGAGGGCCGCTATCGGCTGGTGCTCGATGCCGTGCTCTTCGACGAGCAGGCCGGGCTCGAGGCCGAGCTGGTGCTCTACGGGCGGGTCCACGGCATCGCCGGCACCG
>PUOM01000198.1 GCA_003552795.1 Halomonas sp. | reverse complement strand
GCCGCATCGCCGTGAAGGCCTTCTCGGCGGCATCCAGGGTCCACTGGATATCTTCCGGCGTATGGGCGCTGGACATGAAGCCCGCCTCGTAGGCCGAGGGCGCCAGGTAGACGCCTTCATCCAGCATCGCGGTGAAGAAGCGCCGGAAGGCATCGCCATCGCAGGCCGTGGCCTGGGCGAAGTTGTCGACGCGGCGCTGGCCGGTGAAGAAGAGGCCGAACATGCCGCCCGCGTGCTGGGTGATCATCTCGACACCGGCCGCATCGGCACGCTCCTGGAGACCGTGACAGAGGGTCTCGACCCGCTGAGCCAGGGCATCATGGAAGCCGGGCTGACGCAGCTTGTCGAGCAGGGCGATCCCCGCCGCCATGGCCAGCGGATTGCCGGAGAGGGTGCCGGCCTGATAGACGGGGCCCAGCGGCGAAATGTTGGACATGATCGTCTCGCTGCCGCCGAAGGCACCCACCGGCATGCCGCCGCCGACGATCTTGCCCAGGCAGGTGAGATCGGGGCGCACGTCGTAGTGGGCCTGGGCGCCGCCCATGGCCACCCGGAAGCCGGTCATCACCTCGTCGAAGATCAGCACGCTGTCGTTGGCGTCACAGGCGCGCCGCAAGCACTCCAGGAAGCCCGGCTGCGGCGGGATGCAGTTCATGTTGCCGGCCACCGGCTCGACGATGATGCAGGCGATCTGCTCCCCGATCTCCTCGAAGCACTGTTCCACGGCGTCCGTATCGTTGTAGGGCAGGGTCACGGTGTGCTCGGCCAGGGAGGCCGGCACGCCGGGAGAGCTGGGCTCTCCATGGGTCAGCGCCCCGGAGCCCGCCTTGACCAGCAGCGAATCGGAATGGCCGTGGTAGTTACCCTCGAACTTGACGATCTTGTCGCGACCGGTGACCCCCCGGGCCAGGCGGATCGCCGACATGGTGGCCTCGGTACCGGAACTGGTCATGCGCACCATTTCCATGGAGGGGATCATCTCGCAGATCAGATCGGCCATGGTGGTTTCGATGGCCGTGGGCGTGCCGAATGAGAGGCCGTTGTCCAGCCGCTCGCGCACCGCGCCCAGCACCTCGGGGTCGGCATGACCGGTGATCATCGGTCCCCAGGAGCCCACATAGTCGACATAGCGCTTGCCTTCCACGTCGAACAGGTAGGCACCCTTGGCGCGCTCCATGAACACCGGTGGGCGCTGCATGCCCTTGAAGGCGCGCACCGGCGAGTTGACGCCGCCGGGAATATGGCGGCAGGCCCGTTCGAAGAGCTCGGCGGATGTGGTCATGTGTGTCTCGTCCTCGAAAGCTGTGGATAATTCTCTGGATAACCTGATCATGGCTATCCGACTGTCCCCATTCTCTGTGTTCGGGCAGGGGATGGCCAGTCTCCGGCTCACCCCGGGGCCGCCGGCTCGTCCGTGCCTCTGACCGGCGTCACGGGCAGGCGCCACAGGCGCCGCGGCAGTGCCTGATCGCTAGCAGGACGCCAGCCGTTGGCCAGGGACTGCCAGGTGAAGGCCTGGGCCTGCTCGCAGGCAGTCACCAGCGACTCACCGGCCGCCAGCCGCGCCGCCAGGGCCGAAGCCAGGGTGCAGCCGGAGCCGTGGTAGCGCCCCGCCAGGCGCGGCCAGCTCCACTGGCGGCTCTGATCGGGGGTATGCAGGGTGTGGACCACCCGATCCTCCGGTGTCCCCGTCGCCGGGGCATCGGTTCCGGTGACCAGCACCGCCTGGCAACCCAGGCTCATCAGCTCCACCGTCCGCTCGGTATCCTCGCCGGCCCGTGCGGATAGCCGTGCCACTTCATCGCGATTCGGCGTCAGGATATCCGCCAGGGGCAGCAGCCGCTCGCGAAAGGCATCCACCAGCTCGGCTGTGGACAACTCCTGGCCGCCGCCGGCCCTGAGCACCGGATCCACCACCAGGGGAACACCGGGAAAACGCCGCACGATATCGGTCACCGCATCCAGAGTGGCCAGATTGGCCACCAGCCCGACCTTGATGGCGGCGATCTCGAACTCATCCAGCGCCGCGGCGGCGGTACGCATCATGTCGGGATCGCAGGGCACTACCGCCCGAACATCACGGCAGTTCTGCACCGTCAATGCCGTGGGAATGGTCAGCGCCCAGCCGCCGCAGGCGGCTATTGACTCGGCATCGGCCGTCAGCCCGGCGCCGCCGGTGGGGTCGTGGCCGGCCAGCACCAGCACCACCGGCAGGTGAGGGGACATCCTGTCGCTCGTTACCATCAGAACGGCTTGAGCACGGCAAGGATAATGATGATCAGCAGGGCGATCACCGGCAGCTCGTTGAACCAGCGGAAGAACACATGGCTCTTCGTGCAGCGCCCGTCACGCAACTGCTTGAGGTAGATCAGGCATACATGATGGTAGGCCACCAGCAGCGCCACCAGCAGCAGCTTGGCATGCATCCAGCCCTGAGTCAGCCAGAAGGGCACCAGATAGAGCATCCAGCCGCCGAATATCAACACGGCGATCATCGAGGGCGTCATGATCCCCCGGTACAGCTTGCGCTCCATGACCAGAAAGTGATCGATCGCCTGCTGCTCGCCGCGGTCACGCGCCATGGCGTGGTAGACGTAGAGACGCGGCAGATAGAAGAGGGCGGCGAACCAGGTCACCATGGCGATGAGGTGCAGGGCCTTGATCCATAGATACATGCAGGCTCCTTGTGGAAAGTGGAGAGTGGCGGGATGGCCATGAATGTCGCGGACGGCAGGGCGACTCCTCGAGCAGCGAAGGCTTCCGTCAAGGATCACTAATCCTTCAGGGAATAATACCGCTCGATGGCGCCCCGCGTGATGATACCGGAAATCCGCTTCTGTTTCGGGCGGTTGCCATGTTCCACGTAGAGCGCATCCACCGCCTGGTCGTTGAGCCGCTCGAAGGCCTCGGTGAGCGTCGCCTGCAGATGAATGGGTGCCAGCTCCAGGCGCAGGCCGGGAATCTCCAGCAGGTCGATCAGCGGCTCTTTTGCCTCCGGCCCCTCCTCATCCGTTCGCCGCTGGGGAGCAGGCTCCATCAGCCAGCGCGCCAGGTCGGCGGCCTTGAGGGCCAGGGTCGGCTTGTCGTCACTGGAGCGCTCGATCAGGATCCAGACCGGGTTACGGGTCAGCAGCGCCCGGGCTCGCTCACGGGTCACCATGCGCGGCGTGCGCTCCAGACTGCGCTCCATCACCGCCGGCACCGAGACCCGCGAGAGCGCCTGCATCAGCGGCTGTTGAAGCGGGTGAAGGCCATGGCGGGTCGCGCTGATGAAGAAGCCGTCGCAGCGACACAGCTGCCGGGAAGTGAGGCAGGAGACCACCACCGCCAGCATGCCGGGCAGGATGATGTTGGGGTTGTGGGTCAGCTCCAGCAGGGCCATCAGCGCCGCCAGCGGCGCCTGCAGCACAGCGCCCATCATCGCTGCCATGCCCAGCATGGCATAGAACCCCGGGTCTGCCCCCCGCCCGGGCCAGATCCAGCTGCCGAACAGTCCCATCAGCCCTCCGGCCGCCGCACCGACCACCAGCACCGGACCGATGATGCCGATGGGAATGCCGCTGGCCACGGTGATCGCCGTGAGCAGCAGCTTGGCGACGACCAGCGCCAGCAGCACGTCCACCGCCAGATCACCGGTCAAGGTCGCGCTCAGGCTGTCGTAGCCGATGCCCTGCACCTCCGGATACCACCAGGCCACCGCAGCAGTCGCCACGGCCACCAGTCCCAGGCGCAGCCACACCGGCAGCCTCTTGACCCACTCGCTTCTTGCGACATGAATGAAGAGGCCCGCCAGCAGCCCGATCACCAGCGCCGTGATCACCAGCCAGGGCAGGTTGGAGAGGGATCCGAGACTCACCGTAGGCACCTGGAAGGCCGGCTCGGAGCCGTAGACCAGCTGGGCCACCAGCGCCCCCATGGTGGAGGCCAGGATCACCGGCATGAAGCCCGCGATGGTGTACTCCATCATCACCACTTCCATGGCGAAGATGACCCCGGCGATGGGCGTGTTGAAAGATGCGGAGATACCCGCAGCGGTGCCACAGGCGACCAGCACCCTCAGGCTGTTGTGGGGCAGCCGCAGCTGCTGACCGAGGCCGCTGGAAGCCGCCGCACCGAGATGAATCGCCGGCCCTTCGCGCCCCGCGGAGAGGCCGCCGAGCACCGTGACCACGCCGACCCACCACTGATTGAGCCAGTTGCGCAGCGGAAAGCGCCCCTGGTGGTGGGTCAACCGCTCCATCACGTGGCCGACGCCCAGCTTGCGGGCCTTCTCGGGCTGTCGCCACAGGAAGACACCGACAACAACCACCGCCAGGATCGGCAGCACGGAGCGTACCAGGGGCGATAGTCCCTCGAAGGCCTCCGGGTCGCCGCCGGGCATGTAGGCCAGCGCGCCGAGATCGAGCAGCAGCCGAAAGCCGACCATGAAACCGCCGGTGATCAGCCCCGACACCACACCCAGCACGCAGAGCTGAGGCAGGGCATCGACGCTGGCCAGGCGCTGGCGGAAGCCCTCCAGGCTGAGGTCCGGCAGTGAGAAACGCGGCACGGCGAAATTCCTGTTCGGCCAGTGACGGAGCCGGCTGGGTCGGCCCCTGCCTTCTTGTGTATCATATTCATCACAGCCGAGCCCAGCCCAAGGCCAGGGGAACTCGCGGACAGCGGAACTAGCGGAAGGAGGTCAATGTGATCAAGGTCGGAATCGTCGGCGGCACCGGATACACCGGCGTCGAACTGCTCAGGCTGCTGGCCCAGCATCCCGAAGTCGAGGTGGAAGCCATCACCTCCCGCTCCGAGGCGGGCACGGGGGTCGCCGAGATGTACCCCAACCTGCGCGGTCATTACGACACACTCGCCTTCAGCGAGCCGGATGCCGACCGCCTCGGCGCCTGCGATGCGGTATTCTTCGCCACCCCCCACGGGGTCGCCCACGCCCTGGCTGGCGAGCTGCTTGAACGCGGCACCCGGGTCATCGATCTATCCGCCGACTTTCGTCTGCGCGATGCCGAGGAGTGGGCCGAGTGGTACGGACAACCCCATGGCGCCCCGGCGCTGCTGGGCGAAGCGGTCTACGGCCTGCCCGAGGTCAATCGCGACAGGATTCGCCAGGCGAGGCTGATCGCCGTGCCCGGCTGCTACCCCACCGCCGTTCAGCTCGGCCTGCTGCCACTGCTCGAGGCGGGGCTGATCGACGCCGGCCACGTCATCGCCGACTGCAAGTCGGGCGTCACCGGCGCCGGCCGCGGCGCCAAGGTGCCCTCGCTGATGGCCGAGGCCAGCGAATCCATGAAGGCCTACGGTGCCAGTGGCCACCGCCACCTCCCGGAGATCCGCCAGGGCCTGACGGATGCCGCCGGCGGCCCGGTGGGGCTGACCTTCGTCCCCCACCTGACGCCGATGATCCGCGGCATCCACGCCACCCTTTACGGGCGCCTCACCGGCGAACCGGGCGATCTCCAGGCGCTTTTCGAGAAGCGCTTCGCAGGCGAACCCTTCGCCGACGTAATGCCGGCCGGTAGCCATCCGGAGACCCGCAGCGTCAAGGGGGCCAACGTCTGCCGCCTCGCCGTGCATCGCCCCGGCAACGGTGACACCGTGGTGGTACTCGCGGTCATCGACAACCTGGTCAAGGGGGCCTCGGGCCAGGCGATCCAGAACCTCAACCTGATGTTCGGCTTCGCCGAGAACGCCGGCCTCGAGGCCCCCGCGATGATGCCCTGATAGTTGACCAATTTGCTGGGGATTGGGGATAATGACCGGCCGAATTTCCCATTTCCCCAAGGGAGCTCTCCATGAGCGGTGCCGAATCCTTTGTTCCCACCCCCCTGCTCCTGTCCGACAGCGCACGCAAGCGGCTTCAGTCGCTGATCGAGGAAGAGGGCAACAGTCAGCTCAAGCTGCGCGTCTACGTGACCGGTGGCGGCTGCTCGGGTTTCCAGTACGGCTTCGACTTCGCCGACGAGGTCGCCGAGGATGACACCGTCATCGCCTTCGGCGACGTCGCCCTGGTGGTCGATCCGCTCTCCTATCAATATCTGGTGGGATCCACCGTGGACTTCGAGGAGGGCCTTGCCGGCGCCCGCTTCCTGGTCCAGAACCCCAACGCCACCACCACCTGCGGCTGCGGCGCCTCCTTCATGGTCTAAACCACCGTGAAAGCCCCCAACTTGACGCTCTGGAGCATTCTCGCCAAGGTTGAACAGGCGAGACCCACCAGAAAAGACTCAAGAACGGGGAATCTCATGACAAGATCGACTCACGCTTCACCCATGCTGAAGCCATCCGCCCTGGCCGCCTCCCTGGCGCTGAGCCTCGGCATGGCCGGTTCCGCCCTGGCCGACAAGCCCGTGGTCAACGTGGTCACCGACCCCAGCTTCGTGCCCTTCGAGATGATGGATCCCGAAACCGGTGAAATGATCGGTTTCGACATGGACATCATCAACGAGGTCGCCGAACGCGCCGGCTTCGAGATCGAGCTCACGACCATGGAGTTCGCCGGCATCATCCCGGCAGTGCAGACCGGCAGTCAGGAAATCGCCATCGCCGGCGTGACCATCACCGAGGAACGGTCCGAGATCGTCGACTTCTCGGATCCCTACTACGACTCCGGCCTGCAGATCATCGTCCGCGCCGACAACGACAGCGTCGAGACCATCGAGGACCTCGAGGGCCTCTCCGTCGCAACCCGCATCGGTTCCACCAGCTACGACTTTCTTCAGGAAAACCTCGGGGACAGCGCCGACATCACCCCCTACCCGGGCAACAGCGACATGTACATGGCGCTGCTCGGCCGCAACGTCGACGCCGCCTTCTATGACGCTCCCAACGTCGCCTACTTCTCCCAGACCCGCGGCGAAGGCCGCACCAAGGTCGTCGGGCCGCTCTATGCGGGTCAGCAGTACGGCATCGTCTTCCACAAGGGCAGCCAGTGGGTCGAGCCGGTCAACGAGGCCCTGGCCGAGATGCGCGAGGACGGCACCTACGCCGAGATCTACGAGGAGTGGTTCGGCGAGGCTCCTCCGGAGGAGTGAACCGAACCGCCCTGACCCCTCGTCGTGGTGACACGGCGAGCTGATCAGCGGGGCCGGGCGGTGACACCTCCCGGCCCCGCCTCGTTTCCAGCTATCCCGGAGAAACGCCCGTGGAAGTGACCTTTCAATTCGACTGGGCGGCGGCGTTCCGCTCCATCCCCCACCTGCTGCCGGGCATTCCCTGGACCCTGCTGATCTCCTTCGGCGGGCTGGCCATCGGGTTTTTCATCGGCATCTTTTTCGGCCTCCTGCGCATCAGCCCGCTACGCTGGATGCGCTGGCCGGCGATCCTCTACATCGAGGTGTTCCGCGGCACCCCCATCCTGGTCCAGGTGCTGTTCATCTTCTATGGCCTGCCTCAGCTGCTTGGTGGTCCCATCAACGCCCTCACCGCCGGTATCGCCGCCATCGCGGTCAACTCCGGCGCCTATATCTCGGAGGTGGTGCGCGGCGGCGTGCAGTCCATCGAGCGCGGCCAGCGCGAAGCCTCGCTCTCCCTGGGTCTCTCCCGCTCCCAGGCGTTCCGCTACGTGATCTGGCCCCAGGCCTTTCGGCGCATGATTCCACCGCTGGGCAACCAGGGCATCATCAGTATCAAGGACACCTCGCTGTTCTCGGTGATCGGCGTCGGCGAACTGGTCCGTCAGGGTCAGATCTACATCGCCACGACGTTTACCGCTCTGGAGGTCTATTTCATGGTGGCCCTGATGTATCTGGCCATCACCTGGAGCCTGTCGCTGCTGCTGCGCCAGCTCGAGAAACGCGGCCTGGTTGGTCAATAACAGGGGAGCCCCCGCATGACGCAGAACGAGAAAGCGACCGCTCCCATCGTGCTCATGGAGAAGGTCAACAAGCACTTCGGCAGCCTGCATGTGCTTCAGGACATCGACCTGGAGGTCGCCCCCGGCGAAGTGGTGGTGATCATCGGCGCCAGCGGCTCGGGCAAGTCGACGCTGATCCGCTGCATCAACGGTCTGGAGGAGTTCCAGAGCGGCCACATCGAGGTGGACGGCAATGAACTGCTGCCCGACGGCAAGAGTGGCCGCGCCCTGCAGCGCATCCGCACCGAAGTCGGCATGGTGTTTCAGCAGTTCAACCTCTTTCCTCATCTCAGCGTGCTGGACAACGTCATCCTGGCGCCGATGAAGGTACGCGGCTGGAGCCGTGCCGACGCGGTGGAGACCGCCGAACGGCTGCTGGAGCGAGTCGGCATCAGCGACCAGGCCACCAAGTATCCCAGCCAGCTCTCCGGCGGTCAGCAGCAGCGCGTCGCCCTGGCCCGGGCCCTGGCCATGGAGCCCCGCCTGATGCTCTTTGATGAGCCGACCTCGGCGCTGGATCCGGAGATGATCGGCGAGGTCCTCGATGCCATGCGCGAGCTGGCGCGCGAGGGCATGACCATGATCATCGTCACCCACGAGATGGGCTTCGCCCGCGAGGTCGCCGACCGGGTAATCTACATTCACAAGGGCGAGATCGCCGAGCAGGCCCCGCCTGAGAAGATCTTCGACCAGCCCGACGACGACCGTACCCGCAGCTTCCTGGCCCGGGTGCTCAAGCACTGACGCCCCCGCCTCG